>DBFNYT010000212.1:0-20370 GCA_048425625.1 Collinsella sp. | reverse complement strand
CCATGCAGAGAAGGGACAACCAAGGAGGCAGGTTACTGATGCGGACTCCCGCACGCCCACGACTACCCGACGGGGACTGTGTTTTCATCTCTGGTGGCCGCATTGTAGCACGCGCGGATGCGCCCTTCATCGCTGCCGACATGACGTGGCTGGGATTCGTTCCTCGACACATCCTTTTGTATATTGCCTTCCCGGTTTCGAAACTTTAAATCAATTCGAGTTTCGAAACCGGGAAGGAGAGCGTATGTGAGAGGCGATATGAGCATCAACTTGATGCTTGAGGGGGAGCTCGCGTCGCTTCTGCCCATCGGGGACGTGTTCCCGAAGGTCCTCATCTCCCGCATAGGGCATGAGACCTGTACCCGGGAAGGCGTACTCGTGCTGGACCTCGCGCGGTGCTGCTCGGTGAGCAGGGGTTCTGAACACTGCGTAGGGATATAGCGCGACAGGGGGGGTGCAGCACCGTTTGCGCCTTGTCTAGAGAACACGAACAAGAGATGTGGCCTGCAGACGACTGAATAGCTCCATCCGTTTTGGTTACAACAAAATGTGTGCCGCGCGCCTGCGGCATAAGGGAGGGAGATTTCTATGAATATCGTTGTATTGAGTGGTAGCCCGCGCAGGGGCGCCAATACCGACACCATGGTCGAGGCGTTTGCCGAGACCGCGCGCGAGGCCGGCCATACGGTCGAGGTCATCCGTGTTGCCGGCAAGAAAATCGCTGGTTGCCTGGGGTGTCAGTATTGCTTCGCCCACGAGGGCACTTGCGTGCAGAAGGATGACATGGCCAACGTGATTGAGTCGCTGAAAGACGCAGATATGGTCGTCTTCGCCTCGCCTATCTACTGGTTTGATATCACCGCGCAGGAGAAGGCCGCCATCGACCGCCTGTACGCCTTCGGTGTCACGGGTTTCCCGTTCACCAAGACGGCCCTTTTGCTCGATAGCCACAGCGAGGGCGTCTATGATGCGGCGATCGCTATGTACAAGTCGGCCTGCGCGTACTGCAAGTGGGCGGACCAGGGCATTGTCACCATTAGCGGCATGACCGAGCGCGACAGCATGGCCTCCTCGCTCAAGCTGGAAGAGGTGCGAGAGCTCGCCCGCAAGCTTGCCTAGCGCGCATTTCCAATAACGAACAAGGCCCGAAAGGTTCATTTGAACCATTCGGGCCTTGCTGCGTTTCAAGGGGGCTGGGCTGTCGGAACCGGCCAGACGGCTGTTAATCAAACAAACTCGGCATATCGTTCTCTTTCATGAGGGCACCGGCAGAGGGGAGGCTCTGCGCGGTGAACTTCTCGGCCGAGACGCCGGCGCCAAGAATCTCCTCGGTCGTGCCGACCGTGGTGACCGAGCGGCCCTTCTTTGCCGTGAAGGCCTGGACGCCCTGCGTGTTGGTGGTCGTCTTGGTCTTGAGCAACGACGTGTTGAAGTTCATCAGGCGATAGTCGCTCGAGACCAGTGCAATATCGCGATCTTCCTTGAGCACCTGGGCATACAGCAGTTTGCTGCCGCCGTAGATGGCGTTCTTAAGGCGCTTGCGGTTGGTCTTGGTAACGTATCCGGCAAGTGCGACGCGCACCACACGACCGTTCTCAAAGACAAACAGCACGTCGGCCTTGTAGTCCTCGGGGTCGATGACCCAGATGACACCCTCGTCGGGTTCCATCTCAAGATCGGTCGGCAGGTACGAGCCCAGCTGGGCCGACTTGGTGTCCTCAAACGCCGCAACCTTGCACTTGTACACCTGGCTCTTGTTGGTAAAGACCAGCAGCTCGTGGGTGTTGGAGGACGGGAACTCGATAAAGGGTTTGTCGCCGTCCTTGTACTTGAGCGTGGTCGCCTTCTTGAGTACGCGGTCCGTCATCTTCTTAAGGTAGCCATCGCGCGAGAGCATGATGGTGACCGGGTACTCCTCGACCTCGGGTTCCAAGCTCACCTCGATGACCTCATGGGGCTCGATCCTGCCCGTGCGACGCGGCATCACATATTTCTTGTTGACCGCAGCCAACTCGTCGCTGATGACCTTCTTGATGTTGTCTTCGCTCGAGAGAATCTCCTCCAGCTCGGCAATTTCGCCCTCAAGCTTGGCGATGTCCTTGGTGCGGTTGAGGATGTACTCCTCGTTGATGTTGCGAAGCTTGAGCTCGGCAACAAACTCGGCCTGGGTCTCGTCGATGTCGAAACCCTTCATAAGATTGGGCACGACCTCGGCTTCGAGCTTGGTGCCGCGGATGATGGCGATGGCCTTGTCGATGTCGAGCAAGATTGCCTCGAGGCCGTGCAGCAGGTGCAGGCGCTCGGACTTTTTGCCCAGGTCAAAGTTAATGCGGCGACGCGTGGACTCAATACGCCATTTGACCCACTCGTGCAGAATCTGGCGCACGCCCATAACACGGGGATAGCCGTCGACGAGCACGTTGAAGTTGCACGAGAACGAATCCTGCAGCGTGGTCGAGCGATAGAGCTTGGCCATGAGCTTGTCGGGGTCGACGCCGCGCTTAAGGTCGATGGCGATGCGCAGGCCCGAAAGATCGGTCTCGTCGCGGATGTCGGCAATCTCCTTGACCTTGCCCTCCTTGGAGAGCTTGACGATGCGCTCGATGATGACATCGGTCTTGGTGGTGTAGGGGATCTCGTAGACCTCGATGATGCGCTCTTCGGGAATCCAGCGCCAGCGGGAACGGATCTGGAAGCTGCCAAGACCGGTCTCGATGATCTTCTCCATCTCCTCGCGGCGGTAGATGATCTCGCCGCCGGTCGAGAAGTCGGGCATGGGCATGTACTCGAGCAGGTCGCAGTCGGGATCCTGCAGGTAATGCATGGTGGCGGTGCAGACCTCGTTGAGGTTGAAACCGCAGATGTCGGACGCCATGGCGACGCCGATGCCTTTGTTGGCCGAAACCAGAATATTGGGGAACGTGGTGGGCAGCAGGCGCGGCTCCTTCATGGCGCCGTCGTAGCTGTCAACGAAGTCGACCGGGTCCTTGTCGATGTCCTTAAAGATCTCGGCGCTGATGGGGGAGAGCTTGGCCTCGGTATAACGCGAGGCGGCGTAGCTCAGGTCGCCCGAATAGTACTTGCCAAAGTTGCCCTTCGACTCCACAAAGGGGGCGAGCAGCGCTTCGTTACCGGTGGCTAGACGCACCATCGTCTCGTAGATTGCGGCATCGCCGTGCGGGTTGAGCTTCATGGTCTGACCCACGATGTTGGCGCTCTTCTGGCGCTCGCCCTTGAGCAGACCCATCTTGTACATGGTGTAGAGCAGCTTGCGGTGCGAGGGCTTAAAGCCGTCGATCTCGGGGAACGCACGCGAGACGTTGACGCTCATGGCGTAGGGCATGTAGTTGACTTCGAGCGTCTGCGTGATCGGCTGGTCGGTGACCTCGGAGTGCAGGCCGATGACGTTCTCGGCGTTGACCTGCTTTTTCTTGGGCTGGTTCTTCGTCTTCTTCTTTGCCACGATTTCCTCTTGAACTTCTTATGGGCCGTCGTTATCGATTTGCTGCTATTGCAGGTCCAGCTGGTCCAGGTACTCCTTGCCGTGCTCGGAGATATGGCGCTTGCGGCCCGCCTCGTCGTTGCCCAGCAACAGGTTGAACATGGTCTCCATCTTGGTGACGTCCTCAGGCTCCACCTTGATCAGGCGGCGCGTCTCGGGGTTCATGGTGGTGAGCCACATCATGTCCGGGTCGTTCTCACCAAGACCCTTGGAGCGGTTGATCGAGCACTTTTGGTCGCCGATCTCCTTGAGGATGCCGTTCTTCTCGAGCTCGGTGTAGGCAAAGTAGGTCTTTTCTTTGCAGTTGATCTCGTAGAGCGGCGACTCGGCGATATACACGTAACCCTCGTCGATAAGCGTGGGCACCAGGCGGTAGAGCATGGTGAGCACAAGCGTGCGGATGTGATAACCGTCGACGTCGGCGTCCGTACAGATGATGACTTTGTTCCAGTTGAGGTTGTCCAGGTCAAAGGCGCCAAGGTTCTTGATGCGCTTGTCCTTGATCTCCACGCCGCAGCCCAGCACGCGCATGAGGTCCATGATGATGTCGGACTTAAAGATGCGCGGATAGTCTTCCTTCAGGCAGTTGAGGATCTTGCCGCGGACGGGCATAACACCCTGGAACTCGGCATCGCGCGACGTGCGGATGGCGCCTGCTGCCGAGTCGCCCTCTACGATGTAGATCTCGCGGCGGCTCTTGTCCTTGGAGCGGCAGTCGATGAACTTCTGCACGCGGTTGGCCATGTCGGTCTTCTGCTGTAGGTTGGTCTTGATGCTCTGGCGTGTCTTTTCGGCGTTCTCGCGCGAGCGCTTGTTGATGAGCACCTGCTCCATGATCTTGTTGGCGGCATCTTTGTTCTCGATCAAGTAGGTCGAGAGGCGCTCCTTAAAGAATGCCGTCATGGCCTGCTGGATAAAGCGGTTGTTGATGGCCTTCTTAGTCTGGTTTTCATAGGACGTCTGGGTGGAGAAGCAGTTGGTCACCAGCACCAGGCAGTCCTGGACGTCCTGCCATTTGATGCCGCTCTCGTTTTTGTTGTACTTGCCCTGTTGCTTAATGTAAGCATCGATGGCACTGGTCAGAGCACTGCGGGCGGCCTTCTCGGGTGAGCCACCGTTCTCGAGCCACGATGAGTTGTGGTAGTACTCCTGCATCATGAAGGTGCGCGAGAAGCACATGCACGCGGTAATCTTCACGTTGTAGTCGGGCAGGTCCTCGCGGTCGCGACCTCGACGGTCGGCCTCGATAAAGAAAGGCTCGGTGAGGTAGTCGGTACCGACCTTCTCGAGCACGTAGTCTTCGATGCCCTTGGGATAGCAAAAATCCTCTTCGGAAAACTCGCCATCGTCGCCCTCGATGCGCAGGCGGAAGGTCACGTTGGCGTTGACCACGGCCTGGCGGCGCATGGTCTCGCGATACCAGTCGTGGGGAATGCTGATCGAGGTAAAGACCTCAAGATCGGGGCGCCACTTGATGGTGGTGCCGGTGCGGTTCTCGTCGCTGGGCTCAATCTCGAGTGCCTTCTTCTTGGCGCCGACAACCTTGCCCTTCTTAAAGTGCAGGGAGTACTTGTTGCCATCGCGCCAAACCGTGACGTCCATGTACTCGGAGGCGTACTGGGTCGCGCACGAGCCCAGGCCGTTGGTACCGAGCGAGAAGTCGTAGTCGCCGCCCTGGTTGTTATTGTATTTGCCGCCGGCGTAGAGCTCGCAAAAGACGAGCTCCCAGTTAAAGCGCTTCTCGGAGGGGTTCCAGTCGAGCGGGCAGCCACGGCCATTGTCCTCTACCTGGATAGAGCCATCGCGAAAGGCGGTAAGGGTGATGAGCTTGCCGTAGCCCTGGCGCGCCTCGTCAACGGCGTTGGACAGGATCTCGAAGGCGGCATGCGCGCAGCCGTCGAGCCCGTCCGAGCCAAAGATGACGGCGGGGCGCAGGCGTACGCGCTCCTCGTCCTTGAGCTGGCGGATACTGTCGTTACCATAATTTGCGATGTTTTTTGCCATACTCGCTCTCTCGGTGCTCCTTTGCTGCGTTTAAGTCATATAGATAGTCAAGGTAGCATAGCCCAGCCCATAGGCGATTCCACCAACACGAAATCCATCGAACAATCGTTCGGCATTTGGTGGAACAGCGTTTACTCGGACAAATCCGAGTCGGTTTTGTCCGAGTAAGTTTGAAGACGGCCGAATGTGTCTTGCTGCGTTTGCGGTTGGATACGTTGTCGAAGACGTGTCGTGCGGATTGTTGGCGAAAAGACGGCGTGCCAAGCTCGAGGCAGAACTCGACTCCACTGACGATAGCTAATGCGTAATGGGCTGGCTCTGGGTATCCAGAACCAGCCCATTTGATGTTCGATGAGCCGAGTCGGCGTCTCTCACAAAAGTAACTAGGAGCTAGCGAGACCTATCCGAATTGACCTCATTGGCGGTGTCTTTTTCGAGTGCCGTGCGGCGGGTGCTGTAGGCGACAAGGCCGGCACCAGCTGCGGCGAGTGCTGCTGCGGCTGCCGTAAGGGGAGCGTTGACATCGCCCGTGCCCGCAAGCGCGCCCGCTTTTCCGGAGCGCTTGTTATTGCCGTGATCCTTGCCGCTGCCAGATCCACTGCCGCCACCGGAGCTGCTTCCGCCGGAGCCATCTCCACTCGTGCCGCTATCGCCGTCGACCGTCATCGGGGCGTCGTGAAGTCCTGTCGTATCCGCGCTGTCGCATACGCCGACCTGAACTTCTGAGCGTTCGCATGCCGCGTCGGACACATGAAGCTCGTGCAGTACGGCACCCAGCGCCGAGTTTGCGCCCGGTCGAATTTCCTCGAGCGTTACGGGATCGAGCGCCACCAGATTACGCGCCTTCGCATACAGCGTTACGCGTTTGCCCACTTCGTCGCTCCAACTCTCGGGGATGGCGAAGCTCATACGGAACTGTGCCGTGCAACCCGGTGCCAGCACGGCGTTGCCGTTGTCGGCTACCAGCGGGTGCGTTGCAAAACGCGTCCCCAGCGTCTCGAGCGCGTACTTCACGTGCGCCATGTCGTTGGCCGAAGTATCCTCGGCAAGCTCTGGATCGTAGATCGAAGCCATGCGCGCGTTCGCTCCGAATCCGATGGATGCGCTGGAGAACGGCTGGCTGGAGCCCTCTCGGTACAGATCGATCGTGCCGGCGGTCAGCAGGGTGTTACCGTCGTTTCGCACCGTGACCATGAAGGATTCGCCTGCTGCTCCGGGCACCACCGCGCCTGAGGTAGCGACCGCGCCCGTCGGAGTGGCACACGCCACCAAGGGCACTTCGATGCCGTGCAGCTCTGCCTCGCTCTTCTCCGCGCTCACAATGTGCGTGGCGAGCGCGGAGAGCATGCCTCCCGACGTCAAAAATGTCGTTATCTGATCGACGGGATGGTCCAGCTCGCACATCACGAACGGCTCCGTGAACAGATCGCCTGCCAAGGTGCTGGCGAAGATGCGGAAGTGCTTGCCCATCACTGCTACCGGGTTGCCTTCTTCGTCGTAGGTTTGTCCCACCTTGCCATCGGTGTTCTCTACATAGAGCACGCACCTGCCGTTGTTGCTTACGCTAAACGACGCCGGGCCACAGCCTGCGGCACCCACGGGCTGCGTTGCAAATGCCGATGCGCCTCGCGTCCAAGTAATATGCTGCAGCTGCTCGTTGACAGTGGCCAAAAAGCCCGAATGTTGTGGCCACGGCACCGCATGGGGTACCGTGGCGTCTGGTGGTATAACGCCCCAGCCCGCAATGGACTGGCCAATCACGGCGTACGATGCGCAGCCGCAACCGTCTGCGGTCTCGAACGCAACGGGCATCACCATTTTGCCGTTGATATTTTCGGGCGCGCCAAGCTCGATGCTCGATGGTGCTTGCGGAAAGCGGAGAACTTGGCGGAACGTCAGGCTGTCGCCCGAAACGTCCGACCACAGGGTAAAGCACTCCAGCGCAGCCTCGGCCTCGCTGCCGAGCGCCTTCTCTGCGGTGGTTCCGCGGCGGTGGAGGTAGGCACCCGACAGGCGTCCGTCGACCAGCGTTTTGCCCACCGTGATGCGCGGACACTGCAGGCAATGGTAGCCATCCTCCTGCAGGCGGCCGCGCGAGATGCTGCGCCATGACGTGTGCGACACTACGCGAACTTCGCTATTGCTTATGCGCAGGCGCACAACGGACAGTATGCCTGCCGTGCTTGCCGTATCGAACCGTGTTGTGTCGCCTTCGGGTCGCTCTCCCGAGACCAGCAATACGTAGGCGTCTTGGTTTCCTCTCCCGTCCGTAAATTCCACCACGTCGAAGTCGTAATCGAACGTGCCGCCACGCTCCACGTCGCCCTCGCCAAAGCCCAGGGGGAAGTCGACCGGCATAGGAGCGGACCACGCGCCGTTTGCCTTCGTGTGTACCACCAGGCGCGAACGGCCATCCTCGCCGTAGCGCACCGAAGCGATACGGAACAGGCATTCCGTGCCGGCTATCTCCGCAAATTTCATGTGAGCTTCGCTGAGCACGCCAGTAAACAGCACGTTGTCGCTCGAGGGCTTTATGCCGCCTCGCTCGTCCTCCGACACGCCGGCAGAATTGGCGTTCGAGTCCGCAACGGCGTTCATCGCCTGGCCGATGTAGGTGTACTTATACATCGGCGCGGCATTTTCGTCATTCTCCATCAGAGCGTGGACGAAATGCTCGACCTGTCCCGTGTCATTGCTCTCTGCATCTGCGTCGAGCTCAATGCGTGTGACCGTTTGCTCCCAGTCGCGCACGACCGGCGCGACGTTGATGGCGGTGGCTGCAACCTCGGCGCATGCGAGCAGCTCGGCATTGGTGACGATGGTGGCCGACGCGATAAACTGTGCTACGCCGCCCGACTCGGCATTGCCGGTCGCGCCAAAGCAGGCATCCAACGTATAAGGCGTGTCTCCGCCCAGCGCTAGCTCAGAGCGCTGGAGCACATGCTGGTCGCTGTTGTTGACCGATATGTTCCACGAATCGGCGAGTGTGGGCCACGACCCCGACCAGGCCTTGGTGGTCCACTTGAACATGATGAACTGGAGTATCACGTCGACATCGACGTCTGCACCCACGCGCAGCCGCGGAAGCTGGTGGCCGTCCGCCTTCTCGTACCCAATGAACAGTGTGAGGGATGCGGCACCGCGCACGGCGGACGAAGCGACGCCTGCAACGCCGGCTCCAAAGGTGACGGCAAGCCCGATCTGGATGGTGAACGATCCCGACGTATTGGAATAGTCGAGCGAAATGTTTTTGAAGAACGCCGCACCGCTGCCGTGCGTGTGGGCGCCTACGGCGAGCGCCAGCTTCGCCAGCACCCAAGGGTTGACGTTTAGGAAAAACGGCACCGGGCCCAAGGTGAACTGCTCGGTCCAGTTGAGGTCGGTTTTTACTTGGAAGAGGGCCTTAATATTGCCGAACGCCGGATCGTTGTTATCGCCCCAAGTTTTGCCTACCCAGTCGTAGGCAAGCGATCCGTACACCTGTGTTGCGATATCCATCGTGAACAGCGGCGTGCAATGGTGACGAAGGAGCTTGGTGTTTCTTGGATCGGTGCCCGAGCCGGCGCTCATGCTCTTGTATTGGTTCCACTTCCCCTCCATCTCGTCGAGGTAGCGGTTTGCCTGCTTGGCGCCCGATTCGCGCGGCGACTTCTTCCAGTACTCCGGATCAGGGTTGCCCGAATCGTTTATGTAGCTGGCCGGTTTGTATCCTCCGCCAAACAACACGTACCCGGCAAACGAGAAATCGAAGAGGATCGGAAACGTGGGCATCCAGCAGGTGAACTTGTTACCGCCGATACCGGGAAACGCCGCGGGGAAATCGAACGGAGTGACCTCTTGATCCATGGTGGTGGGGATGATGGTGGTCGAGCCCGATTCAGCCTTGGAAGCCGGTGCGGTGGCAACGGCCATGGGGGGGAGAGCGTGTAGGTTTTGCCCTGATAGTCGAGCACAAAGTGCAGTTTGCATCCTTCTTCCAGAATACCCGACGCCGCATCGAGGAACTTGTCTTCGAGCGTGAACGTCGCCAGATTATCCGCACCCGTTGCGCTGGCCTTGACCTGGCCAATCTGCGTGACGGTTTCGGGTGAGCTGCCCACGGCGGGCATTACCTTATTGATGTGCAGCGTTGCCTGCCCGCCCTGCGGCAGGTGGGCCTGTACGGCAAAGGTATGCGTATCGGGCTGCGCATTTGCTGCATCGTCTTTGGGCATCGCCATGAACGTGGCGTCGGCGTACTGGATGTCCCACTCGTCGAACGTAAGCTGGCGAAAGTACGGCTCCCCGTCGGAGAGCGGACGCGTGGGCGCGGTAATGGCGGTGCCGCCCTGGATGCGCGCGAGGGGGATCTCGACATCGCGGTAGCCCGGCATGCTGATGGAGATGCCGCCGTTGAAGTCGTACGCGTCAAGGAGCGTCGCCTCGTCCACGTAGCCTTCCGAAAGCGGGGCAATCTCAAAGATCGCCGTACCTTCGTCATCGGTGGTGGCGGTGAGCTGTTTGCCCGCGGCATAGCGCGACGTCAGCGTGACCTGGGCGCCTGCGATGGGGTTCATCTTGTTGGCGACATCGACCACCACCACGCCGAACATGGTGCGCGAGAGCACGAGCACCTTGAAGGGGTCTTCTTCGTCGGCAAACGCTTCGGTGGGCGTGAACGGCAGTATGAAGGCGTTTGAGGTACCCGGCACGCGCGGCAACATAATGCTCACCAGCGAGGACGCTCCGGCAACAAGTAACGAACGGCGATCAAGCATCTTTGGCTCCCATCCCGAGAACATCGGTGGAAATAATCAAATTATGCGAGAAGGTGCCCTGTCGCGGTAGTGCCGTTCGAGGAGCAAAATGTCCAATTTGAGCATGCGAATGTGAGGGGACGCCGGAGCACGTTTGATGCGTTTGACAGTTTGGTCGCTAGCGCAACATATGCGCGACCAACTCGGCGCGAGTTCCGATGCCAAGCTTTGCATACACGCCGGACAGGCGGTTTTTAACGGTGCCCGGCGATACGCCCATATGGCGTGCGATTTCGGCGTTAGTCCATCCGCGACAGGCGAGCATAGCCATGGTGAATTCCGTGGTGGTTAGATCATCGGCCACGTCTTCGCCCGAGTCGGGGTTGTGGATGCGTCGCCATCCGTAGCTAAAGCGGTACGTGATCTCGATGATGCGTGTGAAATCGTCAGGGTATTGCTGTTTTAGGCATGCCTCGATGAGCCCCTGCAAGAGGCCGTGGTGCTCGCCGATGAGTTCAATAAGGCCATCGGGACGCGCTATGTCCCAAGCGGCTCCAAAATGCGCCTTTGCGGCGTCGATATCCTTGAGGCTCATGCATGCCATAGAAGCCGACAGGTGCAGGAACAGCTCCGATATGGGATAGCTTCCCTGCTTCATGACCAAGGCGTTTTCTGCCATGCCGAGGCTGCGGCCATATTCGCCGCGCAGATACAGGGCGTGCGCCATCACGTAGCTGGCGAACAGGCGCAGACCTTCGGGCAGATGCGCTGCGAACGGATAGAACTCATTGGCAGAATAGGGGGACGGCAGGTGAAGTAGGACGCTTGCCGCCGAGGCGAACAATATGTGGACGGCGCGGGTGGCGGGGGATTCCCCTTCGGCCGGCGCATCGAGAATGCCCGCAAGGCACCGGCGAGCATCGGCGATATGGTTGAGCGACAGACTGGCATATCCGCAGATGAAACATGCGGAATAGCGCAGTGCGGGATCGGTGACGTCAAGATAGGGGCGTGCCGTCTCGGCGGCGAGGGCAGCCTGTCCGCGAAAGTACAGCGCTTCTGCCGTGGCAATAGCGCGCGAATCGGTGTCGGCGATGCCGGCGACCGCAGTGTCCAGATGTCCCGGCGCAAAGGCGGTGCACATTAACGGCATGGGAACGCGCGAGCAGCCTTCGCAGTCCATCTTCCATCTCCCAACAGCTGGCAACAGTAGCAGCCATTGTACCCCGTCATTTGAGCGCTGGATGTTAGCGCGTATTGCTTACAAGTGTGCCGAGCGTATAAACGGTAAGTTTACCGATGCCGCCTCTGAAGTGGTTATCGAAGCCTAGCTGACCTCGGGATAAATAAATATTGCCGCCCCTGCAAAAAGATCCATGGGAGCGATAGGAAATGGATCTCGTTCTGCATATAATGAGGTCATATGACGGTGCGTTTGCATATGTGCAACGCATTTCCATCGAACCGAAAAGGAGCTCTGCATGGATCCCAACAAGCGTCCCGACGACATGGTGCGTATCACCACTCCCGAACTTGCCCAGGCGTTCATCGACGAGCAGGTCACCGCAATCCGTGAGCAGATCGGTGACAAGAAGGTCCTGCTGGCCCTTTCCGGCGGCGTTGACAGCTCAGTTGTCGCGGCGTTGCTCATCAAGGCAATCGGCAAGCAGCTCATTTGCGTGCATGTGAACCACGGCCTCATGCGCAAGGGCGAGAGCGAGCAGGTTGTCGACGTCTTTAAGAACCAGATGAATGCCAACCTGGTCTACGTGGACGCTACCGATCGCTTCCTGGACAAGCTCGTCGACGTGGACGAGCCCGAGGCCAAGCGCAAGATTATCGGTGCTGAGTTCATCCGCGTGTTTGAGGAGGAGGCCCGCAAGGTTGGCGACGAGGTCAGCTTCCTTGCCCAGGGCACCATCTATCCCGACATTCTGGAGTCCAAGGATGGCGTAAAGGCCCACCATAACGTGGGCGGTCTGCCCGAGGATCTGCAGTTTGAGCTCTGCGAGCCCGTCAAGCTGCTGTACAAGGACGAGGTCCGCGTTGTCGGCCGCGAGCTCGGTCTGCCCGAGAACATGGTCGAGCGCCAGCCGTTCCCCGGCCCCGGCCTGGGCGTTCGCTGCCTTGGTGCCATTACCCGCGACCGTCTCGAGGCGCTGCGCGAGGCAGACGCCATCGTGCGCGAGGAGATCGACAAGGCCGGCCTGACCATTTGGCAGTACTTTGCCGTCGTGCCCGATTTCCGTGCCACCGGCGTGCGCGAGGGCAAGCGCGCCTACGACTGGCCCTGCATCATTCGCTGCATCAACACCGTCGATGTCATGACCGCCGAGGTGCCCGAGCTCGACTGGGCGCTGCTCAAGCGCATCACCGCTCGCGTCACCGCCGAGGTTCCCGGCATCTGCCGCGTCTGCTACGACCTGACCCCCAAGCCTGTCGGCACGGTGGAGTGGGAGTAAGTTTCTACTCTTTTGGGCGAATTGCATTGACAGAGAGGGGTCCCGCGCAAACGTGTGCGGGACCCCTCTCGTTTTACTGTTCGATTTACGCTGCGGTCCGTTTTGGAAGGGTCGCGAGCATGGTGGTCCCGTTCTTGGAACTTGCTTCGACCTCAACCGTGCCGCCGTGCAGTGCTGCAATCTCCCAAACAAGCGCTAGCCCGAGTCCTGCGCCGCCGTATGCCCTGCTGCGGGATTTATCCAGGCGAAAGAATGGCTGGAAGATGCTCTCACGGTACTGCTTGGGTATTCCCGGGCCCTGGTCCTCGACTCGCAGGAACACGTGGCTGTCGTTGTCGCAGATGGAGACGTTGACAGTCGAGCTGGAGCGGCTGTAACGGATGGCATTTTCGACCAGGTTAAACACCAGCCGATAGAGGAGCGTGTCGCTTCCGACTATCAGGGCGTTTCCGCTGCAATTGAGGACGATGTCTTTATGCTCGGCAAGTGGAGCAAGGTCGGTGAGGACTTCTTCGGACAGGGGGCCAAGCTCAATATCGTCCTCGCAGGGAACGCTGCGGAGCTCACTCATCTCAAGCAGTACCTTGGTCATTCGCGACATCCGCTCGGTTTGTTCTTGTAGCAGGCCGAGCAGCTCGGCTGTTTGAGGTTGCGATGTGGGGTGCTCGGAGACAAACAGTTCAATCTGCGCTTGCATAAGGGCGAGCGGGGTGCGCAGCTCGTGTGCGGCGTTGCCGGTAAACTGACGCTGTGCAGAGAACCCTTCGCCAAGACGGGCGATCATGTCGTTGAAAGAGGCGCTGCATCGTTGTAGCTCGGCGGGCACATCTTCGCTGAGTCTGATTTCGCTTAGGTTGTCAGGCTGCACGCGCTCTACCTGGGCGGCAAAAACCCGTAGCGGCTTGAGCGCGCGGCCGCTCACAAAGTATGCCAGCACGCCGCCAAGTAGCGTGATTCCAGCCGTGATGCACCAGGCTGTCGCGCCAAAAGATTCCTGTGCGTCGTTTACAACGATCGTGACCTCGTCATCGAGGGCTGTTTTTGTTGGGTCAAACGCCTGGGGCGAATCCACACCGGCAGCGTTAAAGGCCGAGATGTCGCTGCCGATGGCATCCATGTAGCGCATACCCGTATAGCCGACCAAACAGTTCGTTAGCACGCACGCCGCACACGTTAACAGTGCCGTCATGATCGTTATGCGCCATTGCAGCGAAAGCCTTTTCATTCGCCATCCTCCATAACGTAGCCCTCTCCAATCCGATTGCGAATCGGGTCGTATCCCAAAGCGCTGCGCAACTTTTTTCGGAGCGACGAGATGTGAACGCGGGTTGCGTTGCTAAAGCTGTTTACGGTGCTATCCCAGACGTGTTCGATAAGCTCCTCTTGGCTTACCGGCCGCCCCTGATTAAGCATCAGGTATTCCAGGATTCCCGTTTCCTTGCGTGTAAGAGATAGAGCCTCACTGTCCACGGAGGCGATGCGCGCCTTGGTGTCAAAGCTGAGCTTTCCGCAGGTTAATACTATGTCGCTTTGTGCGAAACGCCTGAGGGTAAGGCTGCGGATCCTTGCCGCAAGCTCGTCCAGATGAAACGGCTTGGTAAGGTAATCGTTGGCGCCGGCATCGAGTCCAGCGACTTTATCGGATACTTCGCCACGCGCGGACAGAATCAGCACCTTGGTCTCGCAGTCGGTTTTCCTAAGTTCCCTGAGCACGGTCATGCCGTCGATACGGGGAAGATTGAGGTCGAGCACCACGAGGTCAAAGACTTCGACGCCCAGCAGGTCGAGCGCCTCCTGCCCATCGTGGCAGCAGTCGACGCTGTATGCCAGGTTTCGCAAGCTGCGTGCGATGGTGTCGCACAGTGCTCGCTCGTCTTCGACGATCAAAATACGCATAACAGTCTCCTTGCACATTCCAAATCGCGCTTAACACGGATTTTATGGTCGATATGGTCCAATGGTCGCGTAACGAAAGGAGTGGTCAGGTTGTTCAAAGCGGTAAAACCCGTGGTACAGGTCGCTTTGTTGATCGTCGGAATTGCCATGGTGTGCTTTGGCGTTATGCGTGGCGAGGCGGATGCCGTGCTGGCCAAAGCGATTAGGCTGTGCTTGGAGTGTATCGGAATTGGATAAAAGAGAAAACACTGCGTCGCATGTTTTGGCCCGATTTCGCGGATTCATTCAGGCGGCGGCGACGCTCGTCACCAACATTCACCTGCCAAACTTTGCCAAAGGCAGTATCTATCAGGGTGCGGGAAAAACAGTCTGCGTTCCTGGGCTTAACTGCTATTCGTGCCCCGCGGCATCGGGTGCATGCCCCATTGGGTCGTTCCAATCGGTGGTGGGTTCATCCAAGTTTAACTTTTCTTACTACGTCACCGGTACGCTCATTCTGCTCGGCGTGCTGCTGGGACGATTTGTATGCGGCTTTCTGTGCCCGTTTGGCTGGCTACAGGAGCTGCTTCACAAGATTCCCGGCAAAAAGCTTTCGACAAAAAGGCTCAAGGCGCTTACGTATATCAAATACGTTGTGCTGCTGTTTGCTGTGGTATTGCTGCCTGTGCTGGTGGTCAACGATGTGGGGATGGGCGATCCGTTCTTTTGCAAATACGTCTGTCCGCAGGGCGTGCTCGAGGGTGCCATTCCGCTGGCCATTGCCAACGCCGGCATTCGATCTGCGCTGGGGCAGCTCTTTACCTGGAAACTCGTCGTTCTCATTGCCGTGGTAGTGCTGAGCGTTTTGTTCTATCGCCCCTTCTGCAAATGGATTTGTCCGCTCGGCGCATTCTATGCGCTCATGAATAAGGTGTCCTTACTGGGGATTCGGGTCGATACATGCAAATGCGTCTCGTGCGGCAAGTGTTCAAAGGTTTGTCAGATGGACGTTGATGTGGTCCGCGCGCCCAATCATGCCGAATGTATCCGGTGCGGAAAGTGCATCGGGGCCTGTCCCGTCGATGCCATCAGCTATCGCTATGGCCTGGATGTGTCGGCAGAAAAGCTCCCCCTGACCGCCGAAAAAAAGTAAAACAAGCTTCGACAAAACGGAGGAATGACCATGAAGCTTTCTAAGATTGCGGCCCTGTTTATGGTGCCGGTGCTGGCCTTGTGTCTTGTGGCGTGTTCGGCGCCCGGTGGCAACGCGAGCGAATTTACGGGCTCCGATCCTAAGATCGCGGAGCTCATTGCGCAAGAGCCGGCCAACGCCGATGAGGCCGCCGAGCTGTATGCGAAGCTCATGCAAAAAGAGAACGATATCCTTTCGAGCGATAATGCGCTGTGGGAAAAGGTATTCAATGCAGCAAATAAAGAGTCGACAATGATTGAGGACGGCAGCAATTACGGCGACTTCCTGCTCAAGACCATCGACGGAGCCAAGGATGAGTTTACGGCAGATGAGCTCAAGACGCTCAAGGCCGGCGCGCAGCAGATCAAGGAAATCGAGGACAAGCTCGAGAGCCTGGAAAAGAAGTTTCCCGGCTGTGGAAGCACGCCGAGCGCAGGCGAGAGCGTTGACGCTTCGGCCGCTGGCATGACGGCTGGCGCCGATGCTTCGAGCGAGGCGACGAAGTTCCCTAGCTTTACGGGCAAGGACCTAGACGGCAACGACGTGAGCAGCGACGAGTTGTTCTCTAAGAACAAGGTCACCGTTATGAACTTTTGGTTTACCACTTGCAAGCCGTGCGTGGGCGAGCTGGGCGATCTTGAGAACCTGAATCAGGAGCTTGCCGAGAAGGGTGGCCAGGTCGTGGGCGTCAATTCCTTTACGCTCGATGGCAACAAGGACGAGATTGCAGATGCCAAGGACGTGCTGAGCAAGAAGGGCGTGACATATAAGAACATCTGGTTCAAGTCGGATAGCGAGGCCGGCAAGTTTACGTCAAATCTGTTCTCGTTCCCGACAACCTACGTTATTGACCAGAACGGCAACATCGTAGGGGAGCCCATCGTGGGCGCCATCAGCTCCGCCGAGCAGCGCGCGGCGCTCGACAAGCTTATCGACCAGGCGATTGCGAATAGCGAGCAGTAAAGGCTGAGTACACGTAGTGTGACAGAGGGACAGTCCCTTTGTCACATTGTCGATGTTGTGTGCGGGACGGTGCGCTGTGTGGCGTGCCGTCCCGTTCGTTTTTGCCCGGTTCGCTACATTCCTCACTGGTGTCGGCAAAAAATGGGAATAGAGTAGGACAAACGCGTCGAATACGAACGGCGGGGGAGAGCGGGCGAGTGCGCCTGCGCGGGAGAGGTTGCCGTCCATGCTGGAGCTCAAAGATATTTGCAAAAGGTACGTCACGCAGTCGTTTACGCAGGTGGCGCTCGATAGCGTGAGCTTGGCCTTTCGCGATAACGAGTTCGTGGCCATTCTGGGCCCTTCGGGTTCGGGCAAAACTACGATGCTCAACGTCATTGGCGGGCTTGATCATTTTGACTCGGGCGACCTTCTGATCGATGGCATTTCGACCAAGGACTTCCGCGACCGCGACTGGGACGCCTACCGCAATAACCGCATCGGTTTTGTGTTCCAGAGCTATAACCTCATTCCGCATCAGACCATCTTGGAAAACGTGGAGCTGGCGCTTACTCTTACGGGTGTGGGTCATGCCGAGCGCCGGCAGCGTGCGCGCGAGGCGCTCGAGTCGGTCGGTCTGGGCGAGCATGTGAACAAACGCCCGAGCCAGCTTTCGGGCGGACAGATGCAGCGCGTAGCTATTGCCCGCGCCCTAATCAACGATCCCGAGATCGTGTTGGCAGACGAGCCGACCGGCGCCCTGGACTCAACGACGTCTGTGCAGGTCATGGACTTGCTCAAGGAGGTTGCGCGCGACCGCCTGGTCATCATGGTCACGCACAATCCCGAGCTGGCGTACCAATACGCCACGCGCATCG
Organism: Collinsella sp.; assembly: GCA_048425625.1. Taxonomy (GTDB): domain Bacteria; phylum Actinomycetota; class Coriobacteriia; order Coriobacteriales; family Coriobacteriaceae; genus Collinsella. The sequence continues at coordinate 2,779 of DBFNYT010000212.1, read as the reverse complement.
TCAACCTGGCGGACGGCAAAATCACCGACGATTCCGATCCCTTTGACGCCGCTGGGGCTGCGCGTCGCGAAGCCAAGCCCACACGCAAAACCTCGATGAGCTTTGTGACGGCGCTGGGGCTTTCTGCCCGAAACCTTATGACCAAAAAGGGCCGTACGGCCATGACGGCCTTTGCAGGTTCGATTGGAATTATCGGTATTGCGGCAATCCTGGCGCTCTCCAATGGCGTGAACAACTACATCAAAAAGGTCGAGGAGGATACGCTCTCGAGTTACCCGCTTACGATCTCCAAGCAGGACTACGACCTGTCATCCATGATGGGCGGGCAGGGGGCTGCGGATGATGGCTCGCCTGGAAACGTGGATTCGTCCGACGACAGCGCCGACGGCAAGGCTCGGGGAACCGATAAGATTCCCGTGGTCACGGCCGTAAAGGATATGTTTGCAAGTGTTAAGTCCAACGACATGACGAGCTTTAAGGCATGGCTCGATGCCGGTGGCGACGGCATCGACAAAGAGGTCAACGCTATTCAGTACGGCTATGGCGTAACGCCGGTTGTCTATCGCGCGGGCAAGGGAGACGAGAAGCCCGTGCGTCTGGTGCCCAATGCCATGACCGAGGCCATGAGCGGCGGCGCGAGCTCGGCAGCAACGGTGAGCATGGAGTCCATGGGAACCTCGGTCTTCAACGAAATGATTGACGACCAGAGCCTGCTCGACAGCCAGTACGATGTCGTCGCCGGTCATTGGCCCACGTCTGCCAACGAAGCCGTGATGGTGCTTTCGAGCCGCGGCACGGTGGGCGACTACACGCTCTACAGCATCGGTGCGTTGGATATCAATGAACTCAACGATCTGGTTAACAGCGCCATGACGGCTGACGGTGGGGTCGAGACGCCCGAGACCGGCGCCGACTTTACCTACGACGATGCGCTGTCCACGACGTTTAAGGTGCTGTCGCCGGCCGATGCCTATCGCAAAAACGAAGAGACCGGCATGTGGGCTGACATGTCTGGCGACGCCGACTTTATGACGGCCAAAGTTGCCGACGGTATTGACGTGCGTATTGTGGGCGTGGTGCGACCTAATGAGACGGCCAATGCGAGTGCATTGTCTCCGGGCATTGCCTATACGCATGCGCTGACTCGCCAGCTTATGGAACGTGCCGCCAATTCGCAGATTGTGCAAGAACAGCTTGCGCATCCCGAGACGGATGTCTTTACGGGCAAGTCTTTCGATGAACTGCAGGGCGAGGCCAAACAGGGCGTGGATCTGGGCAGTATGTTCAGCGTGGACGAGGCGGCGCTGAAGAACGCGTTCTCGTTCGATACATCTGCGCTCTCGGGTGCGGCCGGCGGTATCGACCTTTCTGGTATTGACTTATCCGGGCTGGACATTGACCTTTCGGGCATTGGGAAGGACATCGACTTTGGTGACATCATGGCCAAGGCGCCAACCCCAGATTTCTCGGGTATCTTTGACGGTCTGGAACTCACGCCCGAGCAAATGCAGCAGGTGGGAACGCTTGCCAACCAGCTGTTTGAGGGCTTTGTACAGTCGGAACAGTTTAAGGCCCTGACGCCCGAGGACCTTAAGGACGCGTCAAAGCTCGCTGCCGCATTTTCGACGTATCTTGAGCATGATGACGCAGCCCAGCAAATCCTGGCCCAGCTCAAAGCGCTCGGCGGCGATGCCCTGGCCGAGCGCCTGCAGCAGGCGATGACCGACTATGTGCAAAAGCAGCTGGCTCCGTATCTGCAGCAGGCTATGGATCAGGTGATGAAGGCAATCAGCGAGCAGATAGCATCGACGGTATCGTCTCAGCTCAAGGCGGGTGCAGCAGGGCTCATGGACCAGATGGCGACGCAGATGTCTTCGAGTTTTGCCAACCTGGCGAGCGCCATGCGCGTGGATGCGAGCGCCTTTGCTCGTGCCATCCATTTCAACATGGACGCCGAGGACCTGAGTTCGCTCATGATGAGCTATGCCAAGGCGTCGAAGCTCACCTACGACAACAATCTGACCACGTTGGGGTATGCGGACGAGGCAGACCCCATCTCGGTCAAGATTTTCCCGCGCGACTTTGAGGCCAAGGAGCGCGTGCTCGATCACATCGATGCGTACAACAAGCAGGTCAAAGCCGCCAGCCACGATGAGCAGGCAATCTCGTACACCGACTACATGGGCATCATCATGGGTTCGGTAACCGACATCGTGAACACCATCAGCTTGGTGCTCATCGCATTCGTGAGTATCAGCCTGGTGGTGAGCTCCATCATGATCGGTATCATCACCTACATCAGCGTGCTGGAGCGCAAAAAGGAGATTGGCATCCTGCGTGCGATCGGCGCATCAAAGCGCAACGTGGCAAACGTATTCAATGCCGAGACTTTCATCGAAGGCCTCATTGCCGGCGTCTTTGCCATGGTCGTCGTGGTGCTTGTGAGCTTTCCGGTTAATGCCTGGGCGCTTGCGGCCAAACAGGTTCCCAATTTGATGAGCCTGCCCGTGCAGGATGCGTTGGCGCTCATTGCAATTTCGGTGCTGCTGACGGTTGTTGCCGGCCTGCTGCCGGCCCGCAGTGCATCCAAAAAAGATCCCGTGGAAGCCCTACGCTCCGAATAATGTGACAAAGGGGCAGTCCCTTTGTCATATTGAGTGGCCTGTTAATCGAGATCTAATACTTTTCCGAGAAGTGAACGAGTCAAAATGGACCCCCGAAGCATCGACGCTTTTGAGATGCAATTTCCTGCACTGATAATTGTTCTCGGGGGAAGCGG
>DBFNYT010000211.1:0-2949 GCA_048425625.1 Collinsella sp. | reverse complement strand
CGTTCGACTTGCATGTGTTAGGCGCGCCGCCAGCGTTCATCCTGAGCCAGGATCGAACTCTCCGTCCAAAATATATGGGCTTCGAGCCCGTCCGGTCCTCACAACTATTAGCTGATCGGTTCCGTTCGATTCATATGGTTCTATTAGATAGGAAAAGGAATTTCTCGGGGCCGCCTCTCGGCGGCCTTGCGAAAAACAAATCCAAGTTAGACCATTTCAAATGGTTCGATGTCTGCCCGGATGCGACACTCGGAAGTGTCCATCCTCGCAGTATCCGGTTCTCAAGGTGCACGCTTAGCGGTCCATCCGGTCCGACCGGGCCGCGCGGCAAGGAGATATATTGCCAGACCGGAGGGGCCCCGGGGGCGGGAATCTGGGACTCCACGGTTCCTACACAAATGAGGATGGGACCCTCTCTGTGAGAGCCTAGAAAGAACAGGGCCGCGGCCCCCTATTAGAGCGGCCCTTCGGTTTTCCAACGGTTAAGCTTCGGCCGCATTAATGGCTGTATACCCATTAGAAATGGGACATAGCAGCGTTAACGAGTTCAAAAACGATTAGTCCAATAAGAGCCGCTGCGGCAAACTTGATGGCATTCGCAAGCTGTGGATGCTCATAAGCCCAGCCCGTCCTCGTCTCTTCGCTGCCCGCCTTCTTTCCGTCCAAGAAGTCGGATATCTCTTGATACGTCACCAAATCATTCTTCTTCTTGATATGTTCCGCTGCAAGCGCGCAGCACATTGCGCCAGCACCAAAGACGCCTGCCAACACCATCGTCGGAACGCACTGGACCATCCCCCACCCGTGGTTTTGTTGCCACATGAGCCAGGCCATAGAGACGGTAAACGCAAGAAGCCCAGCCAACATCCCCGCACCCAAGCGATAGAGCGTGCCCCTATCGCGTTCAACCCTTTCTCTAATTATTGAAATGTCGCCTTTAACAAGCTCGTCAATCGTTACATCCAGTTGTTCAGACAGCAGTAGGAGACTCTGGATGTCGGGGTACGTTTTACCGCGCTCCCAATTACTGATGGTCTGACGTGTTACAAAAATGCGCCTTGCAAGATCCTCCTGGGACAAACCAGCATCGAGTCGATACTGTTTAAGGTGTTTTGGCAGCTGCATGGCGTTCCCTTCGAATGCATCTCAACTCTTATTGGGCGGCTACACAACAGAAGCCGGCAAGCAAAGCGTAATCCCAAAATCAAACCCATACGGATGGCTGCGCGCAGATTAGAGTGTCAAAAATCTTTGACACATACGCTACCTGCTCTTTCTTGCAACTCGGACACTATCGAATTGATCGGTTTGGCTACGTCCCAAATCGATCACATCCCTAATCAATCAAAAAGGGGCGCTTCCGGATTGGAAGCGCCCCTTTAAGATGCAAGAAGCAATTAAGCCTCGAGAGCCTTCTTGGCAATGGCAGCCAGCTCGTTGAAGGACTCGATGTCCTCGTAAGCCATCTGAGCCAGGACCTTACGGTCGAGCTCGATGCCGGCAACCTTCAGGCCGTGCATGAACTGAGAGTAAGAGATGTCGTTCAGGCGAGCGGCAGCGTTGATACGGGTGATCCAGAGAGAGCGAATCTCGCGCTTCTTGTTGCGGCGATCACGATACTGATACTGCAGGGAGTGCTGGACCTGCTCTTTAGCATGCTTGTAAGTACGCGAAGCGGCACCGTAGTAACCCTTCGCACGGTGCATAACGGTACGGCGCTTCTTCTTGGCGGCAACAGCGCGCTTAATACGTGCCATGTTCTATCAACTCCTAGACGGTAAAACGAAAAAACGGGAACGCGAACTTAGGCGAGACGCGACTTGATGACCTTGCGGTCGGCAGCGGCGATCTCGGTCTCCTGACGGAAGCCACGCTTACGCTTGGTGGACTTCTTGCTCAGGATGTGGCTCTTGAAAGCCTTGGCGCGCATAAGCTTGCCGGTACCAGTCTTGCGGAAACGCTTCTTGGTGCCGCTGTGGGACTTCATCTTAGGCATGAAATACTCCTTAATCGGTTACAGAACACTAGTTACTTGGTATCGCTTGCCGCTTTATCCTCATCGAAGGCGCCCTTAATCGGGGCGAGCAGCATAAGCATGTTACGGCCTTCCATCTTAGGCTTGGACTCGACCGTAGCGTAAGGCTTGAGATCCTCGGCGAGACGCTCGAGAACGTTAAGACCCTGCTCCGGGTGAGCCATCTCACGGCCGCGGAACATGATGGTGATCTTAACGCGTGCGCCCTTCTTGAGGAAACGCAGAACGTGGCCCTTCTTGGTCTCGTAATCGCCAACGTCAATCTTGGGTCGGAACTTCATTTCCTTGACCTCGACCTTAGACTGGTTCTTACGAGCGGCCTTGGCCTTCATGGCCTGCTGGTACTTGAACTTACCGTAGTCCATGACCTTGCAGACCGGCGGCTCCGCGTTGGGAGCGATCTCGACCAGGTCGAGACCCTGATCGTCGGCGACGCGCTGGGCATCGCGGATGGCGAACAGGCCGAGCTGAGAGCCATCGACGCCAATCAAACGGCACGAAGATGCAGTGATCTCGTCGTTGATGCGGGTGTCATCAGACTTAGCTATTTTCCCTACCTCCATTCATAAAAAAATAACCCGGCGCTTCTTTGCAACCAGGTCGTACACATAGACATCCTCGATACGAGGAAGGGAATCTAAGTTGTATGACCAGTCAGCTGCTCGTTGGCGCCAAAAGGTGGGAACCCTCGGGTTCCTCTTTAGGGCATTGCGGGAACAACGCCTTGGGCATAATAACACGTACAGCGCGCTATCACATTACGTACACGAAAAAGGGGCCTTGACCCCCTTGAAGCCTTGATTATCAACTTCATCCGAACACCTCCCATATTCATCCGCACATGTACGGATGAATATGGGAACCCGATACCCTGAGGGCCGGACCGGCCGGCCCCGGGAGATCGGAGGACGTCA
>DBFNYT010000210.1:0-2616 GCA_048425625.1 Collinsella sp. | reverse complement strand
CCATGCAGAGAAGGGACAACCAAGGAGGCAGGTTACTGATGCGGACTCCCGCACGCCCACGACTACCCGACGGGGACTGTGTTTTCATCTCTGGTGGCCGCATTGTAGCACGCGCGGATTTACGATGTTGATTGCCGGCGCCTAGACGGAGATGAAGGCGGTTCGATCTAGGTCAAGCCGGTCGCTCGCTCATGAAGCGGCCGATTCCCTGAAAATAAAAGGCGCCCACGAGGATACCTACAGGCTATCTTCGAACTACTTGGTTTGGGGCAGACGGAGGAAAAAAATAGGGCAGAATCGCTCTCACGATCCCGCCCCGCAAACCCGAGGGTTTCTAACTGGCTCCATTATTCCGGGCTTCTCAGTTCTGTCATTGACCCAGGTATCACCCGTCTCCTATAGCGAGTGAATATAAAAATAGGGCAGAGTCGCTTGCGCAAGTCCGCCCCTAAAACCGTGAAGGTTTTGCTATCTGCAGGCTATTCTACCAACCCGAGCGATTCTGTCAACCTGCGAAGGAACTCGAGCGCGGAGCGAGCTGCGGCGTCGGGCCCCTTGTCGGGCAGCGCCTCGGTTTCGCCGTCGGCCCTGGCGAACATCTCGGCGAGCTCGGATGCGGCGCGCGAGCGCGAGGAGCCCTCGGGTACCAAGCCGGAGTGCGCCACGAGCACGGTCGCGACCTCCTGCATGGCCGTATTCCCCATCCACTTCCTCCTGGTCGCCTTGGGAATTCCCACGGCGGCGACCCTTCGGGAGACGCCGCTGGACGCCGAGCCCCGGGCGGCGCCCCTCTCGGCGAAGCAGTTGATCAGGCACGAGCCGTGCGCGGCGCAGTTGCGGACGGACTTCACGCGCTTGAGGTCGTAGTGGGAGGCCTCGAGGCGCCTGTCGCCCCATCGCCTGGCGCAGAAGCGCACGAAGTCGATGAGGGTGCCGAACGAGGTGAGCTCGAGGAAGGCCCAGGCAGGCATGTCGCCGGAGTACTTCGCGTAGAGGCTCGAGCTGTAGGGGCTGCGGCCGCTCATCTTGAGCTCGCGCAGGCGGTACTCCCTGTTTGCAGTGGTAAGCGATGCCATGTAGTCGGCCACGATGGCGTAGCCGTCCTCTCCGCGGTCCTCCATCTCGCGAAGCAGTGTCACCTTCTGGAAGTGCTCGATGTCGAGCGTCATGCCGAGCAGGGCGTGGCGTAGCTCCTGGTCGAGCGCCGCGAGCAGGCGCAGCTGGCCGAAGTCGAGGTCTACGTAGCGGCCGTCGCGCGGGCCTCCCTCGTATTTCGAGAAGAGTTTGCGGTAGGATGCGAGCTTGAAGAAGTTGCACTTGTCGCGCAGGTAGTCCGCGGCCTCTTCCTCGGAACACAGCTCGAAGGCTACGCCCTTCTGCTTGAGGTGCTCTATCTGCTGCTCGATCGTGAGGATCGGCTTCCTATCGTGGGGTTCGGCCATGCTCGGTCTCCTGTCATAAAAAGTATTGCCTATTTTACCAGCATGTTCTCGACATTCGGTGGAGGCCTCATCGTCGACTCATGGGCAAGCCGCCTGATACGACTCCCTTTCCCTGCCAGCAGCGCAGTCGCCTGACCTGCGGCTTTGGAATCGCGTTGGAAGCCGCCCGCGTTAATTCACTTACGATTGCAGCTGGCGGCTTGCAGGCTAAAGGGAGATTGAGTTTCAAATCGGACGTTTTCGGCGCTATCGAGCCTCCAAAGGCGGCCCGCCGCGCCCTTTGGGACAAAAACAAAAACTCAACCCACTGAGTTTGAAAAAAGTTTTTGAAGTTGTCCCGGCTTTTGTCCCCGAGGCCGACGAAGCACGACATGGCGTTACCTGGCGGCACTCGATTCGAGACGGCACCGAAAACTGGATGCAACTGGAATGACGGGACGGCAGAACCGAAGCCATCGAGTGGGAGTAAACGATATTCGTTGATTTCAAGCCTCTGACCTGCGAAAACAGGTCGGGGGCTTCTTATTTTGCAACCTCTGTGCAACCTTTGCGGTTTCGCGCCCCGTGAACAGGGGACGTAGCGCTGTTCACGTCTGGGCCCATGTCGGCACCGATCAATGCCCGCGCTGCTTCTGCTTGCGCTTCAGCTTCCGCTGCTCGAAGCACGTCGCCCGGGGTTCCTCGCCAGAGGAGAACCGACCGTTCCTTGCGAAACCGCGAGACCAGCTATATCCGCTTGCTGCGGGCTTGCTTGAGCCAGTTCCTCTTGAAAGAGCCTATACCTCCGAAGAACTTGTTGTACGTCTCACCGTTCTCCTTGGCCTCGTACTTGACCAAGGCAAGTTCGATGGTGCAGAGGTAATCCGCCACTTGCTCGAGGTGGTAGTCGGTCATCGAGGTCTTGCGGCGTCGGACGACCCCTTTTGAGAGGACCTTGCCCACCGAGCCGTCTCGCCCACGGAACAGAAGGAGCGCATCCTCGCGACCTTCGGCGACCTGTGCTGCGAGATGGAGGGCTGCACCATCGCGCAGGCCGCCTATCTCAACGGCGTGCCCCTCGTCGTCGTGCGCGCCATCAGCGACAAGCCCTGCGCCGAGGGCCAGGTCGTCGACTACAACACCTTCGAGAAGAAGGCAGCCTGCGACTGCGCCCGCATCGCCGCGCGTATGGTTA
>DBFNYT010000209.1:0-3691 GCA_048425625.1 Collinsella sp. | reverse complement strand
GATCGGTGTCGATCGCGGGGCTGTTTGGTTCCTAGTGGTTATGCGGGCAGTTGGCGCAGCAGCCGCTCGTGGCGCTGGTGCTGGAGCCGCCGCTTCGCTGGTCGGTGTTGTAGAAACCGCTGCCCTCAAATTTAATGCCGCTGGCCGAGAACGTCTTGGCCGCCGGGGCGCCACAGCTCGGGCACACGACCTCGGGGGTCTCGGACATGGGATGCTCAACCTCAAACACGTTGCCGCAGCTCGAGCACTTGTAATCGTAGCGCGCCATAATACTTCCTTTTCAGCACAAAGCGGGCAGATTGCTCTGCCCGCATAAATTCAAACAGCTGTAACTGTACCCTATATCGGGGGTTTTATCACGCTTCGCCCCAGAATCTATGGGTGTTGCGCAGGAGCTGTGCAGTTTTCTCTTCAGCAGCCTCAACGTCAGCCTCATCGGCCTGCCAAGTCCAGTTGCCCGTGGCGACACCCGGCACGTTCATGCGCGCATCGTCGCCCAGACCCAGCACGTCTTGCAGCGGCATCATCACGAGCGGTGCGTCGCTTGCCAGCGCGTCGCCCATCAGCTTACCGGCAAATTCCTTGCCGCTCGGCTCGTCGCCGCCCGCAAAGGAGCGCGTGCACCAACCGGCAAGCGTCGACGTGTCGTGCGTCGAGGTATACAGGATCTTGCCGGGCGTGGGGTTAATCCCGTTGCGGACGTCGTAATCGCTAAACTCCAGCACGTCCATGCCGGGGAAGCCGCAGGTCGAAGCCATCGCGCGAACACCGGGCGTCAGGTAGCCCAAATCCTCGGCGATAAAGTTAAGCGGGCCCAGCTCCTCGTAGGAAGTCTGGAACAAATCCTTACCCGGACCAGCCAACCAACGGCCGTCGGCGCAGGCCTTGCCTGCGGGAATGCTAAAGTAGCTGTGGAAGCCCAGGAAGTGGTCCAGACGCACGCGGTCGTACAGCGAGAACGCACGGCGCAGACGGTCCATCCACCAGCGGTAGCCGGTCTTCTTCATATGGCCCCAGCGGAAGGTGGGGTTGCCCCACACCTGACCCTCGGGCGCAAAGTTGTCGGGCGGCGCGCCGGAAATCTCAATCGCCTTGCCGGTATCGGAAAGCCAGAAGTTCTCTGGCTCGCTCCACGCGTCGGCCGAATCGTCCGAGACATACATCGGAATATCGCCGATAACCTCGATGCCCTTCTTGTGCGCGTAGTTCATGAGCTCGCACCAGGCCAGGTCAAAGCGGTACTGCATGTACGCCTGTAGCTCGGCCTCGTCACAGAAGCGCTTGTCATCGATCAGATGCTCGTTGTAGCGTGCGACATCGGTCGGCCAATCGTGGCGCGACTCGCCCTCAAAGTACTTCTTGACGGCCATATAGACGCAGTACTTCTCGAGCCAATCGGCATTGCGATGTTTAAACGCGGTGTAGAGCGGATCGGCATCCTCGCCACCGCGAGCCTTCCAGGTCTCAAAGTCGGCGGCCAGTTCCTCGTAGCTTTCGGGCAGCAGGTCGATATTGCCCGCAAAGGCCGAAGGGCCAGCGTAGGGGGAGCGGAAGAAGTCCGTTGGGTTGACGGGCAGGACCTGCCAGTAACGCATGCCCATGGCGGCCAGATGGTCGATAAAGCGACGCGTGGGCGCGCCAATCGTGCCGGGCTTACCGTCGTCGGTCGGCACCGAGGTGATGTGGCATACGACGCCCGCGCCGTGATCGAGCGGCTCCTGTAGGCGCTGCTCGGCGTGGTGGTAGATGATCGACGAACCCAGCGGATACAGGTCAAGCGTGACCGTACCGTTGTGGATCTCGCACTCGTGACCGCTAATGACATCGCTCGCACATTCGCCGAGCGCCGGGATTGTCACGCGATGCGAATTGCGCAGGCTGCGGTTGATGATGACGGTCGCGGACTCGCCGTCCTTGCCCGTACGGTTGTAAGCCAGCACCTCGTCGTTGAGCGCGAACGCCTTGATCTCGCCGTCGATCATAAAAGGCAGCGCACGGCGCACGGCAGATGCGTTCTTGACGATCGCGAGCGTGTCGAAGTCGTGCAGGTCTTCCTTGGTCGGCAGGGTGCGACGGTTGCCCGGGTCGGTAAGGCCCTCCAAGCCGTACTCATCGCCGTAGTAAATCGAAGGCACGCCGGGGAAGGTCATCTGCATAAGCGTGGCGAGCCAAAAACGGCTCTTGGCCAGGCCCATCGCGCCTTCGTCCAAGCGCCATTTGCTGCGCTCGCACTCGGGCAGCTGCGACTCGTCGGGACCGCCGCCGAGCACCGAGATGATGCGCGGACGGTCGTGGCTCGAAAGCAGGTTGAGCGCGCAAGACAGGGCCTCGCGCGGATAGTTCTCGCGCAGGGTCTCGATGTCCTCGGCAGCCTCGTAGGCGTTTTTGTAGCCCATCAAAAAGCCGATGACCATGTCGCGGAAGGGGTAGTCCATTGCGGAGTCCAGCTCGGAGCCCTGCAGGTAGCGGCGCAGATGGCCGTAGCTGATCTTGTTGGAGGCGTCTTCCCAGACCTCGCCGAGCAACAGTGCATCGGGCTTTTCGGCGAGCACGGCCTTCTTGATCTCGGCCAAGAAGTCGTCGGAGAGCTCGTCGGCCACGTCCAGGCGCCAGCCATGGGCACCGGCGCGCAGCCATTTGCGGATGACGCCGTCCTTGCCCAGGAGCTTCTCGCGCACCAGCTCGGATTTCTCGTTGATGGCGGGCATGTTGCCCACGCCCCACCAGCAATCGTACGAGCCGTCCTCGTGGAAGGTAAACGCATCGCGCCACGGGGAATCCTCGCTCTGCCAGGCGCCCACGCCGGGGTAGTTGCCGTAGCGGTTGAAATAGATGGAGTCGTCGCCCGTGTGGTTGAAGACGCCGTCCAGAATAATGGAAATGCCCAGCTTCTCGGCTGCCTGGCACAGCTCGGTAAAGTCTTGTTCTGTGCCCAGAATCGGGTCGATCTTGGTGTAATCGGCGGTGTCGTAGCGATGGTTGCTTGCGGCCTCAAAGATGGGGTTGAGGTAGATGGCCGTAAAGCCCAGCTCGGCGATGCGGGGCAGGTCTTCCTGGATACCCTTAAGCGAGCCGCCGTAGAAGTCCCAGGTCTTGATAGAGCCGTCCTCGGCGCGCTCGTACACGGGCGGCTCGTTCCAGTCCTCGACCATGCGGCGCTGAATGCCCTTGCGCGGTTTTTCGAGTTGGGCCATTGTACGTTCGCGCCAATGCTCATCGCGCGCGTAGCGATCGGGGAAGATCTGGTACACCATGCCGCGCTCGTACCAGGTGGGACGGTTCTCGCGGTGCTTGTAGACGGTAATCTGGAAGGACGGTACCTCGGCGTAGTCGTAGGTTACGCCCTCGCCGCCAGTGCGGCCCTGCGGCGCGCCCAAGCGAACCTCGGGCTGGCCCTCGATATTGCAGATAAAGCTGTACCAGATAAGACAGGGCTCGGCGCACTCCAGCTCAGCGGTAAAGATGCCGTCGCCCTCGTGCGTCATGGGATACAGAGACTCACCGACCTCGTCGACCCAGGTTCGCAGCGTAAGCGTTGCCTGGTTAGGGTCGGCGTCCTCTAGAATCACGGAGAGCGAAAGGGTAGTACCTGTCGTCACAGCGCCAAACGGAGTGCGAAACTGCGGCAGACGGCTGTTGTGAATCAATCTCATAATACGGTCCAGTTCAATAGAATCACGGCCTGCGGGCC
>DBFNYT010000208.1:0-13859 GCA_048425625.1 Collinsella sp. | reverse complement strand
GGCGGCGGCCCGGCCGGCCTGGCGACGGCGTTCTTCCTGACGCGTGCCGGCGTGCCCGTCACCATCTTCGAGGCCCGCGATTCGCTCGGCGGCGTGGTCCGTCACGTGATCCCCGAGTTCCGTATCGCGAGCGACGATATCTCCCACGATGCCGAGCTCTGCTTGGCCTTTGGCGCCAAGGTGCGGCTCAACGCTCGCGTGGATTCCATCGACGAACTCAAGGCCCAGGGCTTTACCGACGTGGTCGTGGCCACCGGTGCCTGGATGCCCGGCTCTGCAGGCTTGGGCGAGGGCGCCGAGCTCGACGTGCTGGAGTTCCTCGAGGCCGCCAAGAAGGGCGAGAAGCTCGAGCTGGGCGAGGACGTCGTCGTCATTGGCGCCGGCAACACCGCCATGGATGCGGCTCGCGTGGCCAAGCGCCTGGCCGGCGTGAAGAACGTGCGCCTGGTGTATCGCCGCACCAAGAAGCAGATGCCCGCCGACGAGGAAGAGTTCGATCTTGCTCTTGCCGACGGCGTTGAGTTCTGCGAGCTGCTGGGGCCCAAGGCACTCAACGGCGCTGTGCTAACCTGCGACGTTATGGAGCTTGGCGAGCCGGATGCAAGCGGCCGTCGTAGCCCCGTCGCCACGGGCGAGACCGTCGAGCTTTCCGCCACCACGGTGATCTGTGCCGTGGGCGAGGGCATCGATGCCAGCCTGTACGACGCCGCGGGTGTTGAGCACGACCGTCGCGGCCGTCTTGCCGCCACCTCCACCGGCGTCGAGGGCGTCTGGGCTGCGGGCGACTGCCGTCGCGGTCCTGCTACCGTGGTCGAGGCTATCGCCGACGCCGCCGAAGTCGCCCGTGCCATCGCCGGCGTGGACTTTAACAAGTACGCCGACCAGAATGCTCAGGCCGGTCGCGAGGATACCTGCTACGAGCGCAAGGGGTCGCTGTGCCGCGACAAGCGCAACTGCACCAAGACTCGCTGCCTGGGCTGCGGCTCGGTGTGCGAGGTCTGCTGCGACGTGTGCCCCAACCGCGCCAACGTGGCAATTAAGGTGCCGGGCCTGGCCAAGCATCAGGTCGTCCATGTCGACGGCATGTGCAACGAGTGCGGCAACTGCGCCGTGTTCTGCCCTTACCAGGAGGGTCGTCCCTACAAGGACAAGCTCACCCTGTTCTGGAGCGAGGAGGACATGGAGAACTCCGAGAACGAGGGCTTCCTGGCCGTGGACGAGGACCACTTTAAGGTTCGCGTCGCCGGCACGGTCCGCACCGTCTCGGTCGATGCCGTCAACACCGGTCTTCCCGAGGCCGTCCGCCTGACCATCAGGGCTGTGCGCGACAACTATTCGTACCTTCTTAAGAAATAGGCGAGTCTCTTATGGCCAAATCCATTCAACATAACGTGGCCTACGTTGCCTGCGGAAGCGGTTGCGCCTCCGCAGGCGGCGACGCCCACTGCAGCGAAGGCTGCATTGGCTGTGGCGCCTGCGTCACGGCCTGCCCCCACGGCGCCATTGCGCTGGTCGATGGCATCGCCCGCGTGGATCGCTCAAAGTGCACGGGCTGTGGTCTGTGCGGCATGGCGTGCCCGCAGCGCGTGATTGCCTTCGTTCCCGGCTACCAGAACATTCTGGTGCGCTGCAACAACACCGATAAGGGCGCCATTGCGCGCAAGATTTGCGACACGAGCTGCATCGGTTGCGGCATGTGCGCTAAAAAGTGCCCTGCCGGCGCTATCCGCATCGAGGACAACTGCGCCCATATCGACGGCGCGGACTGCCTGTCGTGCGGCATGTGCGCCGTCGTCTGCCCGCATGGCGCCATCCACGACCGCACCGGCATCGCCGCCGGCGTGTAGAGGGGAATCACCATGGCACAGGAATTCACTTTTACCGTTAACGGCGTCGAGCGCACGACGACCCAAAACAAACCGTTGCTGCGTTATCTGCGCGACGACCTGCACATTCACTCCGCCAAGGACGGCTGCTCCGAGGGCGCGTGCGGCACCTGCACCATCCACGTGGACGGGGCGGCTGTGAAGGCATGCGTGCTGACCACCGCCCTTGCCGCCGGCCGCAACATCGTGACCGTCGAGGGCCTGCCCGAGGACGTGCGCGAGGCCTTTGTGTACGCCTTTGGCGCTGTGGGCGCCGTGCAGTGCGGTTTTTGCATCCCCGGCATGGTCATGGCGGGTGCGGCGCTCATCGCCGAGGATCCCGAGCCCACCGAGGAGCAGATCAAGTACGCCATTCGCGGCAACGTCTGCCGCTGCACCGGCTACAAAAAGATTATCGAGGGCATTTCGCTGGCAGCTGCGGTGCTGCGCGGCGAAAAGCAGATCGACGAGGACTTGGAGCGCGGCGATGACTACGGCGTGGGCAAGCGCGCCTTCCGTATCGACGTGCGCAAGAAGGTGCTCGGTGAGGGCAAGTATCCCGACGACATCGACGAGCTCGATCAGCCGGGCCTGACCTATGCCAGCGCCGTGCGCTCCAAGTACCCGCGCGCCCGTGTGCTCTCCATCGATACCTCCAAAGCCGAGGCCCTGCCCGGCGTGGTGGGCATCCTGCGCGCCGAGGACGTGCCGGTCAACCAGGTCGGCCACCTTATCCAGGACTGGGACGTCATGATCGCCCAGGGCGATATCACCCGCTGCGTGGGCGATGCCATCGTGCTGGTGGTTGCCGAGGACGAGGCAACGCTTGAAAAGGCCAAGAAGCTCGTAAAGATTGATTACGAGCCGCTGGAGCCCGTGCGCAACATTGTCGAGGCTAGGGCCGAGGGCGCCCCGCGTCTGCACGACAGCTTCTTTGCCTTTGGTAATACCGTGGAGCTCAAGGACAACGTGTGCCAGAGCCGTCACGTGACGCGCGGTGACGCCGCCAAGGCGCTGGCCGAGAGCGCGTTTACCGTGACGCAGCGCTTTACCACGCCTTTTACCGAGCATGCCTTCTTGGAGCCCGAGTGCGCCGTGGCCTTCCCGTACAAGAACGGCGTCAAGGTGCAGTCGACCGATCAGGGCGCTTACGACACGCGCAAAGAGTGTGCCCACATGTTTGGCTGGGACAACGAGCCCGAGCGCGTGGTCGTCGAGACCATGCTCGTGGGCGGCGGCTTTGGCGGCAAGGAGGACGTGTCCGTCCAGCACCTGGCCGCGCTCGCTGCCTATAAGCTCCAGCGTCCTGTGAAGTGCAAGCTCACCCGCGCCGAGTCGCTCGCGTTCCATCCCAAGCGCCACGCCATGGACGGAACCTTTACGCTGGGCTGCGACGCCGAGGGCAACTTTACCGGCCTGGACTGCGAGATCAACTTTGATACCGGCGCCTACGCTTCGCTGTGCGGCCCGGTGCTCGAGCGCGCCTGCACGCATGCCGTCGGCCCCTACAAGTACCAGAACACCGACATTCGCGGCTTTGGCTACTACACCAACAACCCGCCCGCCGGTGCATTCCGCGGCTTTGGCGTTTGCCAGTCCGAGTTTGCGCTCGAGAGCCTAATCGACTTGCTGGCAGAGAAGGTCGGCCTGGATCCGTGGGAGATTCGTTACCGAAACGCCATCGAGCCGGGCGAGGTTTTGCCCAACGGCCAGATCGCCGACTGCTCCACGGCGCTTAAGGAGACGCTGCTCGAGGTCAAGGATGCCTACTATGCGCATCCCGGACACGCCGGTATCGCCTGCGCCATGAAGAACGCTGGCGTGGGCGTTGGCCTGCCCGATGCCGGCCGCTGCAAGATTCGCATCGAGAACGGCGTGGCCGTGGTCTATGCCGCCACGTCCGACATCGGCCAGGGCTGCAACACCGTCTTTTTGCAGGACGTTGCCGAGGCATGCGGCCTGCCGCTTCGCTGCATCGCCAACGGCGAGTGCTCCACCGAGAACGCTCCCGACTCCGGCACCACGTCTGGTTCGCGTCAGACGGTCGTGACCGGCGAGGCCGTGCGCGGTGCCGCCTTCCTGCTGCGCGATGCCATGCTTGATATCGAGGCCGGCAAGTCTGCGCCCGCCGCTCCCGTGAATGCGCATGGCGACGGCGTCAAGATCGAGTACGACGACGGTCGCGCCTATCAGCTGCACACGCAGGAGCTCGTCGCCGGCCAGGGTATGCATCCTCAGGATCCCGCGGCCGCCATCAAGGCGCTCGAGGGACGCGAGTTTGGCTACGTGTACCTGGAGCCGACCGACAAGCTGGGTGCGGATGTTCCCAACCCCAAGAGCCACATCTGCTACGGCTTTGCCACGCATGTGGTCATTCTGGATGATGACGGTCGCGTGAGCGAGGTCTATGCCGCGCACGATTCCGGCAAGGTGGTCAACCCCATCTCCATCCAGGGTCAGATCGAAGGCGGCGTGCTTATGGGTATGGGCTATGCGCTTACCGAGGACTGGCCGCTCAAGGACTGCGTACCCCAGGCAAGGTACGGTACGCTCGGGCTGTTCCGTGCGCCCGAGATTCCGAATATCCACGCCATCTACGTGGAGAAGGACGAGCTGTTGCCCGTGGCATACGGCGGCAAGGGCATCGGTGAGATCGCAACGATTCCCACGGCGCCCGCCGTACAGAACGCCTATCGCGCATTCGACGGCAAGCTGCGTCCGGATCTGCCCATGGTGGATACGCCGTACAGCCGCGTTCGCAACCGCGGGTAGGGTGGGGTGCGGACGACCATTGCTGATGGGCTGTTCGCGCTCAACATCAACTACATACGCTGCGCCTTTGGCCCCGGCTCCATCGCGAGCCGGGGCCCTTTGTTTGGAGTGGAAACTGCGTCCCCGATTTGGCGCTCAGAACGGGACACGCTTTCCGGATGGCATGTTTGGCGGAAACTACGTCCCAGTTTTTGGCTCCAGAACGGGATACATTTTCCGGAACGGTCCACGTGCGGCGGTGTGTCGCCCCTTTTCGTGCGCCGCTTGTCGAATTACGTTATAGCTAGCTATATTATAGGAAGGTATAATATAGCTAGCTATAACGTAAAGGAAGGATGGCCCTATGTTTATCGGAAGAACAGCGGAAATGTCCGAGCTCAATCGACTGTATGGCACGGGCTCCTTTGAAATGCCTGTGATTTACGGCCGCCGTCGTGTGGGTAAAACGCGCCTTATCACAGAGTTCATCCAAGGCAAGAAAGCTATTTACTTTCAAGCTCGTCGTACCAATGCGGAGGCAAACCTGCACGGCTTTAGCCAGGCGATACTTGCAGGCTCGGTTGGTGCTGCAGGCGTGTCGTTTCGTAGTTTTGACGAAGCGTTCGATGCATTGGCCACCATGGCTCGCACGGAACGTTTGGTTGTCGTGATTGACGAGTATCCCTATCTCGCCCAATCGAATCCCGAAATCAGCTCGTTGCTGCAAGACAAGATCGATCACCTGTACAAAGAGACCAAGCTCATGCTTATCCTGTGCGGGTCGTCGCTTTCGTTTATGGAAGAGCAGGTGCTGGGCTACGAGAGTCCGCTATACGGTAGGCGTACGGCCCAGTTTAAGATCATGCCGCTCGATTTTACGACGACCCTCGGCCTGTGGCAGGGCATGAGTCGCGAAGACGCTGCGGTTTGCTATGGCATGACGGGCGGCATTCCTGCATATATCGAGAAAGTCGATCCTGCCGCGCCGCTCAAGGACAACATCAAACGTCTTTTTCTTACTCCTACGGGCTATCTCTTTGAGGAGCCGAGTAACCTGCTATTGCAAGAGTGCCGCAATCCCGAGCAATATGATGCGATCGTGCAAGCAATTGCTCAGGGGCGCTCGAAGATCTCGGAGATTGCGAGCTCTACGGGAATCCCTGCGAGCAACGTAAAGAGCTATGTGGATAAGCTGGCGTCGCTTGGGATTGTCGAGCGCGAGCTGCCCCTAAACGAGACGAGCAATAAGCGAGCCGTGTATCTGCTGAGCGACCAGATGTTTAGGTTCTGGTATAAGTTTGTGCCGCAGAACATTGGGCTGATTCAAAACGATATGGCCGAGATGGCGTATAAGCGCATTGAGCCGCACGTATCGGATTACATGGGTACGGTCTTTGAGCTTATATGCAGACAATACGTGTACGAACTCGCGCGCGCGGACCAGCTCGATGTGGTTCCAGCGAGCGTCGGGCGTTGGTGGGGGACGGATAATCGCACGCATATGCAGGAAGAAATCGACTTGATTGTTGACGATGGCGAGGGCGCTGCGCTGTTTGCGGAGTGCAAATGGCGCAATGAACCGGTGGGCGAGGACGTGCTGCAAAAGCTCGTGCACCGAAGCGAGCTCTTTAGACGGCAACGAAAAAGCTATGCGCTTTTCTCAAAAAGCGGCTTTACGCAGGGATGTCGGGATGCCGCGGAGAGTAGGGGAGACGTCAAGCTGATTTCGTTTGCCGAGATGTGCGAGCGGAGATAACCAAGCACGCTCTGATGTGATGCTCGGAATGGGTCGCGCTAAGGATGCCAAGCGTAAAACCTTCAATGAAAATGGCGTAAAAACTACATCTGTCTTGGCGTAAAAACTACATTGAAAGTAGC
This sequence comes from Collinsella sp., assembly GCA_048425625.1. GTDB lineage: Bacteria > Actinomycetota > Coriobacteriia > Coriobacteriales > Coriobacteriaceae > Collinsella. The sequence continues at coordinate 7,365 of DBFNYT010000208.1, read as the reverse complement.
GTAAAATCAGCATTGAGAATGGCGTAATTTCGCATATCGCGTGATAGAGAGGGACGGCCGTCTATGGATGCACCAAAGAGATTGACCCAAAAGGGATATAGGCCCCGGCTCATAGAGGAGCGCCTCGACACCCTTATGCGGGCGTTTGGCTGTGTGGAGATCAACGGCCCCAAATGGTGCGGCAAGACCTGGACGGCGCTCTCTCGCTCGGCGAGCGTCTCCAGGCTCGATGAGCCTGCGCAGCGTGCGGCGGCAGAGGTCGACCCAAGCCTGGCGCTCATCGGCGATGCGCCACACCTGGTCGATGAATGGCAGGAGGTGCCCGAGGTTTGGGATGCCGCCCGGCGTTTCGTGGACGCGAGCGGCAACGAACGGGGGACACTTTTGCTCACGGGCTCGACCGCGCTCAAAAGCGAGGAGCGCAGCCATGTTCGTCATTCCGGCACGGGTAGGATCGCCCGTCTGTCAATGCGCCCCATGGCCCTGTGTGAGTCGGGCGACGGCGAGCCGCTCGTGTCACTGGCAAGCCTCTTTAAGGGCGAGGATTTTGCCCCTCAGCGTCGCGAGAGCACGGTGGATGACGTCGCCCGCTGGTGCTGCAGGGGCGGTTGGCCTGCAAATCTTGGGCTTTCGGAAGATCTTGCGCGAGAGACGGCAAGCCAGTACGTGCACTCGGTGCTCGACGTCAACGTGCTGGACGAGGGCATGTCGCCCGAGCTTGCACACGGCCTTTTGCGAGCTCTTGCCATGAACGAGAGCCAGGCTGTCACGTACAAGACGCTCGTAAAGGACGCCTCGTACGGTGAGGCGGGCCCCGACGAGAGGACCATCGCTGCGTACTTGGACCTCTTCAACAGGCTCAAGCTGACCGAGGGCCTGTGCGGATGGGAGCCGCCCATGCGCTCGAAGGCCCGCGTTCGCGTGCGCCCCAAGCGCTACTTCTGTGACCCGTCACTTGCGGCGGCGTTGCTGGGGGCTACCCCTGAGCGGCTGCTTGGCGATATGCAAACGCTGGGGATGCTCTTTGAGAATCTCGTCCTGCGCGACGTGCGCGTGTTCCTTTCCACCTACGGCGGTGTCGACAACAGTGTCCATTATTTCCGAGATGAGAAGGGCCTTGAGGTCGATCTGATCGTTGAGCACGACGGGCGCTGGGGAGCCATCGAGGTCAAGCTGAGTGATGCGAAAGCAGACGATGGAGCGAGAAATCTCAAGGCGCTGGAGAGGAAAGTGCTCTCCAATCCTGCCGCCCAGAATGCCGCGCCGGCGTTTTTGGCGGTCGTGGTTGGAAAGGGGAGCATTGCCTACACACGCGACGACGGCGTGGCGGTGATTCCCATGGCGGCACTTGGGGCGTAGTGGTTTTGCGGGCGTGCCGTGCTTCCTTTACCGAAAATCCATTTGGTAAACCAGATGCTCGCGGATAGAATAAAGTTGACGGCAGCCCAAGGGTGATAGCTGGGCAGCGCCGTTGCTTGGTCAAGAGGTCAGTGCCTTAATGGCAGCGACTTGTTATGCTTCGAATGCTGCTTGAGTGCCTCGGAAAGTTCGATAAGCGCCGTGAAGAGCGAGACCAAAGCAACCAAGAGCTCTACGAGCTCTGATGGGCCCGGGATGACCGCTGATTCAAGTCACCGGGCCTAAATCTTTTTCATGCATTTGAATAGAGCGGGCGATTCTCTTGGGGCCGTCTGCATGGCGTGCGACCAGCGCATGGTATTGCGCCCCGCTTTCATGTCCGCACGGGCGCCTATCCTTACGGCAATGTAGCCGCCTATGTAGCAAGCGGCAGTTGACGGAGAAAGGCCCTAACCGTGTCAGCTGAAAAGACGCCGTGTATCTCGGCTATCGATACGACGAACTTTGCGCGCCAGATCGTGCTGGACTTTGAGTTTGCGCCGGTGCCAAAGCAGCGCCAGCGCCGTGGACTGCGCAATGAGATTATCGAGGCCGGTGCCGTCAAGCTCGATTACCACGGCAACGTTATGGGCGAGTTCTCGCAGTTTGTGCAGACGGAATTTACCGAAGGCGTTGCGTTCCCCGTCCGCGAGCTTACAGGGATATCGGCCGTGGACACCGCGATGGCCGACCCGCTCTACATGGTGATCAAAGGGCTCAGCGATTGGATCGGTCGCTACTCCGCCCAGGTGGTTTGCTGGAGCGGGGCGGACCGTCGACAGCTTTTGACCGAGTGCCAGGCAAAGCACATCGACCTTTCCGCATTTCCTACGGATTGGGCCGATCTGCAGGCGTTTTATACCTCGATCATGGACGTGGGCAGCCACGGGTGCGTCTCTTTGAGTGACGCGGCAACGTGGTTCGGCATCGAGTTCGACGAGTCGACGGGTCACGCCCACAGCGCCCTTGCCGATGCGCGCGTGACCGCCAAGCTGCTCAAGCAGGTGATGGACGGGGACTACCGCGTGAGCCCGCGCGCCCAGGAAGTCCGCCAGCGGTGGGGGATGGGCGAGCGAGCTCAGACGCGCCTTTCTAGCAAGTGCCCCGAGCTGGGCGACCTGCTGCTGAAGCTGAAGGCGGCGGGAAGGTAGGCGGGGCTCCGGGAATGACCTCTGACTCAAGTCAACGGGGCTCATTTTGCTTTCTTTGGAGCTTTCTCACGGGGCTGACTTTACTTCGTCTCATTTAGTATAAAGCGGCTGCTAGATTGCATAGTGATGATAAAATTAATCAACTCAACATCAATAGCTGTCGCTTTGCGCAATGAGGGGTTCCGAGACGTATGAACGAGTCTGACACACGGCTTAAACTCATTGATCCTGCGATTATGAAGTCGTGGGATCGCAATACCCAAGTCTTCACTGAGTATTTCTTTACCAGTGGCGAGATTGTTGTGCGCGGAAGTATGGTCACCCGTAAAGACAAGAAGAAGGCTGACTACCTTCTGATGTATGCTCCGGGCATCCCTATCGCAATCGTCGAGGCTAAGGATACGGAGCACACCGTTGATGCCGGTCTCCAACAGGGGATGGGATATGCCCAGCTGCTCGATATTCCGTTTGCGTACAGCTCAAACGGAAAGGGTTTTGTTGAGCACGATTTTCTTACCGGGAAAGAGCGCGCTCTTGCCATGGACGAGTTTCCCACTCCGGCGGAACTTTGGACACGATACTCAAAAGCTAAGGGGCTTGAACATCCGTATAGCCAGAAGATTGTGACCGCTCCGTATTACCAGGAGCACGGCGGCAATCATCCTCGCTACTATCAGTGCATCGCCATCAATCGTACGCTTGAAGCTATTGCGCGAGGTAAGAATCGCATCTTGCTCGTTATGGCAACGGGAACGGGAAAGACTTTTACGGCTTTTCAAATCGTTCATCGCTTGCGACAGACTACCGAGGTTCGTAAGGTTCTCTATCTGGCGGACCGCAATATTCTCGTCGATCAGACCATAGACGGCGATTTCAAGCCTCTCAAGAGGGTTACAACCAAGGTCGTAGGTCGAAAGCTCGATTCTGCTTACGAGGTCTATTTCTCGCTCTACCAACAGCTTGTTGGAGAAAACGGTGAAGAAATATTCCGCGAGTTCGACTCGGAATTCTTCGATTTGATTATCGTCGACGAGTGCCATCGCGGAAGCGCCGCGGCGGACTCCGCATGGCGTAAGGTACTTGAGTATTTCAATTGTGCAATTCAAATCGGTATGACGGCTACGCCAAAGGAGACTGAAGAGGTTTCAAACATTACCTACTTCGGCGAACCTGTCTACACCTACTCCCTTAAACAGGGAATCGAGGATGGCTTTCTCGCCCCGTATAAAGTTATTCGTCCTAAGCTGAACGTCGACATTTACGGATACCGTACTGAGGAAGGCACCATAGATGATCGCGGCGAAGCTCTGCCCAAACGTGTTTTCGAGAAGCAAGACTTCGACAGCGAGATTGTCATCAAAGAGCGCTACGAGGAAGTTGCCAAGCGGATAACTCAATTTCTAAAGGAGACGGATCGTTACTCCAAGACCATAGTCTTTTGCGTTGACATCGAGCATGCCGAAAATATGCGACGTGCCCTTGTAAACGAGAACGCCGATATCGTAAGAGATCACCCCACCTACATCATGAAGATTACGGGTGACGACAGGGAAGGTAAGGCTCAGTTAGATAACTTCATCGACCCCGACGAGAAATACCCGACCATCGTTACGACTTCGAAGCTTCTCACCACTGGTGTTAATTGCAAGACGTGTAAGGTAGTCGTGCTCGACAACAAGTTCGGTGAGCACGGAATGACGGAGTTCAAGCAGATTATCGGCCGCGGAACCCGTATCTGTGAGGACTACGACAAACTCTATTTCACCATCCTCGATTTTCGTGACGCATCGCGTTTGTTTGCAGATCCCGAGTTTGATGGCGAACCTGTTGTTGTGTTTGAGCCTAATCCGGGTGACCCCATTGCGGATCCGGGTCCCGGCGGCAATGGCGGCAGTCCCGTTCCGCCTCCGTCTCCGATCGTAGACCCACCCGTATTGCCGCCGGACGATCCGTCCTCCCATGTGAAATATCACGTTCATGGGGCCGACGTCTATGTAGTGTCGGAGATGGTGCAGTATTACTCCTCCGATGGCCTTCTTGTAACTGAGAGCCTTAAGGACTATACGCGAAAAAACATTCTCGGCGAATACGACACTCTTGACCACTTCCTAGCGGCGTGGAACTCTGAACATAAGAAACAAGCGATTATCGATGAGCTGCGCGCGCGTGGCGTATTCCTGGATGAGCTGCGGCTCGAGACTGGACAGGAGCAAATGAGCGACTTTGACCTCATTTGCCACATTGCTTACGACCAGAGACCTCTTACGCGCAGCGAGAGAGCCAATAGTGTCAAGAAAAAGGGCGTGCTCTATGAGTATGCCGGCGTCGCGCGTGAGGTCCTTGAAGCGCTTCTCGACAAATATGCGACGTCGAACCTCGTAGACTTGGACGACACCCACGTCCTCGACCTCGAGGAATTCCGTCGGTTTGGCAGCCCAATGAAGATCGTCGCCGCATTCGGCGGCAAACAACAGTACATTCAGGCAGCGCAGATGCTCGAGGACGAGCTCTACATCGCATAGAGAAAGGTAACGATAGCAAATGGCACTGGGATCTCTCGTAAAGACCCTGCAGAACATCATGCGCAAAGACGCCGGCATCAATGGCGATGCGCAGCGCATTGAGCAGATGACTTGGCTTTTCTTCCTCAAGATTTACGATGCCAAGGAGCAGGAGTGGGAGTTTCACGATGACTCCTATCAGTCCATCATCCCCGAGCGCCTGCGCTGGTATAGCTGGGCGCACGATGCGAAAGACGGCAAGGCGCTTACTGGCGATGAGCTTCTCGACTTTGTGAACAATGATCTATTCAAGACTCTTGAGAGTCTTGAGCTTGCACCTGATGCGCCTTTGCGACACGTCGTCGTCAAGGCTGCTTTTACTGACGCCAACAACTACATGAAGGATGGGATTCTACTTCGTCAAGTCATCAACGAGATTGACGAGTCGGTTGATTTTACCGAGTACAAAGAGCGCCACGCCTTCGGTGAAATTTACGAGACCATCCTGAAAGACTTACAGTCCGCGGGTAATGCCGGCGAGTTTTACACGCCCCGAGCGGTGACTGACTTTATGGCCCAGGCACTTGCGCCCAAGCTCGGCGAGACTGTGGCTGACTTCGCGTGTGGCACGGGCGGCTTTTTGACGAGCGCCCTCAAGATTCTCGACTCCCAGGTTCAGACTCCAGCCGATCGTGAACTCTATGCAAGATCGGTCTACGGCATCGAGAAGAAGCAGCTCCCTTACCTGCTGTGCGTGACCAACATGCTGTTGCACGATATCGATAATCCTGAAGTCTTTCACGATAACTCTCTCGAGAAGGATGTTCGCGAGTGGAAGCACAAGCCTGACGGCCAGTTTGACGTCGTACTTATGAACCCTCCCTATGGCGGGTCCGAGAGTGCATCGGTGCAAAACAACTTCCCTGTTGCACTCCGTAGCTCCGAGACCGCAGATCTATTCCTTGGACTCATTCTTTATCGTCTTAAGCGAGGCGGCCGCGCTGCTGTTATCATTCCGGATGGTTTTCTCTTTGGCCAGGATAGTGCAAAGACGGAGATCAAGCGTCGCCTGCTTGAGGACATGAACTTGCATACTGTCTTGCGCCTTCCACAGAGTGTTTTCGCTCCGTACACGAGCATCACTACTAACGTTCTGTTCTTCGATAATACGGGGGCCTCTGAGGGCGTTTGGTTCTATCGCATGGACATGCCCGAGGGGTATAAACACTTCTCTAAGACCAAGCCCATTAGGATCGAACATTTTGCACCTGTAAAGGAATGGTGGGAGAACCGTCGGGATATCGAGGAAGACGGCAATCCCAAGGCCAAGTACTATACGGTTGACGAGTTGCGAGACGGCGGTTTTAACTTTGACGTGTGCGGCTATCCTCACGAGGAAGAGGAGATCTTACCGCCTGACGAACTGATCAGGAACTACAAAGAAGAGCGCGCTAAGCTCGATGCCGAGATTGACCAGAAGCTTGCTCGTATTTGCGAGATTCTTGGGATTGAGGCGTAGATGAAGGCAAAAGACCTGAAGAACTCAATCCTGCAAATGGCGATTGAGGGAAAGCTCGTTCCACAAGACCCGAGTGATGAGCCTGCAAGCGTCCTGCTTGAGCGTATTCGTGAAGAGAAGCATAAGCTTATTGCTGAGGGTAAGGCTAAATTCCCGAAGGGCGGGGAGAGCATTATCTATATCGGTTCCGATGGCTCCCCCTATGAGAAGCACGTGGACACTAAGGGACGCGTTCTGAGCGACAAGTGCATCGCGGACGAGGTTCCGTTTGGGATTCCGGAAAGCTGGGCCTGGGCGAGATTTAGTGAAGTCATTGGAATTGCAGCGCGTTTGGTCGACCCGTTGAAATATCAGGACTTTCCTCATATCGCGCCTGACAACATCCAAAAAGGCACCGGAAAGCTCTTGTTCTGTCATAGTGTTAAGGCCGACGAGGTTAAGAGCGCCAATCACCTGTTCTCTGCAGGACAGATTCTCTATTCGAAGATTCGTCCAGCTCTTCGAAAGGCGGTTATCGCCCCTTTTGATGGGCTGTGTAGTGCGGATATGTATCCGCTCAACACCAAGCTGCAACCTGAATATGTCCTCACGGTTCTCCTCAGCAATTTCTTCACTGAGGAGACGCTTAAGGGTGATACGCGTGTCAAAATGCCAAAGACTAATCAGAAGTCATTGAACGTCATTCTGGTCCCGATTCCGCCTCTCGCCGAGCAGTGCCGCATCGTCGAGCGGGTGAACGAGCTCATGCCCCTGGTCGAGGAGTACGGTGAGCTCGAGGACGCCCGCGAGGAGCTCG
>DBFNYT010000207.1:0-9221 GCA_048425625.1 Collinsella sp. | reverse complement strand
CGCCAACGCTTGCCGAAATCGGTTTACGAAATCGGTTTCGTTTCGAGTTGTAGTATACTCACCTACAGCGTTTTGCAACCGAGATTTTTAAAAAAATGCCTAAAATGGCTCAGACTGCCGACAATTGGGAAACGGGGTGCGCTATGGCGCAGATGAGAATCAAGGACATTGCCGCCGAGGCGGGCGTGAGTCCGGCCACGGTTTCGCGCTATCTCAATAACCGCCCCGGGCAGATGACCGAGGAAACCCGTGCTCGCATCGCAGCGGTTATCGAGCGCACCGGCTATCGCCCGCGTGCCGCCGCGCGCAATCTGCGCAGCTCGCGCACCAACCTCATCGGCGTGATCCTGGCCGACATCGCCAACCCGTTCTCGAGCGCCATGCTCGAAGGACTTTCCGCCAGCGCCGCCGCGCGCGGCTGCTCGCTCATGACGGCCATTAGTGGTAACGACCCCGCTAAGGAAGCGGAGTCGCTCACCAGACTTATCGATGCCGGTGTGGACGGCCTGGTCGTCAACACCTGCGGAGGCAATGATGAGGCGATCGCCGCGGCAGCGGGACGTCTGCCCGTTGTGCTGCTCGACCGCGACGTTGCCGACGGCGGTGTCGATCTGGTGACATCTAACAACCGTGAGCTGGTCGCCGGCTTGGTAGACGCCTTGGCCGCCGCTGGCAGTGAGCGCCTGTGCCTGCTCACCGAGGCGAGCGACGACAGCCCCGTCCGTCGCGAGCGCGCCGAGGCCTTTGCCGACGAGCTTTCGCGACGCGGCCTTGCGGGCGAGGTCGTCACCCTGGCCGATGGCGGTGCTACGGGCGTTGGCCGTTTGGACGAGACCATCCGTGGCTATGCAGGTAAAAAGCTCGGCCTCATTGCCGTCAACGGCCTGGTCTTCTTGCGCCTGACCGAGGCGCTGGCCCAGCTTGGCCCCTCGCTGCCGGCAGGGCTCAAAATCGCGACGTTTGACGACTATCCCTGGAACCACGTGCTCTTTGGCGGAGTCACGACGGCCGCACAGGACACCCTCACCATTGCCGAGCGTGTGGTCGAGCGCCTGTCCGAGCGCATCGACGTTGTTACCACCACCGTGGGCGAGGCCGCAAAGCTGGCGCCCAAACGCATCGAGATCCCCGGCCACATCGAACACCGCGCATCGACCTCGCGCTAGTCTGTGTGATAATATATAGACAATGTCATACAGGAGGTATCCATGGCCGCGTCTGTGCTGAGTGTGCGAGTGGACTCGTCAATTAAAGACTCATTTGCCGAGCTGTGCGAAGAACTTGGCATGACTTCGTCTGTTGCAGTCAATATGTTTATGAGGCAGATGCTGCGCGAGCGCTCGCTGCCGTTTGTTCCTTCACTTGGTAAAAACTCTGCGAGCGAAAACGTCGCCGCAGACATTTTGGATATTGCTCGGATCGAGTCCGCCGTCCGCGAGGCAGCCAGCTCGATTCCCGCCATCAAGACCGTGATCCTTTTTGGTTCGTATGCCCGTGGCGAGGCGCATGCCGATAGTGATATTGACTTGCGTCTCGAAGTCGATCGCGAGCATGGCTTTGGTCTTTTCGCGTTGTCGGCGTTTGGCGAGGCGGTGCGCAAAGAAACCGGGAAGCAGGTTGACCTCGTCTCGAGTGACTATCTTGATGATGATCTTGCCGCGGTAATCGAGCGCGAAGGAGTGATCCTTTATGATCGCGCGTAAGTCAGACGGCCTCCGCGCTCAAGAGGTTTTGGAGGCCATCTCTGAAACGAACGAGCGCATCGAGGCTTTTAATATCACCGAAGACCAGTTTCTGCATGCGAATGACGTGCGGACGAGGGCGTTGGCGGACTCCCTTTTGATGTGTGCGCTTAGGGTGACGGAAGAAGCGGGCAAGTTGTCGGAACGCTCGCAGCGGCTTCATCCCGAAATTGAGTGGTGTGGAATTGTCGGCATGAGAAATTATCTTGCGCATGATTACGGTAATGTCGACCGCTCGGTTGTTTGGGATGCAGTGACGATGGAGTTCCCTGCGCTGGAACGAGCCTGTAGACAAATTGTCTCCGAATCCAAACGATAGTCACTTGTCATATCTGCCTGTTCGCGCACGTTTTTTGAGCGCTTGATACGCTTTAACCCTGCGGAAACATTTTTCTGCGATAGTATCTGCGATATAGACCAGTCGAAACCCGCCCGAAAGAAAGGGGAGCGACATGAACCAGCAGAACATCGATTACGTACTCCGCTCCGTAGAGCAGCGTGACATCCGCTTTGTGCGTCTGTGGTTTGTCGACATTCTCGGCCGCCTCAAGAACTTTGCCATTAGCCCCGAGGACCTCGAGGTCGCTTTTGAGGAAGGTATCGGCTTTGACGGCTCCGCCATCGAGGGCTTTGCCACTCCCGAGGAAGCCGACATGCTGGCGTTTCCCGATGCTTCGACCTTCCAGATCCTGCCGTGGCGCCCGAGCCACAACGGCGTTGCCCGCGTGTTCTGCGACGTGTGCACTCCCGATCGCAAGCCCTTCGCCGGCGACCCGCGCGATGCCCTGCGCCGCATGTTCCGCAAGGCCGAGAAAGCTGGCTATCTGCTCAACGTGGGCGCCGAGCTGGAGTATTACTACTTCCCCGACGAACACACGCCCGAGCCGCTCGACAACGTGGGCTACTTCGATCTTTCGGTGAGCGATGCCGCTCGCGACCTGCGCCGCAACACGGTCCTTACGCTCGAGAAGATGTCCGTGCCCGTGGAGTACACCTTCCACGCCGCCGGTCGCTCGCAGCACGGCATGAGTCTGCGCCACGCCGAGGCCCTGAGCATGTCCGACGCCATCACCACGGCCAAACTCATCATTAAGCAGCAGGCCTACGAGAGCGGTTGCCACGCCTCCTTTATGCCCAAGCCGTTGGCGGGCGAGGACGGCAGCGCTATGTTCCTGTGCCAGTCGCTATTCGACCACGACGGCAACAACGTCTTTTGGGGCGAGGACGACGAGAAGTACCACCTCTCCGATATCGCCAAGCACTACACGGCCGGCATCTTGGCGCACGCGCGCGAGATCAGCGCCATCACTAACCCCACGGTCAACTCGTACAAGCGCATCACCACGGGCGGCGACTCCGTGCCGCAGTACGCCACGTGGGGCCTGCGCAACCGCGCGAGTATGGTCCGCATTCCGGTCTACAAGCCCGGCAAGCAGCTGTCCACGCGCATCGAGCTTCGCAGCCCCGACCCCATGGCCAACCCGTACCTGGTCAACGCCGTCACGCTGGCGGCTGGTCTGGACGGCATCGAGCGCAAGCTGGAGCTCCCGCCCGAGGCAACGGCTGAGACGCTCAAGCTTACCGACCGTCAGATGGTCGAGGCCGGCTACACGCCGCTGCCGCGCTCGCTCAAAGAGGCGCTCGACGTGTTTGAGGACTCGCAGTTTATGAAGGATGCCCTCGGCGAGCACATCCACAGCTTCTTCCTCAAAAAGAAGCGCGACGAGTGGCATAAGTTTGAGTCTACGATCACCGAGTGGGAGATTAAGCACTACCTGGCGAACTCCTAATCGCGCTGACTTGTTCCAGTACGATTGAGCTCATTTCTTTGGAGGCCGATATGTCCGAAAAGAGTGCCCTGTTCATGGCGCGCACGACGCGCTTCCACGAGTTTGCCCGCAGCCTGACGACCACCCTGGGTGTCGAGGTGAGCCTGGCTACTCCCGATTCGCCGACTGCGGCGCACGACTTTGACCTGCTGATCCTCGATTCCGACGGCATCCGCAGCGACCGCATCGATCAGATTGCCAAATGGCTCGACGACCGCGGCGGCGTCCCCATGCTGGTGATCGTCGACGACGAGGCGCTCGGCACCCTGCGCCTGCCGAATCACGCGCATGCCGACTTTGTATGCCCCACGGCGACGCCCAACGAGCTTAAGGCTCGTGCGCAGCACCTGATGGGCGAGGAGGAGACCGTCGCCGCCGACGATGTGCTCAACATCGATAACCTCGAGATTAACCTGGCCACCTACCAGGTGACACTCGATGATGAGCCCATCGACCTGACGCTGATGGAGTACTCGCTGCTGAGCTTTTTGGCGACGCACCCCAACCGCGCCTACAGCCGCGAAGTGCTGCTGCACCGCGTGTGGGGCTTTGAGTACTGCGGCGGCACGCGTACCGTCGACGTGCACATCCGACGCATCCGCTCCAAGGTGGGCCCGCAGATCGCGGCACACATCACCACCGTCCGCGGCGTGGGTTATCTGTTTAAGGACTAGCAAGTAAATAGAGGAATGTGAGGGTACCGGAGATTTCTCCAGTACCCTTTTCTCATTTAGGGCGAAAAGAAGACCTTTCACCGATTAAAAGTGTGTCAGTAAAAACAATATCAAACGTATAACACTATCTAGCAAATATCATCTAGTTACCGTATCTCCCTACTACACGGATGGAGGAAGAAATGCGTTATTCGAGAAAGGTGATTGTCGGATTCATAGTGTTGCTTGCCGCCCTGATGTCTCCAAGGTTGGTTTTTGGAGACGACGACTTAGTCCGTGTCACACCGCAAATAGCTGTGGAGCAAGCGCAAGCTTTCTTTGATGATGTATCGGATGAGCCGGTGACCGCTTGTGACCCAGTAAAAATGGTGAATTCCGATGGGGAATCAATCGGGTATATCGTTCGTGCGAAGCGGGATGACGTTAACTATGGCTACGTCGTATTTGATTCAGAGCGATCTTGGTGGATCAGCGAATACTGCTTGGCTCCGAACGCTCTTTTACCTATCGAGAGTGCAAGCGAAGAAATTGCACTCCTCGCATCCTCGGATAACGTCGTTGCGTTAAAGATTGACGAGCTAACTGTTGGCGTTGCCGACTTAGATAAAAACATTGTTTTAGACGCAAGTGGAAAAAAAGTACCAAATAAATTGTCCTCGGGAGGCAATCGCAGCGGATCGCCGGAACATTTCGATGACGTTTTTGTATCTGCCAAGGATTTGTATAAACAGGGATATGTTGTTGATGCGAGCAAAACGGTTTCGGGAATAATAACGCCAACGCAAACAGAAGTTATCAAAGAAACGGGGACTTATGCTTGCGCTGTTTCGGCAATGTTTGCAGTTAGCAGTCACTATGTGACTTTGAACCGCCTTAAATTGTCCGATTTATACTCGGAGCTTTGGAGGCTGTCGGGGACATGGGAAGAAGAAGGAGGAAAGAAATATGATCAAGCGACTGGTCTGTACTTTACTCAAGGCAAGACTTCTCCTGACAAACCCGCTCCGGCCTTAAAGGAGTTTTGTGCAAGACGAGGCAAGGAGCTTGAGACGTCATTCGTTTGGTATCCGTCATGGGATTCCTTTAGGGTGAATACCGACTCGGGGAATCTGAGTATTTTCTCTGGAAGGCTCCGGTCAAATGGCAGCGGGCACGCAATGGCAGTTGTGGGCTACGTGGCAATGCATAACACATACTCGAATGCCAAGAAGTACCTGCTTGTTGTTTGGAATGGATGGACAAACCAGCTACAGTTTCTTCCATATGACGTATCAATTTACACGTCTCACGATGGCACATATTGCAAGGGTTGATTGTACTCGTGAACGGCGACAAGTTCATTCGAAGGGCAATGCTCCTATTGGTGCTTTCCTTTGCTTTGCTCACCGCAGCGAGCTTCTTTCTGTTAAGGGCGACTAATGGGGGAGAAAACGACACGGTTGTTGCAGTCGAGGTGCGTGCTCTATCGGATGTTCATAACGGGCAATTTGAGGCGCTTATGCCAAGTGGTTGCCGTAAGAGAATCGATATGCGCCGTAAGTCAAGTTCCGGATATGTCTCAGGGTTGAAAGCAGGTGATAAATGGATTCTAGTTTTTGTGGAAGATAAGGAACTTGACGGGACTGTTCTGTATCCCCATTCAGCTGAGAAAGTCAAATCAAGTAGACAAGGGGAATGAAGAATGATTGACAGAAAGCAGTTCTTAGGTCTGATGGCGGGGGCTCCTATTTTGATGCGAGCCGGGATGGCAGAAGCCGTGGAGTTGCCGGACGCTCAGATGCGATTGACGCTCGTAGTCGACACGGTGGTCAGAGATGAAAATGGCAATGAAAAAACGCGAACAAGAAGCAGAGAGACTATTTTCACGCCAGAGAGCAAAACTGTGTCTGCCGACGCTATGGCCGGTGATGTCATAACAATCCAGAGGGAATCAGATGAAACGTTGCCGCTGCTTGCCAAGATTGAGCTCACAGTCGCTTATTATAACGATAAAACAGAAATTGAGATTCGTTCCGGAAAGTACTCGATAGTCCAAATCGATCCGCTTGTGATGTACGCAAACGCTTGGTATGCGCTCATGCAGAAAGATAAATATGTGATGAACTACTTCACAGAAAGCGAAGCATCATATGAAACGGGGTGGGGGCCAACGCCATACGACGCGGAGAAGGATAAATGGACGTGCGGATCAGGCATGGGTGCGACGATTACGGACTTTATTAACGATTCAACATATAATTTTGCTATCGACTGTTATATTGAATAGACATGACGGCATAAAACGAATTGGCTTATAAGCATGTCATTACTTAAGCAAAGCTGAAATCTTGGCATCTAGTGCTCGGGACTGCCCAGCTTGGGGTACAAATCAACGTGAACAATGATGGCCCGCCACATGTTTGGCGGGCCTTTGGTTATTTGACGAAAGGATCGCAGCCATGAGCGAGAACGATTCCCAGCGTCCCCAGGATGCGGGCAGCGCTGGCGAGACCCAGCAGCAGCCGCGTGTGCAGGTGGAGTCGACGCCTGCCGACGGCAACATTCCCTACGTGCAGGCTTACGACACGCAGACCGGCCAGCCGCTAGGCAGCCAGCAGGTTGTAAATAAGCACACGGTGGTCAAGACCAAGACCAAAAAGCTGCCGATCTTTATTACGGCACTCGCCGGCTGTGCGTGCGGCGCTCTGCTGGTCATCGCGCTCATTATGAGTGGCACGCTCAATATTGGCGGCGGAAAGAATGCCGTGACGGCGGGTGCTTCGGGTTCTTCGACGCAAAAGATCACGATTGACTCCGAGGACACCACGCTGGCCGAGGCCGTCTCTGCCAAGGCGTTGCCCTCCGTCGTTTCCATCACCGCCACTTCGAGCGGCAGCCAGAATGGCTCGCTTTCGCAGTCTGCTGATGAGTCGGACGGCTCGGGCAGCGTCGGTTCGGGCGTGGTGCTCGATACCGAGGGCCACATCCTCACCAACAACCACGTGGTCGATGGTTACGACCAGTACGTGGTGACCATGGACGACGGCACCACCTACGAGGCTGAGTTCGTGGGCAACGATGCCTCGAGCGACCTCGCCGTCATCAAGCTCAAGGATGCTGACGCCTCCAAGCTCACCCCGATCGAGATCGGCGACTCCTCCAAGCTCAACGTGGGCGAGTGGGTCATGGCGATCGGCTCGCCGTTCGGCAACGAGCAGTCCGTCTCCACGGGCATCGTGTCGGCGCTCTATCGCTCCACGGCCATGAGCTCTACCAGCGGCAACACCATCTACGCCAACATGATCCAGACCGATGCTGCCATCAACCCGGGCAACTCCGGCGGCGCGCTCGTCAACGACAACGGCGAGCTCGTGGGTATCAACTCGCTCATCGAGAGCTATTCGGGCTCCAGCTCGGGCGTGGGCTTTGCCATTCCGGTCAACTATGCCAAGAACATTGCCGACCAGATCATCGACGGCAAGACGCCGGTTCATCCGTACCTGGGCGCCACGCTTTCGAGCGTCAATGCGCTCAATGCCCGTACCAACAAGCTCAGCACCGATAGCGGCGCGTATGTGGCGAGCGTCGTCGAGGACGGTCCTGCCGCCAAGGCTGGCATTCAGGAGGGCGACGTCATCACCAAGCTGGGCGACGACGAGATTACGAGCGCCGATGGCCTGATCATCGCCCTGCGCAGCCACGAGGTGGGCGAGAAGGTCGAGATCACGCTCGTGCGCGGCAAGGAAGAGAAGAAGGTCACGGTCGAGCTTGGTTCTGACGAGGAGCTGCAGAACCAGCAGCAGGACGACAGCGCGACCGACACCGGCAACGGCGGTATTACCGACGAGCAGCTGCGCCAGTATCTGGAGGAGCTGCTGGGCCAGCAGGGCCAGGGTCAAGGCTACGGTCAGGGTTACTAACGAGCCGTATCGCACATATCGAAGCCAGAGGGGCTGTTCCGCCAACGCGGGACAGCCCCCTCTTTTCTTATTGATCCGTCGGGGACGGAGGAAAACGGATCATTTAAAGCTGATAAGAGCATGGTTTGATCGCGCGATCCACCCCGGTCTGGCGGCTGCCGATTCGGTGCGGTTCGAAAGGGCTATTCGACCCCGTGTTAGCGCCGGAATAATTTAGCCAAATATAGTCGGCCGAGATTGACCAATCCCGGCCGACCCATTTTAGCCAACACGCCCGCATCTATGACTTTCCTATCGCATTCCTACATCCCCTCGGGCTGGATCCCCCTCACCTTCACCGCCTGGGGGACGGCCTCCACCGAGTAGGTGTCAAGCCCCCTGCCGCGGTAGCTCGGGCCCCGCATCACGAACACCGACGCCTTGTCGAACAGCCTGTCGAGGGCGCAGAGGAGCGTGTCGTCGCCCGTGAAGAACTCATCCCACCCGCTCGGGGCGATGTTGCTCGTGAGGACCATCGCGTTCGGCCCCTCCTTCTCGTAGCGCCTGTCGACGACATCGAAGAACAGGTCGGTGCACGGCCTGTCGTAGACGCATCTCCCCACCTCGTCAACGATGAGGCACGACGGCTTGACGAGCGAGGAGACGACCCGCGAGGTGTTTCCCCGCTGGACGGCCTTCTGGAACCTGTCCCTGAGCTCGGTCGCCTTTATGTAGTAGGTCTTGAGCCCCCGCATGCAGCACTCGCGCCCGTAGGCCTGCGCGAGGTGCGTCTTCCCTATGCCGCCGGGCCCGACGAAGGCGACGTTGCGGTGCGCGTAGAGGTCGGCCAGCGACGGGAGCTTGCCCAGCGCGGCCGCGTCCCGGCCCTGGATCCTGGAGAAGTCGAAGCCCTCGAAGGTCTTGGGCTCGCGCCTGGGCAGCCTGCTCAGCCTCAGCAGCGTCTCGATGGAGGCGAGCCTCCTCTTCTCCGCAAGGTAGGAGAAGGTGGCTGCCACGGCGGCCATCTCCCCGTCGCCGAGGTCGAGGTCCGAGGCGAGGGTCGCGAGCTCCTCCGCCCCGACGGCGATCCCGAGCCTC
>DBFNYT010000206.1:0-9400 GCA_048425625.1 Collinsella sp. | reverse complement strand
TCCATCCTCGCAGTATCCGGTTCTCAAGGTGCACGCCTGCGCTGGTTCCCGGTTCCACCGGGCCGCGCGGCAAGGAGATATATTGCCAGACCGGAGGGGCCCCGGGGGCGGGAATCTGGCACTCCATATTTTGTTCACAAATGAATATGTCCCTCAGTCGCGTCCCTGAGGTTATAACTGAAGCATTGGCTTCTGATATTGGCGATGACCAGCTGGTTTATAGGTGTTAAGGCATCGGTCATCTCTGGAGCGCCACTTTACTCCAAAAGCATCAGCTATTTGTTTCCCGTCGGTAAAAGGCAGGTTTTGTTCGCCAAGCGTTCTTATATATAGATAGATACGGGTTCGAACCCGTGCACCGGCAACAAAAAAGACGGCCAACCGAAGTTGACCGTCTCAACAATCTTTGGGTGGGCCGTCAGGGGTTCAGCCTGCTTCGCAGGCGGCCGCTGCGGCGCTTTCGCGCCTTGCGCGCTGCGCTGGCAAACGCCCATGCGTTTCCTCAGCTCCGCGCCCTTTCGGGTTCGAACCCGTGCCGCGGTAACAAAAAAGCGGCCGGCATCCGCCAGTCGCTTTTCTATTCTATGGTGGGCCGTCAGGGGTTCGAACCCTGGACCTTGGGATTAAAAGTCCCCTGCTCTGCCAGCTGAGCTAACGGCCCGCGGGTGGCATTGTACCACGGTCTGGAACTATTCCCAACTCCATTGGCCGTTCTGGAAAATCACAACTTCACGTCCATCAGGCGTAATGCCCGTAATATCGATGTCGTCCGTGCCGATCATAAAATCGACGTGCGTGCTCGAGACGTTAACACCATGCTCCAGGAGCTCCTCCTTGGACATGTCGTACCCACCCTCGATGCATTCGGGGAAACCGACACCTAGCGCAAGATGGCAGCTAGCGTTCTCGTCATAGAGCGTATCGTAGAACAGAACACCACTTTCGCGGATCGGCGTGTTCTTGGAAATGAGCGCGACCTCTCCCAGGTGAGCAGCGCCCTCGTCAGTATCGATGATACTTGCGAGCGTTGCCTTGCCCACGCGGGCGTCGTAGTCCACCACGCGGCCGCCCTCGAACTTAATCCAAAAATCGTCGACTTTATTGCCGTGGTGGATGAGCGGCATGGCCGAGTACACGATACCGTCGGCGCGCATGCGATCGGGCGAAGTGAAGACTTCCTCGGTGGGAATGTTGGGGAAGAAGGGGTGCCCATCGGGCGTCTTGCCCTTGCCGCCGGCCCACTCGTGACCCTTCGTCATGCCAATCGTCAGATCGGTTCCATTTGCCGCGGTGTAATGCAGGCAGTCGAAACGATTGTCGTTCAGGAAACGCAGGTTCTTTTCGAATGCGGCGTCATGGAGCTCCCAGTCGCTCTCTGGGTCCTGGCCATCGGCGCGAGCGGTGTGCAGAATCGCATTCCACAGCTTATAGATTGCAACCTCATCGGCGTCTCCCGGGAACACCTCGCGCGCCCAAGCCACGACCGGAGCGCCGGCGATGCACCACGGATTGATGTTGTAATCCAGTCCACGGCGGAAAACTTTGCACTGCGTGTTCTTTGCCTTAGAAGCTGCAGCGGGCTTAGCGGGATCGATGCCCTTAAGGGCGGCGGGGTCCGCACCCTCGATAAAGATAAAGCAGGCACCGTCCTGGGCCAGGGAATCCAGCTGCAGGCGCTTCCACTCGGGCGTCTGCTCAAAATAGCTTTTCTCGACATGCTCGTACGTGAGCCTCGTCACGGCATCATCGGCCCAGATGACCGTCACGTGGCCGGCGCCGGCAGCATAGGCCTCCGCGACCACCACGCGCGCAAACGGCGCGCACTCAACCGGAGACTGAACGACGACTTCCTGGCCGGGCTTAACGTTTACGCCCTTGCGGACAACCAGGCGCGCATAGTTTTTAATCTTGGGCTCCAGGGACTTCATACCCTCCAGGGCCTCTTCGACCGTCAGGGCAGCTCGAATCATGTGCCACTCCATCTATCTATAGAACAGTAAAAAGGCGCGCCGCAAAAACGACGCGCCTTATATCTTAGCGATAAGTATGTATGCAAACGCTACTTCTTCTTGGAGTCCTTCTTGTCCTCCTCGGCAGCTGCGCGCTCGATAAGAGCGTTGAGCTTGTTCTCGGACATGCCCTCGGCCTGCGCGCGGTACATGTTGCGCAAGGGACGAATACGAGCGAAGTCGTAGATAAAGTCACCTAGGATGATGACATAGGACAAAACGATGCCGACCATCTGGACAGGGCTGGACACCATGCCAGCGGGAGCGAAGTACAGCGAGGCCCAAATTGCCACGACGAGCACCATGCCAATGGCGAGCACAATCCACCAGATGCGACGGCGCTTGGTGTAGTCCTCGTCCTGCTTGAGGAGGATATTCGACACCGTATAGATGCGGTCCTCCTTGGCGCGCTGCTTAGCCTTGCGGGCGCGCTTCTCCTCTTTAGAGAGGCCCTCGAGGTTCTCGCCCTTCTCGAGCTCTTTGCGGCGTGCCTTAGACGAAGCCGGCACGACGCGAACGGAGCCCGCTGCTTGGCGGGCGGGCTTAGCAGATGCGGCAGACTTGCGCGCAACCCCGGTAACTTCGTGGGATTGCGTGCGCTTGTTCGTGGCGCTACGGGTACTCACTTATGCGTTCTCCTTCATGCTTGTGAACTGGGAGCCCGTGATGATCTGGAAGGCCTCGCGATAGCGCTCGGACGTGCCATCGATGACCTCGGCGGGCAGGTGCGGGGTCTCCCCCGTCATATCCCAGTTGGCCTTGAGCCAATTGCGGACGAATTGCTTGTCGTAGCTAGGCTGGATCTTGCCCTCCTCGTAGCTGGCAGCAGGCCAGAAACGGCTGGAGTCGGGCGTGAGGCACTCGTCGATCAGCGTGACCTTGCCATCAATAACACCAAACTCGAACTTGGTGTCGGCAATGATGATGCCACGGGTCGCGGCGTACTCGGCAGCGGCCTTGTAGATCTTGAGGGAAAGGTCACGAATCTGCGTGGCGATGTCCTCGCCCACGATCTCGCAGCAACGCTCGAACGAGATGTTCTCGTCGTGGTCACCGATCTCGGCCTTCGTGGACGGCGTGAACAGCGGCTCAGGAAGCTTGGAAGCCTCGGTCAGGCCCTCAGGCAGCTGGATGCCGCAGACGGTGCCGTTCTCGTCGTAGGTCTTCTTGCCCGAACCGGTCAGATAGCCGCGGACGATGCACTCGATAGGAATCGTCTGGGCCTTCTTAACCAGCATGGCGCGGCCAGCGAGGTAGTCACGATACTCAGCAAACTCCTCGGGGAACTCCGCCGGGTCGATGGAAACGAGATGGTTGGGAACGATGTCGGCAAACTTATCGAACCAGAATGCCGAGATGCGATTGAGTACCTCTCCCTTAAACGGAATCTCGTCGGGAAGAATGAAGTCGAACGCAGAAATGCGGTCGGTGGCGACCATCAGCAGGTTTTCACCGGCATCGTAAATATCACGAACCTTGCCACGGGAATCCGGACGACGCTCCATCGTTGTCACGTGAGTCACTCCTTACCTAAATACGACAGAAATGCGGGTTCTTTCCCGCATGTTTTCGCAAACTCGGAGCGGCAGGGACGCGGCCCCTCCTTCACCGAATAGCGAAAAGCTAGTGCTCCATTGTAGTAGATGCCGCGTCCGCCGTGTGCTCGCGGGGCAGATGAATTGTAAAAGTCGTACCCTTTCCAAGCTCCGACTCCACGGATATGTAGCCATGGTGACGCTCGACGATCTGCTTGGTCACGGCGAGGCCAACGCCCAGGCCGCCAGCTTCGCGGGCGCGGCTGGCATCGGCGCGCCAAAACCGCCCGAAGATGCGCGACAGATCGTCCTTGGCAATACCGATGCCGGTATCAGAAACGGCAATGCTGACGTGCTTGCGGTCACTGAGCACCGACACCACGACCCAACCGCCCTCGGGGGTGTAGCGCATGGCGTTGCTCATGAGGTTGATAACACATTGCGTGATCATGTCGGGATCGGCCTCGACGACATCGTCGTGACCCTGGGTCTCGTCCGCAAAACGCAGGCGCAGATCGCGGTCGACAAACAGGCGCTCCTGGGCATTGACGATGGAACGCACGAAAGGAACCATGTCCACCGGCTCAAGGTTGAGCGGAGCCGTGCTGTTTTCCATGCGCGACAGGTCGAGCATCTGCTGCACCAGACGAGCCAGGCGACGCGTCTCGGAAGCGACCGTCTCCAGGTGCTCGTCGTCGGTGGGGTACACGCCGTCTTGCATGGCCTCGACCGTTGCGAGCATGGCCATAAGCGGCGTGCGAAGCTCGTGTGCAACGTCTGAGGTCAGGCGCTTCTCGTGTTTCATATCCTTCTCGAGCGAAGTGGCCATCTCATCGAAGGTCTCACCCAGCTGATCGATCTCGTCATCACCGCGCAGTCCCGTGCGAGCCGACAGGTCGCCGTCACGGATTTGCTTTGCGGTACTGGTGATGCGATGAATCGGCTTGGTGAGCATGCGCGACACGAGCGATCCGATAACGACCGAAATGCAGATTGCAACAACCGCGGCGAGAGCCATGGCGTTAAAGGTCTTCTCCCTAAACGCAGAGTCCGCCTTGGTGAGCAGAGCATCGGAGCCGATGGCCCACAGCTTTACCTGTCCGACATGCTCGCCGGAAGACGTTACAATCTCGACGTTAGCAACGCTATCGGAGTCGGTTGGAGCAGACGAGACCGGGCTATGCGATGCCCTCTTGCCGCTCGTGTCGTCGGTCGTAGCCTGGTTTTCGCGTACATCGGCGGTGGCGCTTGCCGAGGGCCAGGAATCGTCATAAACGATCACGCCCTTTTTATTGACGACCTGCATGCCCAGATCGTCGGAAACCAAACTCGACGTTGCGACCGTGCGCAGTTCTCCCGCGGTCCAAGAGCCGTTTTCCTCATATGAGGTCGCCAACTTCTCGGCAGCGGAATTTGCGATTTCGACGATATTGGAGCGCGTGTAATCCGAAAAGACCGTGCCCCACACAACAGAGACAACGCCCACCAGCACCAATACCGTCATGAGTGATGTCAGAGCAAAAGCAAGTGCCATGCGCGAGGGATAGCTCATCGTTGGCCGTGAATCGGAACGAGGCGTGTTCCAACTAGCCTTGGAACCCGCCTCGCTCTCCTGCTTGTGCTTTTGTCCGATTTCAAAGCGCGCAGGTGTCATATGTGATTTCCCTATTTCTCGTCCGACTTATCGGTCTTGGCCGGAGCCTCGAAGCGATAGCCGACACCATGGACGGTGTAGAGCCACTTGGGCTTCTTGGGATCATCGCCCAGCTTGGCGCGAAGATTCTTCACGTGGCTATCGATGGTGCGCTCATAGCCCTCAAAGTCATACCCGAGCACTTTCTCGACCAGCTCCATGCGGTTATACACACGGCCGGGATGGCGGGCAAGCGTGGTGAGCAGCTTGAACTCGGAAGCCGTCAGATCGACTTCCTTGCCCTCGACCAAGATCTTGTGGCCCGAGATATCGATGACCAGATCGCCGAAGTCGAGCACCTCGACGGCGGGCTCGTCGGCCTGATGGGCACGGCGGAACAGAGCGCGAACGCGGGCGACGAGCTCGCGCGGCGAGAACGGCTTAATCAGATAGTCGTCGGCGCCGAGCTCAAGACCGATAATACGGTCCTCGATCTCGCCCTTAGCCGTCAGCATGATGATGGGGACATCCGAGGTATCGCGAATGGTGCGGCAAACGCGCTCGCCGGGAATCTTGGGGAGCATAAGGTCGAGCACGACCAGGTCGAACTGATGCTTCTCGAACTCCTCGATCGCGGACTGACCGTCGCCGACGCCCACAACCCAGTAGCCTTCGCGCTCGAGATAGGCAGCGACGGCGTCACGGATTGCCTTCTCATCCTCGACCAGCAGAATCTTTTTTGCATCTGAAGCCATAACACGGCCCCCCCTGTCTCAATTAGCTAAGAACAAGCCCATTTTAACGCACCTGAGCCCGCCGGATGCCGCTATGACGCGGCAGCTCGGCGGGCGGTACTCACAATTACAACGCGCTTATTCCCCTGTTGGCGCCTTTTTAACCCCTCTAAGCTTAAAGAGAGAATAGGCGTGCAGTGACCGTCTCTGGTATACCCTGGCTGTTGCGCACCGTGGCGTACGTAAGGAATGAGTCCGATTTTCCCGCCGTAGCTGGATAATCGCCATACTCCAAAGCGCGGTCGGGCGACAGCAGCGAGCCATAGGTCTTGGCAGAGGTGTCGATCAGGAAATGCGACGCCTGTACCTTAACAAGGTATTTATTCTTCTTGCCAGCCGCACATGCGAGCGGCTCGCGGGACAGGAAGAGGTACGGCCCTCCCTCATTACCGATATACGTGCCCATATTGCCCAGGCTGCCCACGCCACTATAGGCCGCCTCGATAGAAAACACGAAGGTATCGCCCATATATACGGCCTCGAAAGGCGAAACTGACGAAGGGAGGACCAGCTGGGCACGCTTGGTGTTGTTGCCGTCGGTCAGATCGATTGCCGTTATGCCGTAGTAGACGCCCTCGTCGTTGCGGACACGCGGCGAGATGGTCAAAATGCCGTCGCTCGCGCGCGGGGCCGATGCAAAGCGACCCGTCGATTTCCAAATTGTCTCGGCCTTGGATTCATCAAGCGAGCGACGATAGCAAAACGAATCACTACTCGTTTTATTGCCGCCTGCCGAAGGCATTTTATACCAGATGACTGATGACCCGAACGCCGTAAACAGGGGCGGATCATAGTCCTTGCCACCTCGATCGAGCTCAACCACGTCGCCAGAGAGCGAAGCGCCCGACAGATTTTGAGCGTAGAGCTTCCACGATGAATTGGCAAAGTTCATCTCAACCCACGCGAATACGCCGTCGCCGGCACGGACATCGTAGAATGCGTATCCCGTGCCCTCGATAGGATCCTCGATTAATGTGGTAAGCGAGCCATCGCCCAGGTTGAGCACACCGAGTGTGTTGGCGTGCAGTGCCGATGCGGGCGCCATCATTGCCGCGGCGTAATCGCCGTCGCAGTAGTACAGCAGCGTACCCAGAGGCAGCGTCCACGACGCCGCCGGCTCAAGATCGATGTCGACCGCCTCGTACTCATCCGTAATCGAGATGATTTTGGAATCATCCTTGATAACCTGCGGCTCGCCGGCGGCATCATCGCTGGTGCCCGTTTTTTTCGAGCATCCGGCAAGCACCGTGGCAGCGCCCGCGGCAGCCCCACCGAGTACAAAGCCGCGACGCGATATTCCGTTCTTGATGTGATCGGCGATACCCATTAGGCGATCTCGGCGCGAGCGGCCTCGATGGCGCGCGTAAGCTGGTCGGCGCAGGAGGTCTTTTTCATACCGCAGGTATTACCGGCGAGAACCTCGATTACGCGATCGGCAGGAGCGCCCTCGACCAGCTTGGAGATTGCCTTGAGATTGCCGTCGCAGCCACCGGTAAACTCAACGCCTATCACCTTGTTGCCGTCATCGGAAAGGTCAAGGTGAATATTGCGAGCACACACGCCCTGAGGCTTGTAATCAAACGAAATCATGCGATCCCCTCTCAGAATGTTATTCGAGACGACTATTATCCCCGTCTTTCCCTAAATGCAACGAGGCGCTTTGCCGGCAACACACATTACCAGCAAAGCGCCCTAAAAAGCTAACGTTATGCCCGAACCTACTCGAAGCTCAGCTGCTCCAGACGATCAAAGACCGTGTCGATACGGGTGAGGAAGTCCCATGGATCAAAGATCTCGTCGAGCTTCTCCTGGCTGACGGTGCAGCGCGGGTCGGCCTCGAGACGCTCCTTAAAGGTGGGGCCGGAGACACAATCCTGTACCTCGTGCCAGGTTGCCATGGCGTTCTCCTGCACAATGGCGTACGCGTCCTCGCGGGTGATGCCCGTATCGACGAGGGCGAGCAGCACCTTGGAGGAGAAGATGAGGCCGCGGGTCTTATTGAGGTTGGCCATCATGCGGGCAGGGTACAGCTGCAGGCCGTCGATAACGCGGATGAGGCACTGGAACATGTGGTCGAGTGCGATGAAGCTATCGGCCTGGGCGACACGCTCGGCAGAGGAGTGCGAAATGTCACGCTCGTGCCACAGGGCGACGTTATCGAAGGCGACCTGGGCGTTGGACTTCACGACGCGCGACAGACCGCAGACCTTCTCCATGGTGATGGGATTGCGCTTGTGCGGCATGGCGGAGCTGCCCTTTTGGCCCTTACGGAACGGCTCCTCGGCCTCGAGCGTATCAGTCTTCTGCAGATTGCGGACCTCGGTCGCGATGCGCTCGCAGGTGGCTGCGGTGGTGGCGAGAACGCCGGCGAGATAGGCGTGATGGTCGCGGCTGATAACCTGCGTGGACAGCGGGTCGTGAACCAGGCCCAGGTGCTCGCAGACGTACTCCTCGACAAACGGCTCGATGGAGCTGTACGTGCCGACAGCGCCCGAGATGGCACCAAAGGCAACGTTCTTGCGGGCATCCTCAAGACGGTCCAGATCGCGCTTGAGCTCCCAGGCCCAAGAGCCAAACTTCATGCCAAAGGTCATCGGCTCGGCATGGATGCCATGAGTACGGCCGGCGCAGAGCGTGTTGCGCTCCTCAAAGGCGCGACGCTTGCAAATCTCGCCGAGCTTCTTGACGTCCTCGATGATCAGGTCGCAGGCCTGGGTGAGCTGGTAGCACAGGGCCGTGTCGCCCAGATCGGAGCTGGTCATGCCATAGTGAACCCAGCGGCTGGGCTTGGGGTCGTCCTCGGGAACATCGGCATCGATGTATTCCTTCATGTTGGTCAGAAAGGCAATGACGTCGTGGCGCGTGACTTCCTCGATCTCATCGACCTTCGCCTTCTCAAAGTTGGCATGGTCGCGGATCCACTGGGCCTCGTCTTTGGAAATACCGATCTTGCCGAGCTCCGCCTGGGCCTCGCAGGCCAAGACCTCGATCTCCTGCCAAATGGCGTACTTGTTCTCGAGGGAGAAAATGTGTCCCATCTCCGGGCGGGTATAGCGATCGATCATAGCGGCTCCTTTTTGGTTATTGGCACGTTGGTCGTAACCCAACCATTGTACCGTGCGCAGGTGCAAGTATGGGCAGTAGGCATTAACCTAACATTTTGGAATTGGAGCGGGCAACGGGACGTCCGCGCATTTGCTTCGCAAATACGCACCGGCTGCGGTCGGCAGACCCGGTCCGCGCACACGCACGGGCACAGCGGGTTGGACCCGACGTTCCCGAGGTCCCCCGTACTCGATGGAGCGGGCAACGGGACATCCGCGTATTTGCTTCGCAAATCCGCACCGGCTTCAGGCGCCTGTCGGCGCCTTCGCCTGCTCGCTACAAACGCTTCGCGTTCGCTTAAAGCTCGCACCCTGGCGGGTTCGA
>DBFNYT010000205.1:0-4070 GCA_048425625.1 Collinsella sp. | reverse complement strand
GGGACACACAGGAAAACAGTAGTGATGACGGTTTGATCTATGACTTTGTGTTGACCTTTGACAAAAGTTGTCCGCCTGAGATTTTGGAGATGATCGAAGGATTATCGGATAATTTGACGATCCGTGTTTCTGCAAATGCGTTTGACAACCCTTATCCAGATGAAAACATGCATTACGAATATCCGTAGCAAAGAACAAGACGGTGAAGGCGTCTGAAGGGGTCGTTTGCGGGAGGGGGCGGAATCCTACGCTAAGGCTTTGGCCAGCGATATTCTCCGGTGAGATTGATGTGTTCCCATCCGAGCGGCGAAACATGGGCCAAGAGATCGGGCGATAGCAGCTTTCCATCGCGTTTCTGGTTTGCAACGACCTCGCCGAGCTTCATGGTGTTCCAGAAGATGATGATGGCGGCGAGCAGATTCATGCCGGCGATGCGGTAATGCTGGCCTTCGGCGGAACGGTCGCGGATTTCACCGCGGCGGTGGAAGCTGATTGCCCGCTTCAGCGCATGATGAGCTTCGCCTTTGTTGAGCCCGATCTGGGCACGCCGTTGGAGTTCGGCATCCAGAATCCAGTCGATCATGAACAGGGTGCGCTCGACGCGACCGACTTCCCGCAGGGCTGTCGCGAGCTCGTTCTGCCGCGGATAGGAGGCGAGTTTCCGCAGAATCTGGCTTGGCGCGACGGTCCCGGCAGCAATGGTGGCGGCGATGCGCAGGATGTCGGGCCAATTGCGCTCGATCATGGCTTGGTTGACCTTTCCGCCGATCAACGCTCGCAGGTGCGCCGGGGCGGCCGACGGATTGAACGCGTAGAGCCGTTTGGATGGCAGGTCGCGGATGCGCGGAGCGAACCGGTAGCCGAGAATGGCACATGCGGCAAAGACGTGATCGGTGAAGCCGCCCGTGTCGGTGAACTGCTCGCGGATATGGCGTCCAGCATCGTTCATCAGCAGGCCATCGAGGATGTAAGGCGCTTCGCTTGCCGTTGCAGGAATCACCTGGGTTGCGAACGGCGCATATTGGTCGGAGACGTGGCTATAGGCTTTCAGGCCCGGGGTATTGCCATATTTCGCGTTGACCAGGTTCATGGCCTCACCTTGCTCTGTAGCGACGAAGAACTGTCCGTCGCTCGAAGCCGACGTGCCCATGCCCCAGAACCGGGCCATGGGTAACGCTGCCTGTGCCTCGACCACCATGGCCAGCGCCCGGTCATAGGCTTCGCCCTCGACATGCCACCGTCCAATGCGGATCAATTCCCAGAAGGTGTGGGTGTTTGTCGCATCCGCCATTTTGCGCAAGCCGAGGTTGATCCCTTCCGCCAAGATAACGTTCATTAGCCCGATCCGGTCAGCGCAGGGTGCTCCTGTGCGCAGATGGGTGAACGCTTCGGTGAAGCCGGTCGCCGCATCCACCTCCAGCAGGAGATCGGTGATGCGCGTGGGCGGGATCTGCTTGTAGAGATCGAGCACCAGATCTTCGGCGCCTGTCGGCGCGGCGGCTTCGAGTTTCTCGATATGCAGAACGCCGTTTTCAATCGACCCGCCCGGGATCGTGCCTGCGCGAGCGGCACGGCCAAGCTCGCGCAACCGCATGTCGAGGCGAGCTTGCCGGTCTGCCAGCCATTCCTCCGGCCGCAATGGCACAGCGAGACGACCGCCTTCCGCGATGGATTGTGCCGGAACGAGTGCGTGTTTCAGATCGCCATAGCGCCGGGACCTAGTAAGCCAGACATCTCCGGAGCGGAACGCATCGCGCAGATGGAACAGCACCGCGATCTCCCATAGGCGAGCGTCGCCAGCCCTCTGGGCCCGAAGGTGGCGATGCCATTTCGAGCTGGGCCGCAAGAAGCTGGTCATCGCGGCATCGTTCAAACCGGTACGAAGGGCCGTCACCGCTTCCAGAAGCGGCAGTGCAACGGGCGCAGCTCGCAGATCGAGCAGGCGCAACATGCGTGGAGCGTATCGGCGGAAGCGGTGATAACCGTCGAGCACATGATTGAGCGGATCGTCGGCCATGGTGGCGGTCAGCCTGGTTGCCATTGCAACAAGGGTTTTTAAGCCGTCCCACCCTGACCCACTCGCGATGACATCGCCCAGCGGCTGGCCATCATCCTGTGCATCGACCAGGGCGCCCCCGATCTCGGCGAAGGATTTCAGGGTGTCACGCACCACCCCCGCTTCGTCTGCGACCTTTGCATGGCAAATACGCTCCGAAGCACGGTAGAGACGGCCGACGATCCGGTCGTGGGTTTCGACCACTGCGTCGGCCAACATCGCCTGCCATTCCGAGACGCAAACAGCCAAGATCGCAAGCCGCCTGTCCTCCGGGAGATCGCGCATGCCGTCGGCATAATACCGTTCACCCTGCCTGCGCAGACGAGTCACCCGATGGGCAGGAACGCCGGCAAGCAGATCCTCGGGGAGATCGATGCGTTGCAGATATTCGAGCCGGTCGAGCAGCCGGTTGGCCGACGAAGAGTTCGAGCCAGGCTCGAACTGGCGCAGCCACACAAAACGGGTCACCCGATCATCAGCCGTCTCCTCGAGCAATGCCAGCAACTGTTCTCGGATCGACATAGGCAGCCGACTGGCGATCCTCGTCTCGATGCGTCGCTCGGCATCGACGAGAGCCGCGGCACAAAGCCGCTCGATCGTGGATGTCGCGGGAAGGACAGTGCGGGTGCGTCGGCACTCGGCTACGAAGCGACGGGCGATATCCTCGTTCGACACCGCCATCTCGGCTTCTCGGAACAACCATTCCTTCAGCTCGCTCGCACCACGTCCGGAGAAGGTGCGGAAGCCGTAGAGCCCCCGTAACTCGGCAAGATGCTCGTGCCGTGTTTCCTCGCGGGCAGCATAGTCTACGAGATCGTCGGCACCCAGGCCAAGCTGCGCTCCGATAAATTCGATGACCTCTGCAGGGATCAGTTCGCCTGGAGCCAGCACCCGGCCGGGATAGCGCAGGACACACAATTGCAGGGCGAAGCCGAACCTGTTGTGAGCGCGCCGACGCAGCCTGATATGCCCAAGGTCTTCATCACTCAGCGTATAGTGCTTGAGCAAATCCGTCTGTGAAGTCGGCAAGCGCAACAGCGCGTCTTTCTGCCGATCGGTTAGAGTGACGCGACGCGGCATACATGTTCCTTTTTCAAAATCTGATAGCGTTCAAGACGCTTTGTTTATGAAGCTGGTTGAGATACATTTCCAGAGGTCAATGCAATCGTGGCCGAAGCGCCGCCTCAAACCAACGTTTGTGATACATGCTGATCGGATATGCCCGCGTCTCCAAAGCCGATGGCTCGCAGTCTCTCGACCTGCAGCACGACGCCTTGCGCGCCGCAGGTGTCGAACGGGACAATATCTATGATGATCTTGCTTCCGGCGGTCGTGATGATCGCCCTGGCTTGACTGCCTGCCTCAAGTCATTGCGTGACGGCGATGTGCTGGTGGTCTGGAAGCTCGATCGCCTCGGACGATCGCTTGCCCATCTGGTCAACACGGTGAAGGAGCTGTCAGACCGCAAGATCGGCCTGCGGGTTCTGACTGGAAAGGGCGCTCAGATCGACACCACGACTGCGTCCGGTCGCATGGTGTTCGGAATCTTCGCCACCTTGGCCGAGTTCGAGCGGGATCTGATCCGAGAGCGCACCATGGCGGGTCTCGCCTCCGCGAGAGCGCGCGGTCGCAAGGGCGGACGAAAATTCGCGCTCACCAAAGCTCAGGTGCGTCTCGCGCAAGCCGCCATGGCCCAGCGCGATACTTCAGTTTCCGATCTCTGCAAGGAACTCGGCATCGAGCGCGTCACTCTCTACCGATATGTCGGTCCCAAAGGCGAGCTCAGAGACCATGGAAAGCATGTTCTCGGACTTACGTAGTGGACTTGCCTCGGTTTCGTTCCGGTCTTTTTGAGAGCATTATTTGTTATCAAGGAGACCATATATGTCATTAAAGCGGCACTGTTGCAAATAGTCGGTGGTGATAAACTTATCATCCCCTTTTGCTGATGGAGCTGCACATGAACCCATTCAAAGGCCGGCATTTTCAGCGTGACATCATTCTGTGGGCCGTA
>DBFNYT010000204.1:0-7097 GCA_048425625.1 Collinsella sp. | reverse complement strand
ACCATGGGCATGCGTCACTTTGATGTACAGCTCATCGGCGCCATGGCGCTGCACGAGGGCCACATCGCCGAGATGAAGACCGGCGAAGGTAAGACCCTCGTCTCCACGTTGGCCGGCTATCTCAACGCTATTGCCGGCAAGGGCGTGCACGTCGTTACTGTCAATGATTACCTTGCCAAGCGTGACTCCGAGTGGATGGGCCGCATCTATAAGTACCTGGGCATGACCGTCGGTCTGCTCCAGAACAACATGCCGCTCGAGCTCAAGCGCCCGGCCTACCAGGCCGACGTCACCTACGGCACCAACTCCGAGTTCGGCTTTGATTACCTGCGCGACAACATGGTTACCCGTCCCGAGCAGCGCGTGCAGCGCGGCCACAACTACGCCATCGTCGACGAGGTTGACTCCATCCTGATCGATGAGGCCCGCACTCCGCTGATCATCTCGGGCGCTGGCACCAAGTCCGCCAGTACCTACAAGGACTTCGCGCGTGCCGTGCGTGGCCTTGAGCGCGGCGAGGACGTGTCGCACGACATGCTTACCGCCACCGAGGACGTTGAACCCACGGGCGACTACGTCATGGACGAGGCCAAGCACACCATTGCCGCTACCGAGCGCGGTCTTAAGAAGATCGAGCGCCGCCTGGGTATCGATGACATCTATGCCGATCTCTCCGGCCAGCTGGTCAACCACCTGCAGCAGGCGCTGAAGGCCCAGTACATGTTCCACCGCGACAAGCAGTATGTGGTCACCAACGGCGAGGTCAAGATCGTCGACGAGTTCACCGGCCGCATTATGGAAGGTCGCCGTTACTCCGAGGGCCTGCACCAGGCCATCGAGGCCAAAGAGGGTGTGCTCGTACGCGAGGAGAACCAGACCCTGGCCACCATCACCTTGCAGAACTACTTCCGTCTGTATGACAAGCTTTCCGGCATGACCGGCACGGCACTTACCGAGGATGCCGAGTTCCGCGAGATCTACAAGCTGCCTGTCGAGGTCATCCCCTCCAACAAGCCCGTGCAGCGCGTGGACCACGAGGACCTGGTGTACCGCACCATTCAGGCTAAGTACAACGCCGTCGCCGACGATGTCGAGCGTCGTCACGCCAAGGGCCAGCCGGTCCTGGTGGGCACCGTCTCCATCGAAAGCTCCGAGAAGCTGTCCGCCGCCCTTACCAAGCGCGGCATCGCACACGAGGTCCTCAACGCCAAGCACCATGAACGCGAGGCCCACATCGTGGCCCAGGCCGGACGCTACGGCGCCGTGACCATCGCCACCAACATGGCCGGTCGTGGTACCGACATCTTGCTGGGCGGCAACCCCGACGAGCTGGTGCGCGAGCGCCTGGAGTACGAGGGCCTGACCATGGAGGACGTGACGCCCGAGCAGCTCGAGCAGTTTAACGCCGAGGCCAAGGAGACCTGCAAGGCCGAGCGCGAGCGCGTGCTTGCCGCCGGCGGCCTGACCGTCATCGGCACCGAGCGCCATGAGTCCCGCCGTATCGACAACCAGCTGCGCGGCCGTTCCGGCCGTCAGGGCGATCCAGGCGAGACCCAGTTCTACCTGTCGCTCGAGGACGACCTCATGCGCCTGTTCGGCGGCGACAAGATGGACCGCGTCTCCAAGATGATGGTCACGGCCGACATGGGCGACGACATGCCCATCCAGCACAAGATCATCTCCAAGGCCGTCGAGAGCGCCCAGCACAAGGTCGAGAGCATCAACTTCTCCATGCGTAAGAGCGTCCTTGAGTACGACGACGTCATGAACAAGCAGCGCCAGGTCATCTACGCCGAGCGCAATAAGATTCTGGACGGCAAGGACCTGACCGACCACATCACCGAGGTCATGCACGACACCGTGTACCGCTGCGTGCAGGAGTTCTGCACCAAGGACAGTCACGATGGCGAGCGCGACCTG
Organism: Collinsella sp.; assembly: GCA_048425625.1. Classification (GTDB taxonomy): domain Bacteria; phylum Actinomycetota; class Coriobacteriia; order Coriobacteriales; family Coriobacteriaceae; genus Collinsella. The sequence goes on along the minus strand of DBFNYT010000204.1, from coordinate 5,177 downwards.
GAGGGCCTGCGCAAGTGGGTTGTGGAGCTCACCGGCCACATCGATACGCCGAAGTTCCCCGACGAGGATTATGAGGCCCTGGCTGCCGATGTCCTGGCTTACGTAGAGAAGTGCTACAACATGAAGGCCGAGCGCTTGGGCGAGGACCTGATGCGCGAGCTCAACACCCAGGTCATGCTGCGCGTCATCGATACCCGCTGGATGAACTACCTGCAGGAGATGGACTACCTCAAGACCGGCATCGGCCTGCGCGGCTTTGGCCAGCGCGACCCGCTGGTTGAGTACAAGACCGAGGCCTACGGCGCGTTCCAGATACTCGTCGATACCATGTATGAGGATTACCTGCGCACGGTTCTGCGCATCGAGATCAAGGCTGCCCCGCGTGCCGTGGAGCACAAGGAGGAGCCCGCGCTCGAGGGTGCGCACTTCTCCGGTCCTGCCGAGGTCGATGGTGACAACGGCGGCTCGGTGCTGCGCAAGCAGGCGCAGGTGCAGGCCCGCATGGCTGTCCAGGGTGGTCCGGCTGCCGTCAACAACGGTGGCAAGGTGACCACCTATCGCAAGTCCGAGAGCGACGATCCGTACGTCAACGTGGGCCGCAACGACCCGTGCCCCTGCGGTAGCGGCAAGAAGTTTAAGTACTGCCACGGCAGGAATCGTTAATGGCTGAGGCTTTAGAGGTAACGCCCGCCGAGCTGGACGCGTTTGCGGACCGGCTCGGTGAGGTCGAGTCGTATCTCCACCTGGACGAGAAGCGTACCCGCGTGTTCGAGCTCGAGGCCAAAAGTGTTGCCCCTGGCTTTTGGGATGACGCCGACGCCGCCCGTGCCACCATGGAGGAGATCGCGCGCACCAAGGAAGATATCGCTGCCGTGGACACCGCGCGCGGCGAGCTTTCCGATGCCCGCGCCGCGCTGGAGCTTGCCGAGGAGATGGGGGATGACCCCGACGCCGCCGCCCTTCGCGAGGAGGCTGCAGCCACGGCTGAGCGCCTGGCCCGTGCCATCGATGAGCTTGAGCTTTCGAGCTGGTTTACCGGTGAGTTCGATCACGGCGATGCCATTGTGACCATCAAGCCCGGACAGGGTGGTCTGGAGGCCCAGGACTGGACCTTCATGCTCTTTAAGATGTACATGAAGTACTGCCAGCGTCGCGGCTGGAAGGTCACCATCAACGACTGTCCCGCGGCCGAGGTCATCGGCATTGACCGTGCGACCTTTACCGTCGAGGGCAAGGACGCATTTGGCATGCTGCGCGCCGAGGCCGGCGTCCACCGCTTGGTTCGCATTAGCCCCACCGACGACAAGAAGCGCCGCCAGACCACGTTTGCCGGCGTCGAGGTCATCCCCGTGCTACCCGATGATATCGACATCGAGATCAGTCCCGATGACATCCGCGTGGACGTGTACCACGCGAGCGGCCCGGGCGGTCAGGGCGTCAACACCACCGACTCCGCCGTGCGCGTGACGCATTTTCCCAGCGGCATTGTGGTCACCTGCCAAAACGAGCGCAGCCAGATTCAGAACAAGGCCGCGTGCATGCAGATCCTCAAGGCTCGCCTGTACGAGATTGAGCTCGAGAAGCGCGCCGAGGCGCTCGATGAGATCCGCGGACCCAAGACCACGATTGGTTTTGGCAACCAGATTCGCAGCTACGTGCTCTACCCGTACCAGATGGTCAAGGACTTACGCACGGGCGTGGAGACCAGCAATGTCGAGGCCGTCCTTGACGATGGCGACCTGGACCCGTTTGTTATTGGCTACCATCGCTGGGCTACCGGCAACGCCGATGCAGAAGGCTCGGAGGTCTAAAACATCGGGTGGCTTCAAGCCGATGCCAAGCCCAACGGTTGGACGGGTTTGTATCCAGAATAAACCCTGCGCAGGGGTGGTTTTTGTCCGGCGAATCGGTAGAATCGAATACAAGAAGAAGTTCAAAGCGCATCCGTTTGGGTGCGCTTTTTTGAGGGAGGCAGCATGGCATATCGTCTGGACATCAAGCGCATTCTTTCGATGAACTTCTTTCACGACCTGCCCCAGATCATGTTGGGGTGTGCCTTGGCCGCCATCGCGACCGACTTGTTTTTGATTCCCAACGGTCTTGCCGCCGGTGGCGTTACGGGCCTTGCCACCATTATCCAGGCGGTCGGCGCGGCGCGCGGCCTATCGCTTCCCGTTGGTATTCAGACGATCGTGATGAACGCCTTGCTGTTGTTGGTCGTTATGCGCGAGGGCGGCATGTTCTACGTGGTGCAGACCGCGACGGGCTTTGTGCTGCTGGGCTTCTTTACCGATCTGTTCGCCCCGTTTGTAGCACCTCTGGCGGATGCGGACCTGATGCTCCCTGCCATGTGGGGCGGCATTATTACGGGCATCGGTTACGGCATGGTGTTGCGCGCCGGCGCCAACACCGGCGGCTCGGACACGATTGGCCAAATCATCTCGCGTAACACCTCGCTGCCGGTGGGCTCGACCGTCATGGCGATCGATGTTGCCGTATGCGCGCTATCGGCTCCGGTCTTTTCAATCGAAAACGCACTGTATGCAGGCCTTTCGATGGTCATTAGCGGCTACGTGATCGATGCCGTGGTCGATGGTGGCAACAAACGCCGTATGGTACTCATCATCTCGGACAAGTTCCCTGATATCGCTGCCGATATCATGTATGGCCTGGGTCGTGGTTGTACCAAGTTTAAGGCGACTGGCATGTATTCGGGTGCCGAGAAGCCAGTGATTATGGTCATCGTGAGCCGTCGAGAGCTCAATACCCTCAAGACGATCGTGCGCGAGCGCGATCCTCATGCCATCGTGACGGTTGCCGACGTTACGGAAGCCTTCGGCGAGGGATTCAAGGACATTAGCGCGTAGGGTCGATCGCGTTCCATCCAAAAGACGTTCACATTGATAAACCGTTTCATCAGCGGTTCTGCCTGCTAAATTGTTCAAATAATGATAAAAACTCTGGTAAAGCCATCAGTTTCCAGCATAATGAATGACGTACGTGCATTGCGGCTGTGTTGGGATTACCTTCGGTGCCGTGCGCATTTTGTCTAATGAGGATGAAAGGAAGGCACAATGAGCGACGAAGAGCTCAAAAAGGTTGCCAACGAGGTAAGGAAGGGCATCGTCACCGGCGTGCACGCTGCCAAGTCCGGCCATCCGGGCGGTTCGCTCGGCGCTGCCGACATCATGACCTATCTGTACTTTGAGGAAATGAACGTCGACCCGGCCGATCCCCGCAAGGCCGATCGCGACCGTTTTGTGCTCTCCAAGGGCCATTGCGCTCCGGGCCTGTACGCCGTGCTCGCCGAGCGTGGGTTCTTCCCCAAGGAGGATCTCGAGACGCTGCGCCATATCGGCAGCCACCTGCAAGGTCATCCCAACATGAACGACACCCCGGGCGTCGATATGTCCACCGGCTCGCTCGGCCAGGGCATCTCCGCCGCCGTGGGCATGGCGGTTGCCGCCAAGCACTGGGGCGATACTTACCGCACGTACGCCCTGCTGGGTGATGGCGAGAGCGAGGAGGGCCAGGTCTGGGAGGCAGCCATGTTTGCCGGCAACCAGCAGCTCGATAACCTCTGCGTGATCGTCGACCACAACGGCCTGCAGATCGACGGCCCCGTCGAGGAGGTCAACGACCCCATGCCGCTCGCCGACAAGTTCCGCGCCTTTAAGTTCCACGTGGTGGAGCTTGCCGACGGCAACGATTTCGATCAGATCCGCGCCGCCTTTGCCGAGGCCCGCGCCACCAAGGGTCAGCCGACCGCCATCATCGCCGAGACCATGAAGGGCAAGGGCGTTTCCTTTATGGAGAACCAGGTTGGTTGGCACGGCAAGGCCCCCAACGATGAACAGTTTGAGCAGGCCATGGCAGAGCTCACGGCCGCCGGAGAGGAGCTCTAGGATGGCAGACGTCAAAAAAATCGCCACGCGCGTAAGCTACGGCGAGGCCCTCGTCGAGCTCGCCAACGAGCACGATGACTTTGTGGTCCTCGACGCCGACCTGGCCGCCGCCACGCAGACCGGCAAGTTCAAGGCCGCCTGCCCCGATCGTTTCTTCGATGTGGGCATTGCCGAGAGCAACCTGATGGGCGTCGCCGCCGGTATCGCGACCACCGGCCGCGTTGCCTTCGCGAGCACCTTTGCCATGTTTGCCGCCGGCCGCGCCTTTGAGCAGGTCCGTAACTCCATCGGCTACCCGCATCTCAACGTTAAGATTGGCGCCACGCACGCCGGTATCTCGGTGGGCGAGGACGGCGCCACACACCAGTGCTGCGAGGATATCGCCCTGATGCGCGTCATCCCTGGCATGACTGTGATCGTTCCTGCCGACGACGTCGAGGCCCGCGCCGTGACGCGCGCCGCCTACGAGTGCGACGGTCCGGTGTACATGCGCTTCGCTCGTTTGGCCTCGCCGGTTATCAACGACCCCGAGACCTACAAGTTCGAGTTGGGTAAGGGCATTGTCATGCGCGAGGGCGCCGATGTGACCATCATCGCCTGCGGCCTGATGGTCGGCGAGGCTCTCGAGGCCGCCGAGCAGCTCGCTGCCGAGGGCATCGACGCCGAGGTCATCAACATGCACACCATCAAGCCCATCGATGCCGACCTGATCGTCAAGAGCGCCACCAAGACCGGCCACGTCGTGACCGTCGAGGAGCATTCTGTAATCGGTGGCCTGGGCAGCGCCGTTGCCGACGTCCTGTGCGAGCAGTGCCCGACGCCGCTCAAGAAGATCGGCGTCAACGACACCTTCGGCGAGTCCGGCCCGGGTGCCGAGCTTCTGCACAAGTACGGTCTGGACGCCGCCAACATCGTGGCGACCACCAAGGAGTTCTTGGCATAAGGCAAGGCGGATCTCAAGGACTGCTTCGCCAGAACTATGGAAACCCGGCAGGGGCGCTCTCTTGGAGAGCGCCCCTGTTTCAGTTGCGGTGAAATAGGGACTGATTAGACCTTTTAACTGGTAAAACAGTCCCTATTTCACCGCAACTCATGAAGACGCCCCTCAAGCACGGTCCCATCAGGAAAAAGGGCATATATCGACAAAGCGCAATTCAGACCCTTCCAGCTTTGTATATGCAGCACCTCAAGATAAACGCAGCGACCCCTTAGTTATCGCAGGCCGGGCACAGGGTTACTCTCCAAATCTTTCCGCAGGACGGAGGAGCCCCT
>DBFNYT010000203.1:0-3608 GCA_048425625.1 Collinsella sp. | reverse complement strand
CCTTCTCTGCATGGTCATCTACATAAAGGAGGAGCCAGCCATGCAGATCAGCGTGTCGTCCACCCTGACCGTATATCACGACGGCCAATTCTGGGTCGGGCTGGCGGAGCACGTCGAGGGCGGAAGGTATGGCGTCGCCCGCATCGTCTTCGGCGCGGAGCCGTCCGATGAGGAGATCCTGCGATTCGCTACAAGCGAATGGGAGAAGCTCTCGTTCTTCGGCGACAAGGCCACTGAAACAAACAAGCCCGCGAAGAACCCCAAGCGGCGCGCCCGTGAGGCGGCGAAAACCCTTAAGCGGCCCGCGATGAGCACCAAGGCGCAGCAGGCGCTCGCAGCACAGAGAGAAGCGATGAAACAGGAGTCAGCTCATGCAAGAAGCCGACGCCGCGCGGATGAGGCGGAGGCGCGCTTCGAGCAGCGGAAGTTGAAGCGCAAGCAGAAACATCGCGGGCACTGATCGCCATTTGCAGCAAGGCAAACCATATACAGCAGCGGCGCCAGTTCCACTTGAAGCCGACGCCGCGCAGACGCTAATGGTGACGGCTATGCACGGGCACGGTCGCGCCACCGCACTTCACAGCTTGTTTCTCAAGTATTTGGGACGCACACGCGGCGTTCAAAAATGCGGAGCGACTCCGCATGGCTCGAGACTGAGCCGAGGTGCCCTACTTCTCGCCCTCCAGCAGCCCCACGATACGGTCGATGTCGACGGCAAAGCGAGGCCTTCCCTCGCGCTCGTAGCGGTCGAGGTATGCCTGGCACTCGGAGACAATGCGCTTGGTGTTGCCGTCGATGATGCGCTGGAGCGTCTCGTAGTAGGCCGAGCCCTCGGTCCTAAAGCGGCGCTGGTAGGCCTTGGTTATGGGGAACATCTTGATGTAGTGGATGCCGTGGCGGCAGCCGGGGCGCGTCGTGGGGCGGGGTGGCAACGCAAAGTACTGGTCTTTGGGCACGTTAGGGGCGATGTTGGAACGCAGCGGCACGGCGAAGTCCCTGCGCTTCCCGCGGAAACGCAGCCTCACCACCACGATGCAGGGGCGATTGTGCTTAAGCATGAGCTCGCGGTCGCCCTCGACGAGGTCGAAGAAATCCTGAGAGATGGATACGATCTTCATCGGTTACGCCCCCTTCATACGAAGCGGGGCCCGCATCGCTGCAGGCCCCTACAGGTGGGCGATATTCTACGCCTTGCGGCACCCCGTCGCCCACGGAGGTTAAACGTACACGTAAGCCGTACTCTGAAAGCCGCGGCTTCCGGCAAGTAGTTTATACCACGAAAGGTCGCTTTCAATGCGCATAGCTCGCAAAATAACACTCGCTGGGCCGTCACCCCTGACCGTTACCCTCCAATCTTCATTGAAGTCAGCAGGTCAATTCATATAGTCATGGGGGTTTATCCTGAAGGAAATCAAATTTATACCCCCATAACTAAGGAATTTTCTATTCCCACTCAATGACTAGAGCCCTGGTGTAATTGGCTGGATCACCGTTCCGGGAACCGGTATCGACCTACCTGTCCGCCAAACTCCTTCTTCAGCTCCAGCCTAGTATCTGACTCGCGCTGTTATAAGCGAAAACCGAAGAGATGCGTCTTAGCCAAGAGAATAAGGTTAGCCTTATCTTACTGCATGATTCCTGTGTTATAGTTAGATGGCTCTAACTATTTGGGGGCGACAGCCATGCACGAACGCAAGGGTTTCTGGGACAAGAATGCCAGTCGGTACGACCGCTTCATGCGAAAGGACCGGGCGGCGTATGAGAAGATGTATGAGCTGATCAGGCCGGTGGTGAAAGAAAAAACCGTACTGGAGGTTGCCACCGGCACGGGACTTATCGCAAAGAGCGTCGTGAATGCGGCGGCGCACATCGAGGCTACGGACGCCTCTGCAAAGATGATCCTTGAAGCAAAGCGGGACCATCAATCCGCAAAGCTGCACTTTTCCGTACAAGATATGTTCCGCCTGCCCTATGCACAGAAGTCCTTCGAAGTGGTGATCGTGTCCAACGCGCTTCACATAGTGCCGCATCCGGAAAAGGCCCTGCAAGAAATCAGACGGGTGCTGAAGGACGACGGCGTGCTCATCGCGCCAACCTTCACCCACGCGGGGAACTCGGTTTCCGGCAAGGCAAAAGCCTTTTTCATGAGTATGGCGGGATTCCCCCTCCACAGCAGGTGGACAAGCGAGGAATACCTGCGTTTCCTGCGTCAAAACGGCTGGGCGGTGCAGAAAAGCGCGGTGCTGAAGGCCTCGTTCCCGTTGACCTATGCGGAATGCACAAAATCGGAGGGGCCAAATGTCGTTCTTTGAAAATACCCGCAAGCCCGTGGACCTCGGCGGAAAACTTATGGTTGCCATGATGAATCTGGGCCACAGCCCCATGGCGCGGTGGGGACTTCAATTTCAACGACTTGCGCCAAACGCCAAGGTGCTGGATTGCGGCTGCGGCGGCGGGGCGAACATAAAACGGCTGCTGAAAAAATGCCCGCATGGCGTCGTCAAGGGCATCGACTATTCGCCCGTCAGCGTGGAGAAGGCTAGAAAGCTCAACCGAACTGCAATTCAGGAGGGGCGTTGCGCCGTTCTGCAAGGCAGTGTAGCGGATATGGCGTTTGAGGACGCCATACGGGCATTTTTGCATCCATCCTGCACATGGCGATAGGCATGACGGTCATAGCGGCTGTGCTGGCGGCAATTATGACAGTCTTTATTCACTGAGGAAGGAACCTATGAAATGTAGAATTGAGAAAAACGCCGTGCAAGAGACGCTGATCCTCCCGCTGTATTCCCGGAAGCTGTGTACGGAGCTGTACCCGAACCTTTACAGGGATGAAACAGCGGTTCGCCTGCTCGACCAGATCGACTATGACTTTTCAGAGGCAGAGAAAAACTCCCGCAGCCTGATGCAGCGCTTTGGTGCGCTGGAGGTGGCCATGCGGCAGGGTGATCTTGCTTTCGAGGTGCGAGATTACCTGAAAGGCCACCCCAATGCGGCGGTGGTCAATCTGGGCTGTGGGCTGGACAACACCGGCAGAACCTGCGACAACGGTAGATGCAAGATCTACAATCTGGACTTCCCGGATGTGATTGCCTTGCGGCAGCAGCTGCTGCCCGCCGAGGATCGAGAACAAAATATCCCCTGCGATCTGAAAGGCACCGCATGGTTTGGCAAAATCGATGCCTCCGGCGGGGCGGTGTTCTTTGCCTCCGGGGTGTTCTATTACTTTCTGACCCAGCAGGTCCGGGAACTGGTGCGGGAGATGGCGGACGCTTTCCCCGGCGGTGTGCTGGTCTTTGATGCTGCCAATCGGACGGCAGTAAAGATGATCGCAAAAACATGGCTTAAGACTGCAAAAATCAAGGATGTTGGGGCATATTTTGCGGTTTCGGATGCCGCCAAGGAAATCGGCACGTGGGACAGCCGTCTGCAGGTCACAAGTCGCGGCTATATGCTGGGCTACAACGATTTGAGGGACCCTTCTGTCAGCGGCTTTTTCCGGTTTCTCGCAAGGGTCGGTGACAACGGGATGAAAATGCAAATCGTGAAAATAAGATTTTGAGAGACAAAAATGCAAAAGACGAGCGCTTCTTGCCGCCCAATTGGCA
>DBFNYT010000202.1:0-2556 GCA_048425625.1 Collinsella sp. | reverse complement strand
GTATCCATTATGTTCAATGCTATCGCGCATGCTTTGCTTGCCCTCGCGCCCGAGTTCGATGCTGTAAGGGTCGAGGACGTTCCTATGAGCCTGAAGTCCTGGATCGATGGTTCGCAGGGCAACATCCGGAGGGAGACGTTGGGCGCCAAGTGCATGGTGCGTCACTTCTTTGCAAATTAGCCACATGGCCCCGCGCGCGGCAGGGAGTGTGTAAAACTAGCGGTTGATAAATCGCTTTAGCGACAGGGCACATTGCTTTGGACGCTTGTTTTGGTATTTGGAGAAAGGAGACGGTTCCATGGCTCTTTGGGGCGGTCGTTTTGAGGCGGGCGTGGCCGAGGTCACGCAGGAGTTTGGCGCGTCGCTGCCGGTCGACAAACATCTCTATAAGCAGGATATCGCCGGCTCTAAGGCGCATGCCAAGATGTTGGCCGCCCAGGGCATCATCAGTGCCGAGGACGAGCAGGCGATTGCCAAGGGCCTGACCGGAATCGAACAGGATATCGATGCCGGCAACTTTACCTTCGACATCAACGATGAGGACATTCATATGTCCATCGAGAGCGAGCTGACGCGTCGCATCGGCGAGGCTGGCAAGCGCTTGCATACTGGGCGTTCGCGCAACGACCAGGTGGCGACCGATACGCGCCTGGGCGTCAAGGCGCTGGCCAAGGAGCTCATGGAGGCCAATCTTGAGCTGCGCCATGTGCTGGTGGATGCGGCCAAGAAGTACGACAAGGTGATTCTGCCGGGCTACACGCATATGCAGCACGCTCAGCCCGTGCTGCTCTCGCATCATCTGCTGGCGTATTTCTGGATGTTCGCGCGCGACTTTACGCGCCTGAAGGCCGCCTTTGATGCCGCCGACAACTGCCCGCTTGGTGCTGCCGCGCTTGCCGGTACGAGCTATCCGCTCGATCGCCAGATGACGGCTGCCGAACTTGGCTTTGCGGGCGTGATCCCCAACTCGCTTGATGCGGTTTCCGACCGTGATTTCCTGCTCGATCTGCATTACGCCGGATCCGTCATGGCGATGCACCTGTCGCGTCTTTCCGAGGAGATCGTGCTGTGGTCGAGCTCCGAATTTGGCTTTATCACGCTTTCAGACTCCTACTCCACCGGCTCGTCTATCATGCCGCAGAAGAAGAACCCCGACTTTGCCGAGCTTATCCGCGGCAAGAGCGGTCGCGTGTACGGCAACCTGGTGCAGCTGCTGGTAACCATGAAGGGCTTGCCGCTTGCTTATAACAAGGACTTGCAGGAGGACAAGGAGGGCGCGCTCGATACCGCCCATACGCTCATGCAGTGCCTGTCCGTTATGGCCGGAATGATTTCGACTTGGACCGTCAACGAGGATGCCATGGCGCGCGAGTGCGGCGTGGGGCACCTTGCCGCCACCGATGTTGCCGATTACCTGGCCAAGCGTGGCCTGCCGTTCCGCGAGGCACATGCCGTGGTGGGCCATCTGGTCCTGATGTGCGAGAAGCGCGGCTGCAATCTTGAGGACCTGCCGTTTGAGGTGTTCCAGGAGGCAAGCCCGCTCTTTGAGCGCGACATTACCGAGGCGCTCGACATCCCGTCGATTGTCGCCGCGCGCACGACCGAGGGCGGCACCGCCCCTGCCGCCGTTGCCGTGCAGCTTGATCGCGCCGAGGCACAGCTCGTGGCTGACGAGGGTGTGTTTGGGTCACTGACTAAGGTCGTCGAGATGGGCCACGGGGTAAAGTAGGGATTTGGCTGAAGCCGTTTTGGCCATTTATTGATAAATCGTTTTCACTTTACGGGCGCCTGCTGATGTGGGCGCCCGTATTTTGTTGCTATGGGGGAGGGGCTTGTCGAGAACTTCTGTAGGACCTTTGGGCAGGTTGTGAAGGGGTTACGTTCGCGGGCGGCAACCGACCGCCTGCTCTGTTCGATGCGGTTGATGGGCGGTCGGATGGTACTCTAATCGGGCTTCGAAACAGAAGTGACACATATGGAGCGCTTTAATAAATTGCAACGTTTCAATAAACAGCTTTTTGTTTAACTGCAGCTAAAACTCTGTTACGATGCAGTCCAGGCGGGTGCCGGAATGGGACTTGGGCACGCGCGAACCTACTTGAAAGGCTACTTTTATGGCTATCGAGAAGACCTTCATCATGATTAAGCCCGACGCCGTGCGCGACCGCAAGATCGGCGAGATCGTTGCTCGCATTGAGCGCAGCGGCCTTGTCATCGAGCGCATGGAGATGACCACGCTCGAGCGCGCTACCGTCGAGGAGCACTACGCCCATCTGGCCGACAAGCCCTTCTTTGGCGGTCTCTGCGACTTTATGACGAGCGGTCCGGTCGTCAAGATGGTCGTTTCCGGTCTCTCCGCTGTTGCTAAGATGCGCACCCTCATGGGCGCTACCAACCCGCTTGAGGCTGCTCCTGGTACCATCCGCGGCGACTTTGCCGTCGATGTCAACGCCAACGTGATCCACGGCTCCGACTGCCTGGAGAATGCCGAGATCGAGATCAAGCGCTTCTTTGGCTAAACCAGCTTTGACTCCTTAAAGCTGTTAGCGTGTGGCT
>DBFNYT010000201.1:0-24835 GCA_048425625.1 Collinsella sp. | reverse complement strand
GCGCTGTAGCCCATCGCTTGCAGCACAAACATGACGACCGTCAGCACCGTAATCACGCCGATAGTCGCCCATGTGAGCACGTTCCATACTCGGCCGTTGCGGTTGGCGCCCATAATGTGGCGATCCGCCGCGATAACTACCTGAAATACCAGGACTACGGGCAGCAGCACGCCGTTGATGACCTGCGAGGTCATCATAATCTGGAACAAATCGACGCCAGGCATGAGCACCAACACGGCAGAAATGCCGATGATGGCCGTAATGATGCCGCGGTAAACCGGAGCCTCGTCCCAGCTGCGATCGGCGCCGCGCTCCCAGCCAAAAGCCTCGCAGATGGCACTCGACGTAACGCCCGGCAGCACGCAGGCAGCCAAAAAACTCGCTGCGACCAGGCCCGAGGCAAACAGCACTGTGGACCACTGGCCCGCGATGGGCTCCAGCGCGCGGGCGGCATCGGCGGCATCGCTAATCTGAATACCCGCCGGGAACAGCACCGTACCGGTCGTGATAATAATGAAGCCCGCAATGATATCAGCAGCGATCGAGCCGCTCACGGTATCAATACGCTGCAGCACGATGTCGTCCTCGCCCGCATTCTTATCGACCACGTTGTTCTGAGCCAAGAAGATCATCCACGGTGCGATGGTGGTACCGATTGTTGCGACCACAAGCGACACGTAGCTGGGGTCATTTTGAATGTTAGGCACGACCAGGTCGACCGCGACCTCACCCCAGTTGGGGCCAGCCATAAACGCGGCGACAATATAGGTCACGAACACGCAGCTCACCAGCAGCAGAATCTTCTCGATGCGCTGGAAACTACCCGACATGGTAAGCATCCACACCAGCAGCGCCACCAACGGCACCGAAATGCTCGCCGGCACGCCAAAGAGAGCAAGGCCGCTGGCGATGCCCGCAAACTCCGAAATGGTAACAGCCGTGTTGGCGATCAACAGCGCCGCCATAGCAAGTACACTCTTGCGCACGCCAAAGCGCTCACGAATGAGCGATGCCAGGCCCTTGCCCGTGACGCAGCCGCAGCGTGCCGCGGTCTCCTGCGTCACGATGAGCAGCACAGTCATGACGGGAAGCATCCAGAGCATCTTGTAGCCATAGCTGGCGCCCGCGCTGGAATACGTTGCAATGCCGCCGGCGTCATTGCCCGAAAGCGCCGCCAGCAGACCGGGACCCATAGCGCCAAAGATGGCCGCGATGGTCAACTTTTGCTTGGTGCCCGACTTTTGCTTGGTATTTTGCACGCGACCACCTAACCCATGACCGACATGGTGAGCAGCACCGCAGCGGCGCAGTACGCTACGCACGAGATCATGACGGCAATAACGTTCATGGCGGTGCCCGACGTGTTGAGGTCATGCTCGTCACGCCAGAACAGCACCATCAGGTAAATCACGGCGCTCATGTTGCCAACCAGGCAAATGATGGCAGCGATATTAAAGCACCCGGTAAAGAGTTGCTCCTCAAACATGGGCGCATCGGGGAACGCGGCAGTGCGCACCAGCTGCGCGCACAGGTAAGTAACAAGCGAAAGGATCAGGCCCATACCCGTGCTCTGGAAGAAGAATCCCAGGTACGGTTTGGGCTCGTCGTCGTGACCGTCGTACTCGAGGAAGTAGTTCTTGACGAACGACACCATGCGCGAGGCCGCCAGCAGCACGAGCGGCATGGCGCACATGGGGAACACCACCAGATGCGCGGAGCCCAGCGCCGTCCCCAGCACCGTCGCCATAATGCACGAGGCAATGCCCCACACGACGACCCAGTACTGACGATGCACGAACCAGCTGAGCACGTTCGTCGAGTCGTCCGACGCGCTATCGCCCGAGCCGACACCGGCGATCTGCAGGTCCTCCTGATGCTCCTCGGCGATAACGTCCATGGCGTCGTCGAAGGTCACGATACCCAGGATATGACGGTTCTCGTCGCAGACAGGGATGGCAACCAGGTCGTACTTGGTCATCTCGTCCGTCACGTCTTCCTGGTCCTCGTCGGGCGACACATAGACCAGGTCGCGATAGGCCAGCTGACCCAGCGTGGCGTCGCGGTCGGCTACGATCAGCGTGCGCAGCGAAAGCACGCCGGTCAGCATGCCGCTCGGATCCTCGGTATAGACGTAGTAGACGCTCTCGAAGTCCTCATCGAGTTTGCGAATCGCCTCGATGGCATCGCCGACCGTCGCCGTGGCGGGCAGCGAGACAAACTCCGAGGTCATGATGCGGCCGGCGGTGTTGTCCTCATAGCCCAGCAGGTTACGAATCGCCTTCTCCTCCTTGACGCCCATCAGGCGCAGGAGCTTCTCGGCCTTCTCGTAATCGAGCTCGTCGATCAGGTCGGCGGCGTCGTCCGGGTCCATCATGGCCAGCATCGACGATGCGTCCGTGTCGGACAGACCCTCGAGCATCTCGGTCATAAGCTCGTCGTCATCGAACTCCGAGATGGCCTCGGCGGCCTGGGCAGTATCGAGCTGTGCAAACACCTGCGCACGCAGGCGCGGGTCGAGCTGCTCGATAATGTCGGCGATGTCGGCAGGGTGCAGCTCGCCGAGCGTCTTGTGCGACACCGAGAGTTGAATGTTCTTGGTCGAGCGGTCGAGCAGGTCCATGTAGGACCAAGCGATGATGTCCTCACTGAGTGGCTTGCCCAGGTGCTTCATAAAGCCTTCGACGATATGCTCGAGCGCGGGGCTGATGGCGCGTAGCAGACCGCGAGCACCGACCTCGGCGCCCAGCAGGCGCAGCTGGTTTTCGCCCGACATGGAAAACTTGATGTCGTTTACGCGCACGACCTTCATGCCCTGCGTGTCGACAATCTGCTTGTTGAGCACGTCGCGGGCAAGCAAGAGTTCGGTCGGCTGCAGGTACGAAAAACGGATTTCGGTGGCCGACGTCTTAAGGTGTACACCCGTCTCGTCGATACGGTCGACCCATTTGCGCCAGCTGATCATAAACGGCGTCTTGCCGGGTCCGCGGAACGCGAGCGACGTCACGTGCGGAAAAACTTCGCCGGTAGCAATGCCAAAATCGTTCACAACGCCGAGCTTTTCGCCATCGACGTCCAAGACCGGCAATTTGAGCATCTCACTCAGATAATTCAATGGTGCTCCCCATCATAATTCCTCCGGATGCGGCCGCGCGTGCGGCGTCCGGGGGCTTCTGGATATGTATACGCATGCGCGGGCGGCACGCCGCTCGACGCTCACACCCCGTGCATGCGCAAAAAGCACCTGCATGGGGTCATCGACTGTATGGTCGAGGTTTGGATTTCACCTGTAACCTTTCTCTTGACCCTCATTAACCGCAGTAACTATAGCATCAGCATCGCCCTGCGGCATCGATTTTATGCGCTGCACATTGCAGGCATACCAAACGCTGACGCATCCGTGACATAGTCATTGGGGACGTTCTTAAACGACTGCCCAATGACTACTCTGTGGCGTCGTCGTCCTCGGCAAGTTGGGGGAACACGGCGTCCTTGGGCATGGTGACCTTCGTCAGCGAGGTGAGCTTTTTGCTCAGCGACGTGTCCGTCTTGACCAGGTCGCTGAGCGTCACGATCTTGTAGCCGTCGGCAATGAGGCCGTCGATAATCTGCGGCAGCGCCTCGAGCGTCTGCTCGGCGCATTCGTCTCTATCGGTGAGCAGCACGATATTGCCCGGCGTCACCGAATCGAGCACCGTCGAGACCTGCTCGTCGGCACCGTTGAGCAGCCAGTCGCCCGAGTCAATATTCCACGAGACCACGGCGGAGACCAGGTCCATCGCATCAATCCAGTTTTGTTCGTCAAAGGCAGCGTAGGGAGCACGCAGCAGCATCGTCTTCACGCCGGTCGCCGACTTAATCGCATCGGTGCCTTTCGTGATCTGTTCGCGTACCGCCTCACGGTCCTGACCCTTGAGCGAATCGTCGCTGTAGCTGTTGGATCCGATCTCGCACCCGGCGTCGACAATCGCCTTGGCCGTGGCAGGCGAGGCCTCGGCCGCATCGCCCGAAAGGAAGAACGTCGCGGTGACGCCCTTTTCCTTGAGCACCTGCAAGATCTGTTTGGTGGCGCCGCTCGGACCCTCGTCAAACGTCAGTGCCACGTACTTTTTGTTGCCCTTGGGCGCCACGCTGGCGCACGCAACAACGCAATCGGTGGCGGGCACAACCTCGCCGCGGTCTTGCGTCTTGCCTGACTGCTCACCAACCCACACCTCGGATCGGCCCTGGACACCCCATGTCTGCACATACTCGATAGCGCCCGTGCCCTCGACCTTGAGCTTGGGCTCGATAACCGTAGCCTGAACCTCGTGCTTCTCGTAAGTGTTACGGCCATCCTTGACCGTCACCTTCTCGCCGCCCTCGAGTTCGCGGCTATCCCATTTGCCCTGCTTCACGCGCTTGCCGTCGACCTTCACCGACAGCTTTTCGCCCCCATGGCGCTTGAGCACGCTGTCATCGACGGCCAGCAGGTCGCCTGCGTCGTAGGTGTCAGTCAACTC
Organism: Collinsella sp.; assembly: GCA_048425625.1. Taxonomy (GTDB): domain Bacteria; phylum Actinomycetota; class Coriobacteriia; order Coriobacteriales; family Coriobacteriaceae; genus Collinsella. The sequence continues at coordinate 20,336 of DBFNYT010000201.1, read as the reverse complement.
CTGGTCGTCGATGAGATTCTGCAGCGTAGAGCCCACACGCACCGCGGTCTTCTGGCCGTTGAGCTCCACGTCCACACTGCGGTTGACGTAGCCCACGACGGCAGCGATAAACAGCACGAGCGCGCAACCCACGGCGATGAGCGCGTAGGGCAGGCGAGACGAACGACGGGGCGTACGGCTGTTGCCGATGCGCGCACTGCGGTCGCTAAAGCCGCGGCTATGGTTGAGATACATCGCGCCGGGCTTACGGTGACGCTTGCGCTGACCGCTGGGCAGCTGCCCCAGGTCGCGGCGCGCCGTCGGACGCGCACCCGAACGCTCGTTTAAGTTGGATCCGTTTTGGCGCATGTGCCCTCCCCCATAAACACAGCAAGCCGGAGCAACAGGTCTCCGGCTTGCCTCCCATCATTTGGTACGTCGCTATTTTGTAGCTTTTGACGAGCCTCCGCTCGCCTTTTGGTATTCGTCCTTAAAGGCCTTGAACATGCCGCGCGTCTTGCCGAGCTGCTTGCCCAGTGCGCGACTGCCCTTGTCCACGGCAACCGATCCCTTGTCGTCGAGCACCTTGGCGCCCTTCTTGACCTTATCGCCCACCACGACGCTTGCCTCGGCAGCCTTTGCGGCGGCGCCGCCCGAATACCCGAGCGACTTGACCTCGTCCGAAACGATCATTGCGCCGTCCGCATAACCGCGCAGCATCGTCGGCGGCACCTGCGTGTCACCGACCAAAACACTCGAAGCAGCACCGGCGGTCACATAGAATGCCTGCACGATGCCCGAGCGTGGCTTGAACTCCACATCCGAGCAATAGCCCACGACGTCGCCCGATTCCGTGCGCACGTCCATGCCGACCCAGATGATGCAATCGTCCAGGTTGATGTCGAGGCGCTTAGCGGCGGCGGCATCGTACGTGTCCTTGACGTCATCGACCGCAATGGCGCCCTCGTAGACACCAATGGCGTCGAGCGCTACGAATCGATCGGGGCGCTCGATCATGCCCGCGATATCGGACTGGCGGACCATAAAGCCGACCACGCGCGTACCGCCCGGGGTAAAGACCGGAAAGTGAATCTTTCCGAGCTTTTTAGGGCTGCGCGGCGTGCCGTCCTTTTTGGTGCGCTTGTCCTCGGTAGGCTTGCGATAGATCTTGGCGCCGACAAAATCCCCGGCGCGCATTATGCCTCGGTCGAGGGCTCCGCAGCCTCGGTATCAACCTCGACGGCGTTCTCGACCACGACGTCGGCGGCAGGCGTCACGTTGCCGCCCGAAATGGCGTCGTTGAGCTGCTCGCGCAGCTGGTCCATGCGCTCGCGGGCCAGGTCGACCTTGGCGCGCAGGTCGTCGGTCTTGGCATCGACCATCGGGCCAAAGTCATTCACCGCAGCACGGGCCTCCTCGGCGCCGTGCTCGTAGGTGTCGCGCATATTGTCCCAGGCGTCGTTGGCGATATCGGCAGCCATGGCGCGGGTCTCGGCGCCCGAGCGCGGGGCCAGAGCAACGCCGATAATAGCGCCGGCAGCGGCACCAAAAAGTGCGCCGGAGACAAAGCTGAAAGTCTTACCCATGATCATTCCTCTCCTGCGGGCACGTCGGTGCCCACCGTTTGAATGCTGTCCATTATACCCGCAGCGCATCACTTGCCGCTCCGCTCATCTGCGTACGGCAAAAGCGCAGGTACGTGATGGTGGTAAACGAGTAGGCCTACTCCTGAGGCATAGCCGGCATGGCCACTGTGGCACCCGGGTCCTCGCCGGCGCCGTCCACGAGCGGCAGGCCGCCCTCATGCGCAGGTCCTGCCGGAACCGTCGCCGCACCGCCAAAGACAGCCGCGGAAGCCTCGTGGTTCTCGGCAACCGCGCCCTCGGTATCAATCGCCACCTGAGGCTCGTCGTCAAAGTTGGGGACGCCCTGGGGCTCGGTGGGAACGGGCTCGGCGGTCACATCGGCAGCGGGCTCGGCGTCGACCGGCACATCGCCCTCGTCAGCGCCCTCGTCCTCGGCAGCATCTTCGCCGTTCGCAGCGGCGACGGCCTCGTGAGGATCCTTGCCCTCGGCCTCGGCGCGCATGCCCAGCACCAGGTTGCGCAGGCCCGCGACCGTGCCTTCCACGTCGGGGGCAGGCTGGTCGGCGTGCAAGTACGCCCAGTCCATCATGAAGGTTGCCGAAGACAGCGCACCGATGGCCAGCGCGTCGTCGGGGCACGAAAGCTCAACCTCAAAGACGCGCTCGTCGTGCTCGCTCACGCGGGTGCGGCCGCACGAAATGCTGCCGGCAAGCCCGGTCTCGTTCATGAGCTCGACCGTCACGTGCTCCAGCAGGTGGCAGAGCTCGGTCTGGCCCATGCAGTCCTGGAACTCGCGACCGGAATCACCCAGGCACAGGTGCTTGGCAATCGCCGGCACCAGGTAATACACGCGCGCCGTGGCCTCGATATCCTCCGAGGTCATGAGCGGCATGCCGGGGTTCACCAGCACATGCGCGCAGATCTTGTCCCCGCTGACGGTGACCTTAAGGATGTTGAACAGGCCTGCCATAACTCTCCCCTACTCTTCCTTGTCCTACTCGTCGCCGTCGTGCGGATTCGCAGAACCCGCACCCGACGTCGTCGGCTCGTCTGCCGAGGACTCGGAATCCTTCTTATCGGTTTCGGCCGGAGCGATCACGCGAATGAGCGAGATGCGCTGGCCACGCATCGACTGCACCTTAAACTTGCACCCCGCAACCTCAAACACCTCTCCGATGTCGGGCACCGAGTCGCAAAGCTCCAAAATCCAGCCGGCGATGGTCTCATAATCATCGCTTTCCTCGAGCGGCCAACCAAGCTCAATCGCGTCATCGCACGAAAAACGCCCATCGACGAGCCACTCGCGGCGCGAGAGGCGCGTGAGGTACTTGTTGTCGGGGTCGAACTCGTCCTCGATCTCGCCCACAATCTCCTCGACGATGTCCTCGATGGTGATGATGCCGGCCGTGCCACCGTACTCGTCCACGACCACCACAATCTGCTCGTGCGAGGTCTGCATCTCGGACAGCAGCGGCAGGATGTCCTTGGTGTCGGGCACAAAGGTGGCGTCGCGCAAAAAACCGGCGATGGGCTGGTCGCCCTTGCCGTCGAGCGACGGCTGAATCAGGTCCTTGATATGCGCGATGCCCGCCACGTTGTCGGGATCCTCGTGATAGACGGGGATGCGGCTGAAGCCGGTCTGGCGCATGGTAGACAGCACGTCGGCGACCGTCTCGTCGTCCTCGCACATGGTAGTGTCCACGCGCGGCACCATGACCTCGCGAGCCACGGTGTCGCCTAGGTCGAAGATCTCGTGGATCATGCGCTTTTCCTCGTCGAGCAGGTCGTCCTGCTCCGAGACCATGTACTTGATCTCTTCCTCCGAGACATTCTGGCGGTCATCGGCGCTCTTGATGCGCAGGATGCGGGCCAGGCCGTCGGAGCAGGCACCAGTCAGCCACACGAGCGGGCGGGCGATCTTTTGGAACACGGAGAGCGGGCCCACGACCTGCTTGGACACGCCCTCGGCGTTGGCCAGGCCGATGCGCTTGGGCACGAGCTCGCCAATCACGATGGACACAAAGGCGACGGCGACGGTGATGATGACCGGCGCCAGGCCGCGTGCGATGGCAGAGAGCGGCGCGATACCAAAACTCATGAGCCACGTGGCGAGCGGGTCGGACAGGCTCGTCGAGGCGACGGCGGACGAGGCGAAGCCCACGAGCGTGATGGCGACCTGGATAGTGGCGAGCAGCTGGTCGGAATCGGCGGCGAGCTTAATGGCGTGCTCGGCGCGCTTGTCGCCCTCCTCGGCCTCGTGCTCCAGCACGGCGCGCTTGGCCGTGGTGAGGGCCATCTCGGACATAGAGAAGTAGCCGTTGATGAGGGTCAGAACGAGGGTGGTGATAAGGGAGATGGTTATGTCCATCGGGAGTTTCTCGAACCTCCAAGATTCGGGACGTTGGCAGGAGACGTACGTAGCGGATAGGGCAATTGCGCCGGTCGCCCGTGCGAGCGGAGCCGTGGGCGCGGATGCGTGATCGTTAGATTACGAAGAGGATCACCGCCATGAACTGGAAGATGCTGCCGGCGAGCACCCACAGGTGAAACACGCTGTGCAGGTAGCGTACGTTTTTGGCGATATAGAACGGCACGCCCGCGGTGTAGCACACGCCGCCGACGGCGAGCAGGGCAAGTGCCACGGGGTTGAGCAGCGCCACAAGTTCGGGCAGCTTAAAGACAACGAGCCAGCCCATCAGCAGGTAGACCAGGCCGCTTACCCAATGCGGCTGGCGCTCGCGTAGGAAGCACTCGAGGGCGATGCCGATGATGGCGATGGCCCATACGGCAAAGAACAGCACAGCGCCGCCGTCGTTTGCGAGCGTGATGAGGCAAAACGGCGTATAGCTGCCGGCTATGAGCAGGTAGATGCAGCTGTGGTCGATGATGCGAAACACGCGCTTGGCGTGCGCGGGCTGAATCGCGTGGTAGAGCGTGGAGGCTAGGTATTCGAGGATAATGCTGACGCCATAGACAATCGCCGCGGCCATATGGGCCGGGCCTCCGCCGCGCAGGGCGGCGAATACGATCAGGAGCACCAGGCCCGCGATACCCAGCAGGCAGCCGACACCATGGGTGACGGAGTTCATGATCTCCTCGCCCACTGTGTAGTGTGGAACGGCCGCGGTCTTGGGTCGCGGCTTAGAACTGTCGCTCGAATCGGACATGCCGGTTACATCCTCCAACGTAAAGAGTTCTCAACACTATATCAAAGCGTCTGGGTACGTGTGAAATTTGCACCATACGTGACCCCTTGTTTACCCATTCTTTGCCTGTTGACGCATCAACGGCGAACGTCCATAATGCGCTTGCATTAAATGTTGATGTATTAACATATTATAGGAAAGCTTCTTATGTCTCAAAACGCACGTTCCCATCGAAAGCTCAAGATAGCCGGCGTCGTTGCGCTGGTGGTTGTCGTTGCGCTGCTCGGATTTGCCGGCAACTTTCTGTTTGACTTCGCGCTGAATCCCCGCGCGCCATACACCATGAAGATGATGCAGGATAGCAAGAACGACAAAGAAGGTGAGCAGCCGGATGCCGAGGAAACCGAGGCGCGGGCGTGGTTTAAAGAGAATCGCGAGAGCAGCAGCCTCACCGCAGATGACGGGACCGAGCTTGCCGCCTGGCATTTTGCTGCGTCGGAGAGCACGCACGACTACGCCGTCTGCCTGCATGGATATACCAACGAGCCCATCGGTATGGCCCGATACGTCAAGCGATTCCACGACCGCGGCATGAACGTAATCGCACCCGCCGCCCGCGCCCACGAGCGCTCCGGCGGCGATTATATCGGCATGGGCTGGCCCGAGCGTCTCGACATCGTCGCATGGATCGAGCGAATCGTTCAGGCTGACCCCGAGGCGCGCATCCTGGTCTTTGGCGAGTCGATGGGTGCGGCAACCGCCATGAACGTCGCGGGGGAGTCTCTGCCCGCAAACGTAAAATGCATTATCGAGGACTGCGGTTATACGAGTGTTTGGGACGAGTTTTCTCTGCAACTCAAGGACGTGTTCGGCCTGCCCAGCTTTCCCTTGCTCGATGTAGCAAACTTGGTGTGCAACGTGCGCGCGGGCTACGACTTTCATAAGGCGAGCAGTGTGGAGCAACTCAAACACGCGACAGTTCCCATGCTGTTTATCCACGGCGACCAGGACACCTTTGTGCCGTACAGCATGCTCGACCAAAACTACGACGCGTGCGCCAGCAAGGTCAAGCAAAAGCTCACTATCCATGGCGCCACCCACGCCAAGAGCGCGCAGGTCGACCCCGAACTCTACTGGAACACGGTCGACAACTTCCTCGACGAGTATTTTTAGGCAAAAAGCAACGTCTGGGGTTTTGTTGCCAAAAAACGGTTTGTGGTCGGCGGGATTCGATTTTTCGCCGCACTTCCAAAAAGCCGCCCGTGAGCGCTGTGCTCACGGGCGGCTTTTGCTCAACTAACGCTACAAAGGCGCTTATTTTGTCCAATAGCTAGGCGCTACTTGACCTCGATGAGCTCGTACTTGCTCGTGCCCAGGCCGATCTTCTCGGCGTGCGCGATGCACGCGCGCCAGTCGGTGTCGGGATGCGTGATGCAGAAGGGATCCTTGGCCTGCTCGCCCTCCAGATGCTCGTGGTTGTGCTCCATCTTGGCCGCGCTATCGGTGAGTTCGGTGTTGGGCAGCGGCTCGGATGCCATGACGGCATCGGCGCAGGCCTGGTCGATGGCGACCGGGTCGAAGCTCGCGAACATGCCGATATCGTTGACGATAGGCGTGTCGTTTTCGGGATGGCAATCGCAGTTGGGGCTGATGTCCATGGCAAGCGAGATGTGGAAGCTCGGGCGGCCGTCGACAACGGCCTTTGTATACTCGGCGATCTTGCAGTTGAGCACGTCGGCCGCGGCGTCATAGCCGGGCTTGATGCAGTCCTGGTTGCATGCCGCAATGCAGCGGCCGCAGCCCACGCAGCGATCGTGGTCGATGGTGGCCACGTGCACCGTGTGAGTAGCGCCGCTGGCAAGCTCGCGCTCGCGGGTGCCGTCGAACGAGACAGCGTTGTGCGCGCAGATCTTTTCGCAGGCACGGCAGCCAACGCAGTGCTCGGTCGAGGCGTTCGGCTTGCCGGCGGCATGCTGCTCCATCTTGCCGGCACGGCTGCCGCCTCCCATACCCAGGTTCTTCATGGCACCGCCAAAGCCGGCCTGCTCATGACCCTTAAAGTGGGTGAGGCTGATCACGATATCGGCATCCATGAGCGCCTGACCGATCTTGGCCTCGTGCACGTACTCGCCGCCCTCGACCGGGACGAGCGCCTCGTCGGTGCCCTTGAGGCCGTCGGCAATGATGATCTGGCAGCCCGTGGCATACGGGGTAAAGCCGTTCTGGTAGGCGGTATCGATGTGCTCGAGCGCGTTTTTGCGGCTACCGACATAGAGCGTATTGCAGTCGGTGAGGAAGGGCTTGCCGCCCAGCTCCTTCACGACGTCCGCGACGGCGCGGGCGTAGTTGGGGCGCAAAAAGCTCAGGTTGCCCAGCTCGCCAAAGTGAATCTTGATGGCGACGAACTTGTTCTCAAAGTCGATCTGCTCGATACCGGCGTGACGGATGAGGCGCTTGAGCTTGTCGAGCTGGCTCTCGCGAGCATGCGTGCGCAGGTTGGTGAAGTACACCTTAGCGGGTGCTGCGGGTGCAGTTGCGGTCATAGATCTATCCCCTCGGTCTATATGGCGTTACAGACATAAGGGATGGTACCAGTTAAAGCAGAGTTAATGTCAAGCGCGGCACCTAGTCATTGGGGACAGACTTAAATGACTGAAACCACTCATTGGGGACGGACTTAAATGAGTGCCTCGCCACCTGGCAGCTAGGGACGTTCCTTTCCTGCCGGCAGTTGGGGACAGTCCTTGCCAGCACGGCCGGCGAACCGGCGAATCGGCAAAGACTGTCCCCGATGACTACTCCTGCACCTTGAGAGCTTCGGCCAGGCCCACACGTTTGATGGAACGCATGTGCAGCAACGCCACGACCAGGTAGGTCGCAAAGCCAATGCCGACGCATGCAACCATGGACCAAGCGGGCGCATAGATTTCGATATTGCCGTTGTAGGCGAGCAGCATCGAGCGGAAGATGGCCGTGAGCGAGCCAATAATGACCGGCAGACTCAGCACGAGCGACGCCGCCACGCACAGCGTGATCGAGCGGATGTACAGATGCGAGATCTCGCTATCGCGATAGCCAAAGACTTTCATATAGCTAATCGAACGGGCGCTGTGGTCGATCACAGCCTTGGTCAGTAGATACATAAACAGCAGGAAGATAAACACCGCGAGGCCAACCATCATGCCGATCATTTTGCTCATCATGCCGATGAACTGGTCGCCCACGGCGCGCATGTCGTCGGGCGTGGTGTCGCCGGCAAAGTAGCGCGCGTCGAGGTCGAGCTTCTCGTCGCTCACATAGCCGTTAAAGTAGGCGGCGTCGTTGTCGAACAGCTCGTTAAAGTCGTCGATACTCATATAGATATTCATGTCCGACTTGGAGCCCCAGGCACAGTCCTTGCCCGCGCACTCAAGAGAATAATGCTCGCCCTCGTACTTGTCGTCGAGCGTGACCTTCTGGCCCTCGCTCCAGCCAAACTTGTCGAGCAGGCCGCCGCCAAAGACGACACAGCCGCCGCCGACGTCCAGTCCTTTCCAGTAGCGCGAATCGGATGAAATGCCGTAGACGGAAATCGTCTCCTGCCCATTACCATCACCGCGGTCGTACTGCAGCTGGTAGACGGCGTATTTCTCGGCCTGCGCGATTGCACCCGCATCGTTATCGGTCGTATTGACCGGGTGGATATCGTCGTTGTCAGCGTCGATCTTAGAGGCCTTGTCAATCAGGTCGATAGCCTCATCGCGGTTGCAGCCGAGGGCATCGGCAAGATCGTCAAGGCGCGCATAAAGCGCATCCTTCTTGTCCTGGACCTTGGCGAGCGCGTCCTGCGCCGCGGCCAGGCTCTCGGCAGACGGAGATGTGGTCGCGGCATCAGCTGCCGTCTGCGCCGCATCGGCCGCGTCGTCAAGCTCGTCATCGGCATCCTGGGCGGCGGAAAGCAGCGCGCCGTCAACCGACTGCAAGCGCTCGAGTGCCGACCACTGCTCGCGCTCCTCGGCGGTGCCCTCGAGCTCCAGCGGAGCCTTGAGCGTGTACTGGTGCTCGGCGACCAGGCTCGTCTCGAGGTTGTCCGCGTAGTGCGTCATCGTGGGCAGAATCGCCAGGCCAAAGAGCAGTAGCAGCGAGGCAAACGCGATGCCCACGAAGAGCGTGGCGAAGTTGCCCAGATTGCGCAGGAAGATACGCAGGCGGAAGCGGGAAACAAAACCCATGCGCTCCGGCAGCTGCAGGCCGCGCTTGGTGCCCGACTTGCCGCCCGCCTCGTGACGGAGAAACTGCAGCGGCGTCTTTCCCATCTTGCGAAGCAGACCCACCAACGTAATGAGGATGAGCGCAGCGGCGGGAACCACGGCGCACTTTACAAAGATCTCCCAGCTCCAGTACACCTGGAAGGGCGGCAGGCTGTACGAGCCGTAATAGAGGCCGCGCATGGGCTCGGTAAAGAACGCAATGCCGAGCGCGGTACCCAAAAGCGCCGCGAGCACGCCCACGATGGCGGGAAGCGCAAGGTAGTGCAGCACGATCTCGCGACGGCGATAGCCGCTGGCGAGCAGCGTGCCGATAATGGCGCTCTCCTCCTCGATGGTGGCGTCGGTAAGGACCACAAAGACAAACGCCATGATCACGATGATGATGTCGAGCAGCGTCGTCCACATCATAGAGTCGCCGTCCACATCGTCGCGCGCATAGCCAATGCCCTGGTTGGAATCGGCATCGGTCAGGTCGTCCACACGCGCATCGGCATCCGTCAGCGCCTCGACCATATCCTGCTCGGCATCGATACGGTCCGCGGTGGAGAGGTCGCAGTCGTTAAAAGTAAAGGAGTAGGTGTAGGCGGGCGCGCCACCGGCGTCCTCGAGCGCGGCAAAGCCGGCATCGGTGACCTCGGCCACGCCATAGGTGATGGTGTTCACCGTAAAGTCCGAGTTGTTGAGGAACAGCGCCTGGCTATCGGGCTGCGTCATGATGCCGCAGATGGTGTAGATGCGGCCCTCCAGCTCGACCTTATCGCCCACGGCAAGATCGTTGTTGGTGGCGAAGACGCGGTCGATGGCCACCTCGTCATCCGCGCGGGGCTGCTTGCCTTCGCAGTAGGACGCGATATCGACCTTGGTGCGGTGCGCGTAGGTGCGCAGGGTGCGCTTGGTGCCGTCGTCGCCGGACGCCTTTTTGATGATGGCGTCGATGGAGAAGTTCTTGTAGAGCGTGACGCCGCCGACGTCCTTAGCCGCGTCCTCGGCGGCTTTGAGCTGGTCGTCGGTGGCCTCAAAGGAAGTGGTTACGCGGCCGTCCTCAATCGTGTACGCATCGCGCATGTCGTCGATGAGGCAGCCGATGGAGTGCGCGGCGAGCAAAAAGCCCGACGTGAGGGCGATACTTCCACACATAAGCAGGAAGATGCCCAGGTATTTACCGATATTGCGACGCAGCTCGCGGGGGAGTCGTTTTGTGAGAGGTGACATGGCGTCGCCTACCAATCGAGCTCGGCGGCCGCGACCGGCGACTCGTTGAGCTCGTCCTCGACGATGCACCCGTCGCGCAGGCGCAGCACGCGGTTGGCCATGCGGGCAATGGCAGCGTTGTGGGTAACGATGATGACGGTGCAGCCGTAGGTGCGGTTGACGTCTTCCATGAGCTGCAAGATTTCCTTGGATGTCTTGTAATCGAGCGCGCCCGTTGGCTCGTCGCACAGCAACAGGCCCGGGTTTTTGACGAGCGCGCGGCCGATGGCGCAGCGTTGCTGCTGACCGCCCGAGACCTGGCGCGGGAACTTGTTGCGATGTTCATAGAGGCCCAGCGAGCGCAGCAGCTCGTCAATGTTGAGCGGGTTTTTGGACAGGTGCGCCGTGACCTCGATGTTTTCCTTGATGGTGAGATCGGGCACCAGGTTGTAGAACTGGAAGACAAAGCCCAGCTCACGGCGGCGATACTCACCCAGGTCGGCGGCGTTGAGCGTGGTGAGGTCGCAGCCGTCCACCAGAATAGAGCCGGCGTCGGCATCCTCCAGGCCGCCGATCAGGTTGAGAAAGGTCGACTTGCCCGAGCCCGAGGGACCCAGCATGACGCAGATCTCGCCGCGGTTGATGGACGCGTCGATGCCATCGAGTACCGTCAGGCGCGCATCACCGTCGCCGTAGTGCTTTTTGAGATCCTTGACCTGGACGTAGGCTTTCTTCGTCGCCATACTACCCCCCATTGTTAGCCTCATACTACTTTATGAACGCAATAGTAAACCTTGGCGAACTATTTTTGGGCGAGAGTGGGGATTTGTTTCAAGACTAGTCGTTGGGGACGTTCTTGAATGACCAGGTGGTTAGGCGCGGGATTTGGCGCGTGAGAGGGCCAGGCCTACGGCGGCAATGGCGGCGGCGAAGAGCACGGTGACGCCCAGGTCGCAGGCGATGTCGCCCAGCACGGCAGGCGTCAGGTCCGAGGCGAGCGCCTTGCCGATCGCGTCGTTCACCCAATACGTCGGCACAAACTGCGCCACGGTCTGCACGGCCGAGCCCATGAGCGACAACGGCATCCAGGCGCCGCCCAAAAACGTCATGAGCATGCCAAGCAGGTTGCCCACACCGTTGAGCAGCTCCTCGCGCGCGCCCAGACTCGAAAGCGCAAAGCCAACGGCCAGCGGTGTGCACGCCAGGACAAACGTCGCCGCCAGCGCCAGGCACACACGGCCCACGCCGACCTCGGCGACCGCGCCGGCAAAGCCCACAACGCCCATCATGCTCGACACAAACCAGATGCAGACGGTAATCACGGCGGCGGCCGCGAACACGGCGAGCGAGCGCTGGCGCTCGGAGACCGGTCCGGCATCCATGCGGCGCACGCGCTCGGGTTCGTTCATGCCCGAGAACACCAGCCCCACCGACACGATGACCGACGAGATAATCGCGTACGCGCCAAAGTTGAAATACGACTCGAGCGTGGCGGCGGCAGTCGAGTCGACCTTGACCTGCTCGATCTCGACCTCGGCACGCTCGGCGGCCGCATGTTCGGCAGCCTTGGCGACGCCGCCATTAGAAGCAGCGGGCTCAAGCGCCGCCGCAGTGCCCGCGAGCGAAATCCAACGCGAGGTCTCGGCAGACGAAAGCGCCGCCGCCATGGTGCTGGAGCCGTATGTCACGTCGAGCTTGGGCAAGGTCTCCCCCGCACGGGCAGTCGCAATCAGGTCGTCCTCGAACCCCTCCGGGATAAAGAACACGCAGTCGGCGCTGCCCTTGGCGCTGTTGCTCTTGGAGAGCGCGTCTGCAAGGTCGTACGTATCGTCGCCGATGCCCGTGACCAGGTCAAAGCGCGACCCCAAGTGCTTGGTGAGTGCCCGCGAAAGGTCGCTGTTGTCGTGATCGACCACGATCACGTTGGTGTCGTAGGGCTTGTATTCGGTGAGCTGCGACGAGTTCCAGCTCACCGACGCCGCGATGAACACGCCCATGAGCGAGATGAACACCGTATAGATGAGCAGGTAAAACGGGTGCGCAAGCGCCATGCGAAGCGCAGTCTTAAAGGTGCTCATAGCGGCTCCTTCCAAAGATCAGCGTGGCGGCAGCGACAAACACCAGGGCCATCAGGACAAGCGCGCCGGCGCGAACGGCGAAGGGACCCAAGTCCTCAAAGAAATACAGGCGGTTGAACATGTCGCAGATGAGCTTGACGGGGTTGAGCCAGCACTCGGCCGGGCAGGCGCGAGCGACGTCGTCGGCAAGCGCCATCGCCGGCTCGCCGTAGAGACCGGCGAACAGGGCACACGTGGTGGCAAAGCCTGTGAGGATGCCTGACTTGGACGCCTTTCCGCCCTTAACGGGCAGCGTGCCCACAAAGAGCCCCAGGCCCGTCGCGGCAAGCGCGGAGGCAGCGCCGCCCACCAGGCAGAGCCCCTCGCGCCCGCCAAAGTCGACGCCAACAACCAGACGCACGTAGCCAATCGCGATCGCCATCGAGGCAAAGGAAACCAGCCACGATCCGATAAAGATGCCGGCCAGCGATGCCGTCTTGGAAAGGCCGCCCACACAGCGACGCGCACCAAGGCCCGACAGATTGGGCTGTAGGTCGACGACACTCAAGGCGGCAAACTCGGCAGACATCATCGCGACCAGGCCAAAGAGCGCGTAATAGTAGATGACCGTGCCATCGGGCGTGGTGCGCGTCAGGCTTACGCGGCGGGTACCGCCCTCGAGCGACAGAGCGCGCACAACCGCCTCCGGGTCGGCGAGCGCCGCCGGGTTGTCCTGGGCGATTTGGCGCATGAGCTCGGCATTTTGCGTATACGAGCTCGCTACCGTCTCCAAGATGCTGCGGTCGGTGAGCACCGACGAGGCGCGCGAGCTGTCGTAGCTCGAAAGCAGCGTGAGTTTGGGCGCGCCTTCGGCGTCGACCGTATAGATGCCCGCCACTTCGCCGGCCTTGAGCGCACGGTTCGCGGCGGTCACATCGTCGCACTCGTGGATCTCGAGCAGCTGATCGTCGCCCTCCTCGGCAAGCGAGGCTGCCACGTCCTTAAAGGTCGATGCGCTCCAGGCTTCGTCGGCGACGGCGGCAACCGGTACCGGGTCGACCTTGCCGTCAGAGCTCAGGTTCGCAAACATAAACATAAACATCGTGGAAAGCGCAACGGGAAAGATCGCGCCCCAGACCCACGTGCTCGGTCGACGCAGCAGTGTCTTGAGCGTGATGATGATGGTGTTGAACATGGCTACCCCCTAGTCGCGCAGCTCGCGGCCGGTGATCTCGAGGAACACGTCGTTGAGGGTCGGCGGCTCGGAGTAGATGCGGCCGAGCGGCACGTCATGCGAGCGCAACGTATCGAGGATGTCGGTCAGGTTATGCGGGCTCGCCTCGCACGAGAACGTGAGCTGGCCTGCCGTCGCCGCCAGGTCCAGGACATGTGGCAGGCTCGCAACGGCGGCGAGTGCCGCACTCGGCACCTCACCGACCTCGATCACGATCTTCTCGCCCATCTGGATCATGCGCTTGAGCTCGTCGTTGGTGCCCTGCGCCAATACGCGGCCGCCGTCCATAATCATGATGCGGCTGCAGATCTGCTCGACTTCCTCCATGTAATGGCTGGTATACACCACCGTGGCGCCCTCGTCGCGCAGACGGCAGATGCCCTCCAGGATGGCGTTGCGGCTCTGTGGATCGACCGCCACCGTGGGCTCGTCAAAAAAGATGAGCTCGGGCTTGTGCGCGATACCGCAGGCAATGTTGAGGCGACGCGCCAGGCCGCCCGAGAGCTTGCCGGGGCGGAACTTGATAAAGTCGCCCAGGCCGACAAAGTCGATCGCCTCGTCCACCAGCGCGCGGCGGCGCTTGCGGTCGTTTACGTAGAGGCTGCAAAAATAGTCGATGTTCTCGCGCACCGTGAGTTCGTCAAACACCGCCACCTGCTGCGGCACCACGCCAATGCGGCGCTTAAGGTCGTAGCGGGCGGGCGTCATGGGCTCGCCAAACAGCTCGATGGTGCCCTTGTCGTAGGTGAGCAGCTGCAGGATGCAGTTGATGGACGTGGTCTTGCCCGAGCCGTTGGGGCCGAGCAAGCCAAAGATCTCGCCGGGGGCGATGTTCAGGTTAAAGTGGTCGAGCGCGATAAGGTCGTCATAGCGCTTGACGAGGTTTTCGACATGGACGATGTCTGTCATGAGGCGGCCCTTCTGTTGATTTCGGCCCGGTACGATTGCATCATCGCAGGTGCGGGCGGCGCGCACCAGTGAGCTTTGTCACAAGTGCGGCGGGGGCGGGCGGGAGGAATGTCACGGTTGCGGCACCTGAGCAATTGTCGCGCGCGCCATCGCGTACAATACCCGTATGAACAGGCTATTCGACAAATCGATCGTGTTGGCGTGCTGCATCGCGGCCGCTCTGGGCCTTGCCGTGGATGCTTGCTTGGTCGCGGCGTTTTGTCTTGGCGTCGCAGTCGCCTCGCTTACGGAAATTGCGCAAGGGGAACGCGCCCGCCGCGTCGGTGAGGCCGCGAGCTATGCTTACATTATGGTGGCCGTCTTTGTGCCGTCGTTTGTGCCGTTTGCGCCCCTCGCCTTCTATGACATCGCGCGATACGTGCGCCGTGAGCACGCCTGGGTCGCGCTAGGCGCCGGCGCCATCTTTGCCTGCGCGCTCGTCGCATATGCCCACGCCGGCGCGCTTCCCACCCGTGCGCTGCTGTTGACCGCCATCCTTTCAGTCGCCGCCACCTTACTGTCGCTGCGCACCGCCCAGCTGGAGCGCGAGCAGGAACGCATGCGTCGCACCCGCGACGAGCTGCAGGAACGAGCCCTCGCGCTCGAGGCGCGCAACCGCGACCTTGCCGACCGCCAGGACTACGAGGTCGAGCTCGCAACGCTCGCCGAGCGCGCCCGCATCGCGCGCGAGATCCACGATAACGTAGGGCACCAGCTCACGCGCGCCTCGCTGCAAACCGAGGCCCTACGCGTGGTCCACGCCAACGAGCCCGGCATCGCCGCCGACTTCGCTGACGTCAAGCGCGCCGTGGACGAAGCGCTTCAGCTCGTGCGCACCAGCGTCCACGCGCTCAACGACAACGCGGCCAATCTATCCGTACAGCTCGAGCGCATCGTGGAGGGCGCGCGCTCAGATGGCGGGCCGCAGATTGAGCTTGAGGTTTTAACCGAGCATGCACCCGCCAACATCGCCAACTGCTTTGCGGCGATCCTACGCGAGGCGCTCTCCAACACCATGCGCCACGCCCGTGCTCAGAACGTGACCGTGCGATGCATGGAGCATCCGTCGTTTTACCAGCTCATCGTTACCGACGACGGCGCCGGCGCGACCCCGGTGAACAGCCGCAACGCCGCAGAAGGCATGGGACTCGGCTCCATGCGCGAGCGCGTCGAGGCGCTTGGCGGAACCTTCACCGCCGGCCCACGCGCCGGTGCCCCCGGCTGGCGCGTGTTTGCCACCGTCCCAAAACAGCAAGGAGATGAGGCCCGATGAGGCTCATTGTTGTCGACGACGACCGCTTGGTGGTCGATTCGCTCAAGATTATCCTGGGTGCCCAGCCGCAGATCGAAGTCGTGGGCACCGGCGCCGACGGCAACGACGCGGTCGCGCTCTACACCGAACACGCACCCGATATCGCGCTGCTCGACATCCAGATGCCGGGGCGTGACGGCCTTTCGGCGGCACGCGAGATCCTCGAGCGCGACCCCGCAGCACGCGTGGTGTTCCTGACCACGTTTTCGGATGACGAGTACATTGTGTCGGCGCTCAAACTGGGTGCCCGTGGCTACTTAATCAAGACCGATGTCGCCGCCATCCCACCAGCGTTGGCGCAGGTCATGGATGGCAAACGTGTGCTTGAGGGCAAGGCAATCGAGGATATTGACTTTGACGAAATGGGTGACAAAGCAGGCACGCCCCACCGGCCCGCGGCCTTTGCCGGCCTGACCGACCGCGAGTTCGAGGTCGCCGAGCTCATCGCCCGCGGTCTCGACAACAAGGAGATTGCCGCCACCGCCTACATGGGCGAAGGCACCGTGCGCAACCACATCAGCTCGATCCTGGCCAAAATGGGCCTGCGCAACCGCACGCAGATCGCCATTGCGTACCTGCGAGGGTAATTACCCAACGGCCGACCGCCCCGGCATAGCAAAATGGCTGCTGCCGATTTAATGCCATTTCAAAACTATGCCGGTTTACGGGGCTAAACCCGGAAACCCCGTCCATGCTCTCGTTTTCCGCAAAATGACGGCTCGTCTACCTGCGGTTTTGTTTTCGCGTTTTTTGGCATGGTTGGAGGTAAGGGGCCAAACGTAGTAGATGGGCCGATTTCGTGGCGCGCCCTCCTCCTCCGCGCACAAAAGTGCCGCCACGGAGAAGGGAGACGTCTCCGTGGCGGCTGGGGGTGGGGTGGGGGCTATGTTTCCGGCTCCCCGGCAGCTGCCCGGGACCCTTGGCCCCGGGCGCTGTCAGTGTGCCTAGCGCTTACGGATACCCCAGACCAGGGCTCCGACGCCAGCCATGGCGATGACAAATGCCATGAGCAGCGCGGCTGCCTGCTGGTCACCCGTGGTGGGCAGATAGCCCTTAACCGTCTTGACGATGTTCGTCACGGTCTTGGGCGTGCCGGGGTCGGGCGTCGGCACGGGCGTTTCGGGCTTCTTGTACGTGTTGTTGAACACGATGCCCTCGACGCTCTTGTCGTCCTTGGTATAGGCGATGCTCGCCTTGAGGTTACCCTCGCCGTCATCGACCACGTTGACGGTCGCGGTAAAGACAGACTTGTCGTACGTCATACCGGTCTCGTCGCCCTTGACCTCGCTGATGGTGTAGACGTACGTTCCGGGCTCGTCGTACTCGAACTTGTCGAAGTTGATCTTGCCGTCGGCATCGTTGGTGACGGTGGACTCGATGTCCTCGCCAACGAGCTTAAAGCTAAACTCGTCCTTCTTGAGCTCGCGTCCCTCGAGCACCTTGATGGCACCGATGGAGACCTGAGTGGGCATGGCATGATACTTGTTGGTAAAGCCAGCGGACTCGGTAGTTCCCTCGAGCTTGTGCGTCGCAGTCAGCGTGCCGTCGCCGTTGTCGGAGACGGTGGTCAGGACGGTGTAGGTCGTGCCGTCATAGGTGACGCCCTTGTACAGGCCGAGCGCGTTGGGGCAAGCCTCGCGCAGCATGTACGTGTGCGTGCCGGGCGCCTCGTAGCGGATCGGGCTCAGCGCGACGGTGCCGTTGGCGTCGTTGGTGCCACTCGCGACAACCACGCCGTCCTCGAGCAGCTCAAACGTGAACTCGCCTGCTGCAAGGTCGCGTCCGGTTAGGCGCTTGACCGTCTTGACCTGATCGGTCACCACAGAATCGGTAGGCGTCACGTTATAGGTGTTGGTGAACGTGAAGGCCGCGCCGTCGTCACCCTCGCGCACGACGCGCAGATGTCCGGCACCGTCGTCAGTCACGGTGTAGGAAACCTTGCGCGTGGCGTTGGCGTCATTGGCCACGCCAGGGGCGCTACCGGACTCGGTCACCGTGTAGGTAAAGGTGTGCGAGCGCGAAGCGGTGGGGGCTGCGGGCTTGGACTCGTCGTCGGCGTCGGACTCGTCGGCGTCGGACTCGTCGGCGTTCTCATCGGCGCCGTTCTCATCGGCGTCAACCTCGGCCTCGTCAGCGTTGGCCTCGGCGTCGCTCGATGCGTCGCCAGAAACATCGGTCTTCACGCCCAGGACGCGGTTGAGGTCCTCGAGCGTAAA
This sequence comes from Collinsella sp., assembly GCA_048425625.1. GTDB lineage: Bacteria > Actinomycetota > Coriobacteriia > Coriobacteriales > Coriobacteriaceae > Collinsella. Next base: position 2,417 of record DBFNYT010000201.1, on the reverse strand, counting down.
GTGGATCTTGCCAAAGTCCACGTTGCCGGCCGCGTCGTTGGTTGCGGTCGTGCGCTCGGGCATCGGGGCACCCGCCTCGTCGGGGGTCACGGTAAAGGTGAACTTGCCCGCGATGTCGGCCGGGGTCAGGCCCTTGGCGGCCTGAAGCTTCTTGGTGCCGGTGAGTGCGTCATCCACGGCCTCGGCGCCGTAGACGTTCTTGAACTCGGGCTTGACACCGTCGTAGACAGGCTTTGCCGTCAGGGTACCGTCGCCGTTGTCGACCACGATAACCTTAAAGCTAAAGCTCGGCGTTTCGGCCGTGATGCCCTTGGCCGCGAGCGGAGATGTGTACTCGAAGGCCGTGTAGTTGATGGTCCATGCAAGCTTGGCATCCGTGTCGGTACGGATGGCGCGGCTGGCGTTTACCAGGTCGGCGAGCATCTCGGTCGTGTAATGCAGAGCACCAAAACTCACTTGGCCGTTAACGTTGGTAACGCACGTACCCTCGATGGCTTCCGTCTCGCCCGCATAGGCGATGCCAAAGTAGAACTCGCCGTCGACCATCGGGCGACCGGTCAGGGTCTTGGTGGCAACGATCTGAGCAACGTCACCACCGTGCGCATCGGTCGATGCGCTATAGCTGTTTTTGAACGGGACCAGAGCGCTCTCAACCTTGTTCTCGCCGCTCTTGTGGATCGTCTCGTGCGTGCCCTCGGGACCGCCGGAGACGGTCGTCGTAGCGGTAATCGTACCGGCACCATCGTCGGTGACAGCGATCGTCACGGTACGGACAGCATCGTCGTAGGTGTAACCGGGCTTGTGGTCGTTCGTCTCGGCCACGGTGTATTTGAAGGTCTTGCCGGCGTCAGCCTGCGTAAACTTGACCTCATGGCCGGCCAGAATGTCGATCAGGCCGACGGTCCCCTCTGTCGCTGCAGGGGACTTGTACACGTTGGCTCCCTCGTGCAGGCCGAGCGCATTGGCAGAAGCTGCGTCGGCGGGCGTCACGGTAAAGGTGAACTGGCCCTCGGTCATGGGACGCCCGGAGAGGGTCTTGCTGAGCTTAAGGCCGCCGGCCGCGGTGTAGTTGAGCTCAGTGTGGTACTTGTTGGTGAAACGGCCGTTTTCCTTCTTGGTGACGTTGGCGGTCAGGACGCCCTTGCCGTTATCAGTCACGGTCACTTCGGCGGTCGCGACATGTCCGTCATACGTCATGCCTGCCGCGTTGCCTGCGTTCTCGCGAATCTCGTACTTGTAGGTTCCGGCAGCCGTGTAGCGGATCTTGCCGAAGTTGATGGCGGCGATGCCGTCCTTCGCATCGTGCTTGCTCACGGTTACGGTTGCAGAATCGGGCAGCGGGGTGCCCTCGGCGGCGGTAATGGTAAAGCTGAACTTGTCCGCATCCGTCCAGTCGCGGCCGTCAATGGCCTTGCTCAGATCAAAGTCAACCTCGGTCTCGAGCGGGGTCACGCTGTAGGTGTTCTCGAAAGTTGCTTCCTTAACGTCCTTCAGAACATGCGTGGCGCTGAGCGTACCGTCGCCGTTGTCCGTGATGGTGGTCTCGATGTTGAACTTGGCATCGCTGTAGGTGATCCCGCCGGCGTTGTCCTTGACCTCGCGCAGCGTGTAGGCGTGCGTTCCGGCCTTGGTGTACTCGATGGTGCTCATCGTGATCTTGCCATCGGCGGCGTTCTTGCCGGTGGCGACGACCTTGTCGCCCTCGACGAGCTGGAAGGAGAACTCGCCGTCCTTGAGGTCGCGCCCGGTCAGGACCTTGGTCGCGGTGATCTGGTCGGTGACGCTAAATTCGCCGGGGTTCGGCTTGTAGGAATTCTTGAACTCAGCAGTCTTGGCATCCTTCAGCTCGTGCTTCGCCACGAGCTTGCCCTTGCCGTTATCGGTGATCGTAGTCACGACGGTATAGGTCTTATCGTCGTAGGCGATGCCGTTGCCTTCGGCGCCCTTGGCCTCACGCAGGATATAGGTATGCTCGCCGGCCTTGTCGTAGGTGATTTTGTCCATGACGATCTTGCCGTCGGCATCGTTCTTGCCGGTGGCGACGACCTTGCCGTCCTCGACGAGCTCGAAGGAGAACTCGCCGGCGGTCATGTCACGCCCGGTCAGGGACTTGGTCGCGGTGATCTGATCGGTGACACTGGAGTTCACGGGAGTAACGCTGTAAGCATTCTCGAAGATAGCCTTCTCGACGTCCTGCAGCTCATGCTTAACCGTGAGCTTGCCATTGCCATCATCGGTGACGGTGGTCACGATGGTGTAGGCCGCGGTGCTGTAGGTGATACCGTTGTCGGCGTCGACCTTGGTCTCGCGCAGTATGTAGGTGTGCTCGCCAGCCGCAGTGTAGGTGATCTTGTCCATCGTGATCTTGCCGTCGGCCGCATTGGTGCCCCTGGCGACGACATCGTTACCCTCGACGA
>DBFNYT010000200.1:0-19935 GCA_048425625.1 Collinsella sp. | reverse complement strand
CTTCGCGAAGCCCAGTTTCCGAGAGAAAGTGTCCGCCTCCCGCCCCGGCCGGACAGGTCACACTACGCCGTGTGCTGCGGCAGGTCCTGCAGGGCGATGACGTCCATGCCCATGTCGTTGGCGCTGCCGTGACCCTGCTGGTCCTCGCGCACGGCCTCGATGGCACTCACGTACGTGTTGGCCGCAGACATCGCCGTCACGCAGGTCACGCCACGACGGACGGCCTCGGTGCGTAGCAGGTAGCCATCGCCACGCGAGCCCGGGCCGTACGGCGTATTGATGATTACCGCAATCTTGCCATCGGCGATGAGGTCACCAATGTTGGGACGCTCGCCGTCGTGCGGGCCGCTAATCTTTTCCACGACCTCGCACGTCACGTTGCCTCCACGCAGCACGCGCGCCGTGCCCTCGGTGGAGCAGATATCAAAGCCCAGGTAGCGCAGGATACGGGCGACCGAAAGGATATGACGCTTGTCGCGGTCGCACACGCTAATGAACACCTTACCGGCGCTCGGGTCGGGCAGCTTGTAGTCAATCGCCAGCTGCGTCTTGGCGTATGCCTCGGGATAGCTCTTAGCGATACCCATGACCTCGCCCGTCGACTTCATCTCGGGCCCCAGGATAACGTCAGCGCCCGGGAAACGACCCCAGGGCATAACGGCTTCCTTCATGCAGAACCAGTCCAGCTGGCGCTCGTCGCTCGGCAGGCCCAGGCTCGCGATGGAATCGCCCGCCATGATACGCGCCGCGCACTTGGCCAGCGGCACGCCGGTGGCCTTGGAGATGAACGGCACGGTACGGCTGGCACGCGGGTTGGCCTCGATCACGTAAACGGTCTCGCCCTTGATGGCATACTGCACGTTGACCAGACCGCGGACTCCCAGCGCCATCGCGATGCGACGGGTGGTCTCGCGAAGCTTTGTCTGCAGGCTCTCGCTAAAACTGAACGGCGGAATGCAGGTCGCAGAGTCGCCGGAGTGAATACCGGCCTCCTCGATATGCTCCAGAATGCCGCCGATGTAGACCTCTTCGCCATCGCACAGGGCATCGACATCGGACTCAATCGCACCCTCCAAGAAGCGGTCCAGATACACCGGGTAGTCGGGGCTAATGCGCGCGGCCTCGGCCATGTAATCGCGCAGATGCTCGGCATCGTAGGCGATCATCATGCCGCGGCCGCCCAGCACGTAGCTCGGACGCACCAGCAGCGGGTAGCCGATATGCGCGGCCACGGCCTCGGCCTCCTCAAACGAGGTTGCCTGGCCCGCCGGCGGGTACATGATGCCCAGCTTGTCGAGCAGAGCGGCGAAGCGCTCGCGATCCTCGGCAAAGTCGATGGCATCGGGCTTGGTGCCCATGATGTTGACGCCACTCTCCTCGAGCATGCGCGCCAGCTTAAGCGGAGTCTGGCCGCCGAGCGTCACCACGACGCCGTCGGGTCGCTCAACATCGATAACGTCCATGACGTCCTCGTAGGTGAGCGGCTCAAAGTACAGGCGGTCGGACGTGTCGTAGTCGGTCGAGACGGTCTCGGGATTGCAGTTGACCATGATGGTCTCGAAGCCGCGGGCTGCCAGCGCGTAGCTCGCGTGCACGCAGCAGTAATCGAACTCGATACCCTGGCCAATGCGGTTGGGGCCGGCGCCCAGGATCATCGCCTTGGGCTTGTCCGCCGGCGTGGTCTCGTCGGGAGCCACGCACTTCTTGGCATCCGGGCTCGTGCGGTAGATGTTCTCGTACGTCTTGTAGTGGTACTCCGTGGCGCTCGAGAACTCCGCAGCGCAGGTATCAACCGTCTTCATGCTGGGAACCACGCCCAGGCCCTTGCGATAGGCGCGCACAAAGCGCTCGTCCGAGCTGGTCAGCGCGGCGATCTCGGCGTCGCTCGTGCCGTACTGTTTGAGCAGGCGCATCGCGTCGGCGTCGATATCCTCCACACGCAGGCCGCGGATGCTCTCCTGGACCTGCACCATGTCATTGATACGGTTGAGGTACCACGGATCGATACCGCAGATGGCATGGATGCGAGCGATGTCCCAGCCACGGCGCAGGGCCTCGACCACAAAGAAGATGCGGTGCTCGGTCGGCGTTGCCACGGCTTGAGCGAGCTCATCGTCGCTCAGTTTGTCGGCACCTTCCTTGCCACCGGCGCAAATGCCCTGGTGGCCATCCTCCAGCGAGCGCATAGCCTTGCCAAAGGCCTCCTCAAAGGTGCGACCGATCGCCATGATCTCGCCCACGGCCTTCATGCGCGTGGTGAGTGTGGGGTCGGTACCCTTGAACTTCTCGAAGGCAAAGCGCGGCACCTTGACCACACAGTAGTCGATTGTGGGCTCAAAGCAGGCGGGCGTAGCCTTGGTGATGTCGTTGACGATCTCGTCGAGCGTGTAGCCCACAGCCAGGCGCGCGGCGGCCTTGGCGATGGGGAAACCCGTGGCCTTGGAAGCGAGGGCGGACGAGCGGCTCACGCGCGGGTTCATCTCGATGACGATCAGGCGGCCGGTGTTGGGGTTCACGGCAAACTGCACGTTGGAGCCACCGGTCTCGACGCCGATCTTCTCCAGAATGGCGAGCGAGGCCACGCGCATGCGCTGATACTCAAGGTCGGAGAGCGTCTGCGCCGGCGCCACGGTGATGGAGTCGCCGGTATGCACGCCCATGGGGTCGAGGTTCTCGATGGAGCACACGATGATGCCGTTGCCGGCGTGATCACGCATGACCTCCATCTCATACTCTTTCCAGCCCTCGATGGACTCCTCGACCAGCACCTCGTGGGCAGGCGAGAGCTCCAAGCCCTGGCTCACGATGGAGACGAGCTCCTCGTGGGTGTGAGCGATGCCGCCGCCGGCGCCGCCGAGGGTAAAGCTCGGGCGCAGTACGCAGGGATAACCCACGCGCTCGGCGATGGCCTCGGCGTCGGCCACGCTGTAGGCATAGCCCGAGCGCGCGACCTCCAGGCCAATCTCGGCCATGGCCTCGTTAAAGAGCTTGCGGTCCTCGCCGCGCTCGATAGCGGCCAGGTCGCAGCCGATCATTTCGACGCCGTACTTGTCGAGCGTACCGTCCTTTGCCAGCTCGACGGCGGCGTTCAGACCGGTCTGGCCGCCCAGCGTGGGCAGCAGCGCGTCCGGGCGCTCTTTCTTGATTACGCGCTCGATAAATTCGGCGGTGATGGGCTCGACATAGGTGCGGTCGGCAAGACCCGGGTCGGTCATGATGGTCGCCGGGTTGGAGTTGACCAGGATGACCTCAAAGCCATCCTCCTTGAGCACCTTGCAGGCCTGGGCGCCGGAGTAGTCAAACTCGCAGGCCTGGCCGATAACGATGGGGCCCGAGCCAATGACGAGGATGCGCTTGATGTCAGTACGTTTAGGCATGTTAGTTCTCCTCGGTCTCAGTCTCGGCGAAATTCCAGCCAGCCAGGCGGTCCTTCGCGGTGTCGATGTCCAGGTAGTTCTCCTCGCCGTCCATGAGTCGCGTAAAGGCGGTAAAGAGATAGTGAGCATCGGTGGGGCCAGGCGAGGCCTCGGGGTGGTACTGGACCGAGAAGCACGGGGCGTCGAGCAGCTGGATGCCCTCGGCGGTGCCGTCGTTGAGGTTCACGTGCGTCAGGCGAATGCGGCCAAAGCGCTCGTTCATCACGACCGGCGCGATTCCGCGGCGCACCCAGACGCGCAGATCTCCATCGGCCGCATGCTCGGTCTCGCCGCCGGAAAGCTCGGGGACAAGCTTGCCCAAGCTGGGGAACAGCAGGCCAAAGCCATGGTTTTGTGCGGTGATCTCCACGCGACGGCTTACCAGGTTCATGACCGGCTGGTTGCCACCGCGGTGACCGAACTTAAGCTTTTCCATCTGGGCGCCGCAGGCCAGGCTGATCATCTGGTGACCAAGGCAAATACCAAAGACCGGCACCTTGCCGATCAGCTGCTGCACCTGCTCGTAGGTCTCCACCACGGCGTCGGGGTCGCCGGGGCCATTGGACAAAAAGACGCCGTCGGGATTCATGTCGAGCACCTCGCTCGCGGGCGTATTCCACGGCACGACGGTAAGGTCGCAGCCGGCGCGGACCAGCCCTTCCAGAATGCCGCGCTTCACACCGCAGTCGTAGGCGACCACTTTGTGACGGGCAGGAGCGGCAGCCGAAAGCGCAAAGCCATGCGTGGCAGGCAGGTCGGCGGCCACAAACTCATGAGGCGCGGGGCAACTTACGGTCTTGACCAGGTTCTCGCCTACCAGCGTAGGCGCTGCGGCCAGACGCTCGGCAAGCTCGTCGACGTCGAAGATCTCGGTCGAGATAATGCCCATCTTGGAACCATTGTCGCGCAGATGGCGCACCAGAGCGCGGGTGTCGACACCCTCGATAGCAACGATGCCGTGTGCGCGCAGGTACTCCGGCACGCTGACGGCCGAGCGCCAGTTAGAAGGCGTGGCGCACATGTCGCGAACGATCATGCCGCGCATGGCCGGAGCGCTCGCAGAGCGCACGGCGTCGCCGGGGAAGGCCGACTGGACGTCGGTCTCGTCGATACCGTAGTTGCCGATCTGCGGATAGGTCATGGTTACGATTTGGCCGGCATAACTCGGGTCGGTCATGACCTCAAAGTAGCCCTCGAGCGAGGTGTTGAAGCAGACTTCGCCGGTCGCGGTGCCCTCGGCGCCGCATGCACGTCCATAAAAAATGGTCCCATCCTCAAGATACAGGATGCAGGGACCACAGGTGCCCTTGCTGGTTTTGGCCAGCATACGCTGGCAAAGCTCGCTGGGCGCGAAGGTGCGGGCGGCAGCGCCCGCGGTATGGTTGTTCGCCATAGTTCTCCTTCCCGGTCTCACAGGACCGGCTTAAAGGTGTGTAGTTAGGCCTCGCGGTATTGTAACCGCAAGTATGCCTCATGGCGTTAATTTCATTGAAATGTTTACGAAATGATAATTATGGCTTTCTATGCATAATGATTTTTCTAGGACGGGGATTAAAAATCATCCCGCGAGGCTTGTGGCTCACGCGGGATGATGACGTCTTACTTTTTCTTATCCTGCTCCAGCAGTTTGGACGGTGTGCGATCGGGCTTGCCGCCGCGGAAAATCTCGCGGCCATGCAGACGATGCTCCAGATCGCGCTCGGCCTTTTCCTCGTCAATCTTGGTCTGGCTCACCACCGGGTCCTCAATCAACGACGACACCGAGTTCACCTGCTTCTGAATGCGCTCGGCGATGGTGTCATCCATACTCACGATGCGCATCTTCCAGTCGATACTCGTGGCGTTGGATGAGCTCTTGGTCCACACGAACGTCAAAATGGCGCTCTGGTGGCCGCGCGCGGGGAACATGCCAAAGAAGGAATCGTGCTGAATGTTGCTATCCTCGTCGATATAGGCGTGAACGTTATACACCACGCGGTCGATCTTATCGTTGAGCAACGCGTTGGTCGCAAGCGCCGCGGCCTGAATCTGCCCGTTGGACAGCAGCTCGAGCTCGTTGGCAGACGATGTGTCCAACACCGTCACCTCGACCGTGCCCGTGCGTTCATCGGCTTCATCGACGGTAAAGTCGAGCGGGAACTGCGTAAAGCCGTTGCCCCATTCAAGTCCACCCTTGAGCGCGGTCGAAACGGTATCGACCGAAACGCTCTCGGACAGGTTGGCGGTGTTCAGACGACGCATCACGCCGTAGCCAATCTGCATGCCCACGATCAGCACCAAAATACCGATGACCACGGCCATCGCGGTCTTCGTAATGGTATGGCTCACCTGCGAGCCCGAAGGATCGTCCTCGGACAGCGGGTCGATATGTTTTGCCTGGCTCGCGCGGTCCTCGCTGCGCAGCTGCGCTAGCGCCGCTTTGTCACCGCGCTTGGCCGCAGCCTCCTTCTCACGCATGCGCTCGGTACGCTTTTTGGCGAGCGTGGGATCCAAGACGCCGGATGCATCGATTTCGGAGAATAACTCCGTCACTTCTTCCGGAGTCAAAGGGTTCTTGTCAGCCATAAACTTCCTGTCATATCAATCAGTCGAGCTCGTGCGCACGCGCACCTTCGAACTGCATTCGATAGTAACGGGCATAGGTGCCGCCACGGGCGAGAAGCTCCTCGTGCGTGCCACGCTCCACAACGCGACCATGCTCAACGGTCGCAATCTCATCGGCATGCTTAATGGTCGAAAGACGGTGGGCGATAATAATCGTGGTGCGGCCGCGTGCCAGCTCTTCGAGTGACTCCTGCACCGCCTCCTCGCTCTCGTTATCCAAAGCACTCGTCGCCTCGTCCAAAATCAGGATCTTGGGGTTCTTGAGAAACACGCGCGCGATGGCAACGCGCTGCTTCTGTCCGCCCGAAAGACGGCTGCCGCGCTCGCCCACCACGGTGTCGTAGCCCTGCGGAAGCGACTCGATAAAGGCATCGATGTTGGCGCGACGGGCGGCCTCGGCGATCTCTTCTGCCGTGGCGCCCGGCTTGCCGTAGGCGATGTTCTCGCCAATCGTACCGTCAAATAGATAGACATCCTGCTGCACCAGGCCGATGGCGCGGCGCAGGCTCTGCTGCGTCACATCGCGCACGTCCTGGCCGTCGATGCTAATGGATCCGGCAGCCACGTCATAAAAGCGCGGCAGCAGCGAACAGGTCGTGGACTTGCCACCGCCCGAAGGGCCAACCAGCGCGATGGTCTGCCCGGGCTTGATGGACAGATTCATATGGTCGATAACGGGACGCTCGTCGGCATAGCCCTCGCCCAGCTCGACATCCTCGTAGTTAAAGCACACGTCGTGATACTCCACGGCGCCGGCAGTCACCTGCAGATCCGTAGCGCCCGGCTTGTCCTGGATATCCGGCGCGGTCGAGAGCACCTCGTCCATACGTTTAAAGCCGGCGATAGCCTTCTGATACGTTTCGGCCGAATTGACGAGCGTCTCGAGCGGCGTGCAGAACAGCGAAATATAGAGTGCGAAGGTCGCCATATCGACCGCCTGTAGCTGTCCCTGGGCGACCAGCCATCCGCCCAGCAGCACTACGATCACATAGAGCACACCCGAGAGCAGGCCATACGTCGCGGTATAGACGCCCATGGCGTGATACATGTTCTCCTTGGACGAAAGATAGCGATTGTTGGAGGCGCGGAACTTGAAGCGTTCGGTCTCCTCATTGGCAAAACTCTTGACCACGCGTATGCCCGCCAGCGAATCCTGCAGCTGCGCATTGATGCCGCTGATTTTTTTGCGATTGTCGCTAAAGACCTCGCGCATGCGCATGTTCTGCCAAAACATGATGACCGCAAACGCCGCCGTCACCACGGCCATGGCGAGCGCCAGCACCGGGGCGATGGTAAAGAGAATCACAAACGAGCCGATAATCTCGATGCCGCAGATGATGATCCACTCGGGCACGTGATGCGCCGCCTCGCAGATATCGAACAGGTCGTTGACCACGCGGCTCATCATGTCACCCGAGCTGTTGCGGTCGAAGTACGCAAAGCTAAAGCGCTCATACTGGTCGAACAGGTCCTCGCGCATCTTGGACTCCATGCGCGCGCCCATCACGTGACCCCAATAGCTCACAAAGTAGCGGCAGGCGCAGCGGACGGCATACATCAGCACCAAGCCCACCGCGATCATGCCGAGCGCCTGCATAATGGCAGCCTGACCCTGAGCAAATAGCCCACCGGTCAAATTGCGCAGGATAATGGGGAACGCCAGGTCAATGGCGGCAAGCACCAGAGCACAAACAGTATCAGCAACAAAAAGCCCCATCTGGGGCTCGTAATACGAAAGAAACCTCTTAAACATAATCACCTTACGCGGTTTTACCAAACCGCGTTTCGTCTCGACGCTGCAAGTGCCCCATTTGGACAATCTGGCCTTCAATCGTCGGTCGCGTATATCCATACGCTTCCCTCCTCATTTAGGCCACCTTGTCTCAAATGGAGCACTTTCGCTGACTTACACAAACCTGCGGGATCATCCCCGCTCGTTAAAGCTCCGCGCCCCCAAGGCGATGCGCGATGCTGTCACAGGCCAAGGCGCCTACGACGGTCTTGGCGTCTTCGATCTTGCCGTCGAGCACAGCATCGATCAGCTCATGCAGCGGCACCAGGTCAACGTTGACAAACTCGTCATCGTCGGGGTCGGGCGCATCAAACTCGAGCTTGGTAGCCAGGTAGATGTGAATAATCTCGTCACAAAAACCGCAGGTCGTGACAATCGACGTCAAAAAGCGAATACGGCCGGCCTTAAAGCCCGTCTCCTCGTGCAGCTCGCGCTTGGCGCAATCGAGCGGATCCTCGCCCGGATCGAGCTTGCCGGCGGGAATCTCGACCGTCACGCGGTCGATGGCGGTGCGATACTGACGTACCAGTACGATCTTGCCGCTCTCGGTCAGCGCCACAACGGCCGCCGCACCCGGATGGCGAACGATATCGCGAGCGCTGCGGTGACCGTTGGGCAGCTCAACCTCAAGACGGTGGACGTCGAGGATCTTGCCCTTCCAGGCGCACTCCTCCGAAAGAATCTTCTCGTGCAGCGCGGCATCGTGCGGGTCGTCATCGCCCAGCACCAGCGCCGGCTCGTCAGCGACCTCGCCACCAGGCTCGCCCTCGGCGTGCCCATACATGCGGCTGTCCTCTTCGACGATCCGCGCGTCCACGAGCTCTTCGTTCTTCTCGTCCATCCGTCTCATTCCTCTCGGATTTTAGGCATCCCAAGCGTCGCGGCCGCGCAGCGCGCGCAGGCCGATGTCGTGACGCAGGGTCTTGCCCTCAAAATCAATCTTCTCGCAGGCCTCGTAGGCAAGGTTGCGAGCGTTCTCGAACGTGTCGCCCAGAGCGGTCACGGCAAGCACGCGGCCACCATTGGTCACGAGCTGGCCGTCCACCACGGCGGTGCCGGCATGGTACACGGTCACGTTCTCCATGGCCTCGGCGTCGGCGATACCGGTGATGACCTTGCCTTTCTCGTAGCTGCCGGGGTAGCCCGCGCTCGTCAGGACAACGGCCACGGCCCACTCGTCGCGCCAGTCGAGCTCAATCTGGTCGAGCTCGCAGTTGGCGCAGGCGAGCATGACCTCGACCAGGTCGTTCTTAAGGCGCGGCAGCACGACCTGCGTCTCGGGGTCGCCAAAGCGGGCATTGAACTCCAGCACCTTGGGGCCGGCAGGCGTGAGCATAAAGCCGCCGTACAGGCAGCCGCGGTAGTCGATACCCTCGGCAGCGAGCTCGGCCACGGTCTGCTCCATGACCTTCACCATCGTGTCGTGCTCCTCGTCGGTCACGATGGGCACCGGGCTGTAGACGCCCATGCCGCCGGTGTTGGGACCAAGGTCGCCCTCGAGCGCGCGCTTGTGGTCCTGCGAGGTGGCCATGGGGCGCACGGTCTTGCCGTCGGTAAAGGCCAGCAGCGAGCACTCGGGACCAACGAGCATCTCCTCGATAACCACGGTGCTGCCGGCATCGCCAAAGGTGCCGCCAAAGCACTCGCGCACGGCCTCCTCGGCCTGCTCAAGTTCGGTCGCCACGATAACGCCCTTGCCCGCGGCAAGGCCGTCGGCCTTTACGACCAGCGGGGCGCCCTGCTCGCGCACGTAGGCGAGAGCCGAAGCCTCGTCGGTAAACGAGCCGTAGGCTGCCGTCGGGATACCGGCGCGCTCCATGAGCTGCTTGGAGAACAGCTTGGAGCCCTCCATCTGGGCGCCCTCGGCACCCGGGCCAAAGCAGGGAATACCCGCCGCGCGCACGGCGTCGGCCACGCCCGCCACGAGCGGAGCCTCGGGGCCAATTACCACGAGTCCGCATCCGTGGCTCTGCGCAAACGCCGCCACGGATGCAGGATCGCAGTCGTCGAGAACAACGTTCTCGCCGCAGCTCGCGGTGCCGCCGTTGCCCGGCGCAATGTAGAGCTTGCCGGCGCGCGGTGATGCTGCGAGCTTGGCTGCCAAAGCATGCTCACGGCCGCCGCTGCCCAACAACAGGATGTCGATGGTTTGAGTGTCCGCCTTCAAGGGTGCCTCCTCTATGGATGAACGGCCCGCTCCGCGCGAGCCCTTTGCAAGCAAATATACCCCTCGGCCGCCCGTCCGGGCTGCAAAGGGGTATATCGCAATAACCAAATAGTCCCGATTACTTCCAGAATCGGTTGATGATCTGCTCGCGACCAGCGCCAACGCCAATGAACGTCACGCGGGTGTGTGCCAGATCCTCGATAAACGCCACGTAGTCCTGAGCCTCCTGCGGCAGCTCCTCAAAGCTGCGGCAACCGGTGATATCGCACTTCCAGCCAGGGAGCTCCTCGTAGATGGGCTTGGCATGCTCAAAGCGCACCTGGTGTTCGGGCACGCTCGTGTAACGCTCGCCATCGACGTCGTAGGCAACGCACACCTTGATGGTGTCGAAAGCCGAAAGCACGTCGAGCTTGGTCACGGCGATGTCGGTGAGGCCGTTGACGCGCGAGGCATAGTTGGCGATAGGGCCGTCAAACCAGCCGCAACGACGACGGCGACCGGTGGTCACGCCGTACTCATAGCCCTCCTCGGTCAGCGTGTGGCCGGCCTCGGACTCATAGGAAAGCTCGGTGGGCATGGGGCCCGAACCGACGCGGGTGATATAGGCCTTCATGACGCCCAGCACGCGGTCGACGTTCTTCATGCCCACGCCAGAGCCGGTGATGGCACCGCCGGCGGTGCAGTTGGAAGACGTCACGTACGGATAGGTGCCGTGGTCGATGTCGAGCAGCGTCGCCTGGGCGCCCTCAAACAGCAGGTTCTTGCCCTCATCGATCATGTTGTTGAGCAGCAGGCTCGTCTCGGTGATGTAGGGACGCAGGCGCTCGGCCATCGGCAGGTACTCGTCGCAAATCTGGTCCACGGTGTAGGTGGGCAGGTTGTAGATGAGCTCGAGCTCGGGGTTCACGCGGGCGAGAGCGGTCTCCAGCTTGTCGCGGAACAGTGCCTCGTCCAGCATGTCCTGCATGCGCAGGCCAATGCGCGCCATCTTGTCCTGATAGCACGGACCGATGCCGCGCTTGGTGGTACCGATGTTCTTCTTGCCGAGCTTCTGCTCAAAGGCGCCATCCAGATCGATGTGGTACGGCATGATGACATGCGCGTTGCCGCTAATCTTGAGGTTCTTGGTGGTGATGCCGTCGGCCTCGAACATATCGATCTCCTCAAGGACAACCTTGGGGTTGACGACGCAGCCGTTACCGATCACCGACACGTGGTCGGAATACATGATGCCGGAAGGCACCTGGTGCAGGCCGTACTTCTTGCCGTTGACGACGATGGTGTGACCGGCGTTGTTGCCGCCCGAGTAGCGCACGACGGCATCGAAGTCGCCGGCGACCAGGTCGCAAATCTTACCCTTGCCCTCATCGCCCCACTGGGCACCGACCAAAACGGTTGACGGCATGTTTACTCCTTACATTCATGGCCTGTCTACGCGCCATGCCGGCACGCAGAAGCACAAAACATTCCCAGTATACCCGTGCAACGGGCGCCTGTCCTACTCCTCGGCATGTGCCCCATCAAGCTCATAGAACTTGGTGGATGCCGGCAGGAACATCAGGTCGACGTCGCCGATCGGGCCCGAACGGTTCTTGGCCACGACGATACGTGTAACGCCCTCGTCGGGTCGATCGTCGCGCGAGGCTTCGGCCTCGTCGGCGGAGCGGTCCAAGAACATAACGATATCGGCGTCCTGCTCGATGGAGCCCGATTCACGAAGGTCGGAAAGCTGCGGGCGCTTGCCGGTACGGGATTCGACCTGACGCGAGAGCTGTGACAGCGCGATGAGCGGGATCTTGAGCTCCTTGGCCATGATCTTCAAACCACGCGACATCTCCGAGACCTCGACGGTACGGCTCTCGGAGCGGCGTCCCGGCGGAGGACTCACCAGCTGCAGGTAGTCCAGGATGATGATTGCCTTCTCCTTGTTATGGAGCATACGGCGGCTCTTGGCGCGAATCTCGGTCACTGTGGTGCCGGGCGTATCGTCAATCAGAATATCGAGCTTGGACAAGGTCTGCGTAGCCTCGTTGATATTGGCCCACTGCTCGGGGCTAATGCGGCCCATGCGGAAGTCGCTGATCGAAATCATGGCGTAGGCGCAAATCAGACGCTGGGCAATTTCCTTGCCCGACATCTCCAGCGAGAAAAAGCCGACGGTATAACCGGCAGCGGCAGCGTTAAGTGCCAGGTTCAGAGCGAACGACGTCTTACCTACAGCAGGACGGGCGCCGATGATGATGAGCTGGCCCTCGCGAAAACCCATGAGCATGCGGTCGAGCGATGGGAAGCCCGTGGGCACGCCCGCAGCCTGGCCACCGGCCTGGCACACTTCCTCGGCCTCGTTATAGGCCTCGACCATAAACTCGGTCAGCGTCTTGTAGCTCGACTTGACCTCGCGCGCTGTAACCTTGAGCAGCTTGCTCTCGGCCAGCTCGACAACCTCTTTGGTGTCGGTGGGGGCGTTATATGCCAGCGCGTTGATCTCGTTGGTGGCGCCGATCAGCTCACGCAGCATCGAATCACGGCGAACGATGGCGGCATGGTGCTGCCAGTTGACGAGCGACAGGGTCTGACCCATCAACTCCAAAATGTACGCTTCGCCGCCCACGGCATCGAGTTTGTTGATGCTTCGCAGGTAATCGATCAGCGAAATGGAGTCGATGGGAATGCGACTGTTGTACATATCGACCATCGCGGTATAGATGGTCTTATGAATGGGCCGGTAGAAGTCATCGGGCTGCAGCTCGACCTGGGCCTCTTCGACCACCTCGGGCGATAGCAGCATAGCGGCCAGTACATTGGCCTCTGCATCTTGGTTTTGGGGAAGACCCAACTTTGAGCCGCGGTCCTCAACCGTCAGCCCGGTCTCCCTATCGTCATATGCCATGAGCATCCTCATTCATATCGCTTGCGAGCATCCATAGTATCAGCCACGGTCCCAAAACGCGCCGCGCGCCGCCAATCATCACCGAACCAAACGGATGAACGGTCCTGTATATAGGACTTCGACGCAACGTTCACCATGACGCTCGCTCAGCGCAAAAAACAAAAGGGCGCCCTGGTTTCCCAGAGCGCCCTTCTTAGAACAAGATTGTTGCGTTGCAGCAAATGCTACTCGGCAGCAGCCTCAGTCTCGACCTCGGCGGTCTCGGCCTCGGCGACCTCAGCGGCCTCCTCGACCTCAGCCTCGGCAGCGAGCTCCTCGGCGGTAACGCCGACGAGAACGACAACCTCGGCCTTGATCTCGCGGTACAGCGAGATGGCAACGGTGTGGGCACCGGCAACCTTGATGGGCTTACCGAGCTCGACGCGCTTGCGGTCGATGTCCATACCGAGCTGAGCCTTGATGGCGTCAGCGATCATAGCGGCGGTAACGGAGCCAAAGAGGATGCCCTCGTCGCCGACCTTGACGTCAACGGTAACCGTCTTGCCCTCGAAGGCAGCCTTGGTCTCGTTGGCGGTAGCCAGACGGACGGCCTCGCGCTTGGCGATGTTGTTGCGACGCTCGTCAAGCTGCTTGAGGTTGCCCTTGGTGGCGGCAACAGCGAGCTTCTTGGGGAACAGGAAGTTCTCAGCGTAACCCTGAGCGACCTCTACGACGTCACCCTCGCCGCCCTTGCCCTTGATCTCATCGAGAAGAATAACCTTCATGATGCGTCTCCCTTCTTAGCCGCGGTCGCGGTTGCCACGAGAGGAAACCACGGGGACGGTGTACGGCAGGAGAGCCATCTCGCGGGCGCGCTTGATGGCGTTGGCGATGTCATGCTGATGCTGCGTGCAAGCGCCAGTGACGCGACGGGGCTTGATCTTGCCACGATCGGTCATGTACTTACGGAGAAGCTGAGTGTCCTTATAGTCGATGAACTCAGTGTTCTCCTTGCAGAACTGGCAGTACTTACGACGCGGCTGACGTGCAGAAAAATCATTAGCCATGTCAAAATACCTTTCATTTGGCACCTTCGGCGAACCGAAGCCGCCTCTCACTCAAAAATAGGTGAACAACCCTTAGAACGGGATGTCCTCATCGTAGACGTCGACCGCGGGCGGCGTGGCCACCGGTGCGGCAGGACGTGCTGCGGGCGCGGGAGCTGCGGGGGCGTAACCGCCCTGATCGTAGCCACCCTGGCCACCACGGGAACTCATAAACTCGATCTCATCGACGATGACCTCAAGCTTGCTCCTGCGCTGACCGTCGCGCTCCCAAGAGCTGTAGCGCAGCTTGCCCTCGATCGCGACCTTGTTTCCCTTTGCCAGGAAACGGCTCACGGCCTCGGCGCGGGTGCCGAACATGGTGCAGTCGACAAAGTTGGGATAGTCCTCCCACTCGCCAGTCTGCGCGTTGCGGCGACGATCGTTCACGGCGACGCCAAAGGACAGAACCTGGGTTCCGCCGGCGGTGGCGCGCAGCTCGGGATCGCGGGTGAGGTTACCGGTGATGTTCACTCGATTGATGCTCATAACTCACTACTTCCTCTTGGGGCACAAGCCCAGTCCAAAACGACAGTCTTACTCCTGGTCGTCGCGACGGACGATCATGTGGCGGACCACAGCGTCGGTGATGCGCAGGACGCGATCAAGCTCGGCGATCTGGGTAGGATCTGCGTGGAAGTTGATGAGGGTGTAGTCACCATCGGTGAGGTCGTTGATCTCGTAGGCGAGCTTGCGCTTGCCCCACTCGTCAACGGAGTCGACCTTGCCAGCGCCCTCAGCGATCGTGGTATCGATACGCTTCATAACAGCGAGACGAGTCTCGGGGTCGAGCGACGGGTCAACAAAGAACAGCAGTTCATAAGCCTTCATATTGTCACCTCCTCTGGGCAAATGTGGCTTCAGGTCGTGAAGGTGCGCCTGAAGCAGGAAAAGACTTGGTAATAATATCTTTCAACCTCCCAGGCCGCAAGAATATGCAGCTACAACCTCATGACCTCCACATATGCCCATACTCGCACGACGTTTCATGCGCATTCCAACCAAATGCTGACCAAAAGCTTGACGGATCTGTGGACAAGATACGGTGCCGTGAGGACAAGCTGAGCCAAGTCGCAGGTCAACGGGCGCATGGTTGTGGTCGCAAAATGCATACCAGTGGCCCACAGCACCACCCAAAGATTTTTAAATTCATTGCCAAGTCGCTTATGAATACCCTTTTTGAACAATTGAGTTGATCAACCACGCTGGTCGGAAGCCGTTTTTTGGCACCTCAAACCCCACTGCAACGCCAAGTGCGGCCAAGCGTTTTAAAAAATGCTAAGTTTTCGGCTTGCACCTTGCGATTCCTCGTGTATACTAACTTTCGCATTTAACGGAGAGTTGTCCGAGTGGCCGAAGGAGCACGATTGGAAATCGTGTAGGCGTCAAAAGCGTCTCCAGGGTTCAAATCCCTGACTCTCCGCCAGTTAATTCCAAAGCAGGCCTTTGAGCCTGCTTTGTTTTTACCCCACGCGGAGGGGTGGCAGAGTGGTTGAATGCGGCGGTCTCGAAAACCGTTTGGCCTGTATAAGGTCACGAGGGTTCGAATCCCTCCTCCTCCGCCATTTTGGTTGAGAAAGCTCCCAAGAATGGGAGCTTTTTTGTTATCGAAATACGTCTCGATCCCACGCTTCCCCAAACATGTACGTCAGCCTCAAAAAACGACATTTTTCGACATCTTTGGAGGCTGACGTACACGTTTGGATTGAGCTCACGGGAGCGGCGCTATTCGGAAGGTGCCTCCTCGTCTCGTATGCTTTTCCAGTTGCGGATAAGTGCCTTGCGTAGTTCGTTTTGTTTTCTCTGGTACCCGGTGTCGGTACAGCGAGGCATGCCGAGTGCTTCGCGAATGTTGTTCATGGCGCGGTGAAAGGCGAGCTGGCTGCCGAACTGAGCCGAAGTGAGCGTAACGATTCGATATCCCATTTGGGAGAGAACGGCCTCTCGCTCCGCATCTGCTCCCTTGCGCTCGAGCTCATCGTGAAAACCGCCCTTATATTCGATACCGAGCGCCCCGCGCTTATAGGTCACGAGCGCATCGATTTTGAGCGTTCGAGCTTTGGCGCAATGCCAGAGACGTTGAGGGATCTCGAGCGGTTTGTTGAGTTCGACACCTCGGATGCCAACGCCGCCTTCGCTTGTTGGGAGCGAGAGGGCGATTGCCGAAGCGGTCTCCATAGGCGAGGCCGAGCGATCGTAGATGTGCCTGAGCGCGAGCCGTGCACGTGTGGCACCGGGTTTGCCGGGGTGCCGATCGAGCAGTTCGGTTATTTCATCCTTGGAGGTGGTGGCTGGTTGCTCGGTATAAGGGTCGGCGGGATTGAGCCTCATGCGATAATCGCCGCAAACTTCATAGCCATATTCGAGATATTCGATCCTATCCATCCACTCGGCAGCGAGCGCGAAGGTGAAGGCTTCGTCGGTGATGAAGATTCCGGGCGTCAACTCGTTAATATGCTCGTAGGGAAGATTTTGTCCAAGAATGTGGCAAACGACGCCTTTGGTACGAATTCGCTCAAATTCGAATACAACCGCGATATCGATAGTCTTAAGCATATCGGACGGAATGCCGCAGTCGGTAAGGGCCTGTCGTATGCGCGCAACACGTTGCTGGGTGGAGATGCCTTGTGCGCCTATCTGGTAGTCGTGCCGCGCAAGAGACTGAACCAAATTCTGGGGTGCATGATGGACAAGCCATGCGGTTTTATGCGAAATGAGAACAGGGGTATCCATTGAGGGCCTCTCGCTCTGAGCCGGTATCCAACTCTTATGTCCGTTGAAGTGGGGAAATATACCGGATGTGAGTAAATCAACTCACTCATGCTGTGAGCTCAATCCAAACATGTACGTCCGCCTCCAAAGATGTCGAAAAATGCCGTTTTTGGAGGGTGACGTACATGTTTTGGATCCCTGGCATTCCAGCAGCGCCACGCCCGCGCTCAGTCCCTACCGTTTGCCGAGCAATGGGGTCGCGAGACCCGCCAACCATGTACTATGTACGGGCATTGTCTAAACCCGTAACTCAAAGGAACCCATCTTGCCCGTCGCCGCCGCTATAACCGTTACCTCACATGCCTCGGATGCCATGGTCGCTATCCCCTTTTGGCTCGAGATGTTCGCCGTTGTCGCTGCATCGATCTCGGGCGTGCTGGTTGCGCGCGAGCATAAGCTCGACCTGGTGGGCGCGGTCGCGCTCGCGGTGGTCTGCGGTCTGGGCGGCGGTCTTTTGCGCGATATGACGCTGCAGGTGGGCAACGTCTACATCCTCAACCAGCCGATGGCACTGCCGCTTTCCATCGCCACGGCAGCCATCATCTACATTTTCCCGGCAATCGTCGACAAACCCGAAAAACTCATTCCCCTGCTCGACATCATCTCGGTCGGCATCTATGCCGCCACCGGAGCGGACAAGGCGCTGGTCTACGGCTTTGCACCGGCGGTGTGCATCATGATGGGCTTTTTTACCGCGGTGGGCGGCGGCATGTTGCGCGACGGCTTTATGGGCGTGGTTCCGGGCATTTTCCAACGTACTAACTTTTATGCCATCGCTGCCATCGCCGGATCGACAAGCTACGTGTGTCTCGTTATGAGCGGCATCATGAGCAATGTCGCCGCGCTGATCGTATGCGTTGTCGTGACCATGGGTCTGCGCTGGCTCTCGCTGCGCTTTGACATCAAAAGCCCCACCGAAGAAGACATCGCGCGCTTTTTGCATCGCAAAAAGTAGGTAGCGCGGGCTCATCCTTCGAAATGCAACCGAGAGGTTCTTTTAGAGCGCCCGCACGTTGGGTACCCTGTTAGGTATATGCCGAACACCTAACAAAAGGATCAACCATGGCTTTCAATCAAACCGCGGCGGCGCCGTCACACAAGATGCGTCGCTGCCTGCTTATGGCATTCACGCTCATCGCGCTCGCGCTCATCGCTCTTCCCACGGCGTCATTTGCCGGCACGGACACGGCAGGCAACGTACTTGCAACCGACAACGACTCTAATCCGTCCGGTGTCGAAGGCGACCTGTATTGGGCCGGTCAGAGTCTCGAACTGGACGATGTCTCTATCGACCGCGATATCATCGCCGCGGGCGATACCCTCTCGATTCGCGACTGCACGGTGGGCGGTGCCGTCCGTCTGGCGGCACGCACCATCGATATCGCCAAGACCACGGTTAATGGCAGCGCCACGGTGGCCGGTCAGCACGTTGTGCTCAACACCGACAGCTCTGCCAACTGTTTCTATGCGATAGGCGAGACGGTTGCCCTGCGAGGCTCCACCAAGTCGGCAGCACTTGCAGGCGATACGGTAACCATCGACGGCACCGTCGATGGCGATGTCGAGGTTTGGGCCGACAAGCTCATCCTGGGCAAGAACGCCCGCATCACCGGCACCGTGAACGCTCACGTCTCCGAGGACCCCGAGCGTGCCGCGGGAGCCGTTCTCGGTGCGCTCAAGATCGACCGCACCGAGAACGAGGATACTTCCACCGTTAACGATGTCATCGGCGGTATCGTCACCGCGGCACTCTCGACCTGCTTTGTCGCTCTGCTGCTCGAGCTCGTCTTTCCGCGCGCGACCGCCAGCGCCGCCGGCATGCTCCACCAGCGCCCCATGCCCCTGTGGGTGAGCGGTCTTCTGGGCACGATTGCTATCATCCCCGCCGTCCTACTGCTGATTATCTCCATCGCCGGTCTGTCGCTTGCCGGAGCCCTCATGTGCGGTGTCATTGGCATCGCGCTGGTGTCGAGTGCCTTTGCAGGGTGCGCGATTGCACGCATGGTCGGACACAGCCAGAACCGCTACGCCATGGCAGCCGTTGGTGGCGTAATCGCAGGCGCCCTCACGGGGCTTCCCCTCGTAGGCGGCTTCATCAGCGGCGTGGCCTTTGTCTTTATGCTCGGCTACATCATCCAAATCATCTGGCACAACGCCCACCTCAAGCCGCAGCAGCCGGCTAACACGCCAGAACTCCCCACCGCTTAGCCGCCAACCATCACAAAGGGGCCAGGCACCTTTGTGATGGTACAAAGGGGTCAGGTTACTTTGCACCAACAAACGAAGCGGGGCACCCGATCGCATCGACCGGGTGCCCCGCTTTTCTTGGAGGGTTCTCTAGTAACTTTTTCAAACCCAATGATCATCAGGTCGGTAGGCCTGCGCGTCACTCGCTACGGAGGCAGTACGCCATTGAGCAAAAGGGGGGCAATTATTTTTCACGGCGACCTCCTCCTCGCTTGATGACGAGTGCGACAACAATAGCCGCCACTCCGATGGCAGCCAAAACCGCCACCAACACCAACGTTCTATCTCCCGTCGAGGGCATAAAGCCTCGACTTGCTTCTTTGCTTGGGATGTTGAGCACCGACAGCTCAATCGAACCCGTCCCGGCATCGGCGGTATCAACCCGCAGAGGGCTTTCGGCCGACACGGTCACTTTGGGCTTCGCGGCCGCCACCTGCTTAATGTCCAGACCCTCAGACGCAACCGTCACCGCTCGCTTGCCCTTAAAGGCGGTATATCCCTTGGGAGCCGCGACCTCTTCGACGGTGTAGACGCCCGCGTCCACACCGCTCAATTCCACATGGCCATCCGCGCCCGTGGTGACGCACGCGTCGGCATCCGTCGACCACGAGCCGTCAGTCGTTAGAATGCGTCCGCGGTCATCGATGATGCGCAATTTGGCGCCCGCGAGCGGTTTATCGTCCGAGCTTGAGCGCTTGGTCAGACTGAGTCCCCAGGTGTAGGCGCACGCGTCATCGCTCGGCGTGCGGGTGAATCCGGCGTCGCCGGACTGGTCGGCGAGGGGAGAGCGCGGGTAGCGCAGGTAGACTTCGTTGGGGTTGCCCTTGGTAGCGCCCCTATTGCAGCTGGCCCCCAACGGCGCATCGTAGACAGCAACCACGCGGGCGCCCGCGGTGAAGGCGTCGACCCCGCCGAGCGCGGCGATGAGGTCGCCGGTGCGCACGGTGAAGGTCTTACCGTCGACC
>DBFNYT010000199.1:0-29846 GCA_048425625.1 Collinsella sp. | reverse complement strand
CACGCTGGCAAGCGCGGCACGGAGGGCCCGCTGGTGCCGCTCTCCCCGGTGGAGGAGCGCCAGGTGGCCGAGATCTTGCCGCAGCTGGAGGGTGTGCTTGCCTACGAGTCCGAGGCACTTGCCCCCTTTGCCCCGCGCTACCTGGAGTTCGCCTTCAACGAGCTCAAGGTCGAGTATGCCGGTTGGCCGCTTGGCGGGCGCATCGACCGCGTGGACGTGGACGCCGAGAATCGTGCCGTGGTGATCGACTACAAGCATCGCACGGGCGTTGAGGAGTTTAAGCTCGCCGACCCCACGGTGCGCGACGAGGAATCGGGTACGGCGCCCATCGACGATCCGCGCTGGTTGCCGCCCCATACCCAAACGCTCATCTACGCGCAGGCCATGCGCCGGGCGCTGGATTTGGACACCCGCGCGGCGCTCTACTTTTCGACCAAGGGCGGCAAGCCGGCGCTGCGAGGCGCCGCGAGTGCCGAGCTGCTCGAGGAAGAGCGCGGCGACGGTCGCATCCCGGGCCTTAAGAAGGGCTTTCCGGGCGAGGGCGGCAGCATGGACTTCGACGCCCTGCTCGATCGCGTGGAGGCCGGCATCGCCGAGCGCCTGCGCGAGCTCGAGGCAGGCAACGTTGCCGCCGTCGACCCGACGTTGGCTCAGGCCGCGCATGCGCGCTGCTCGTATAACCACGAAGGAACGTTTGTAAGGAGGGACGTGTAGACCATGGATCTTTCGACTTTGATGCCGCAACAGCTGCAGATCGTCAAGACGCTCGACCGTCCGCTGTTTGTCTCGGCGGGCGCCGGTTCGGGCAAGACCTTTACCCTCACGCGCCGCATCGTCTACGCGCTCTCGCCCGAATCCGGTCCGTTCGTTGAGCATCTGGACCAGGTGCTCGCCATTACCTTTACCAAAGATGCCGCGGCCGAGATCCGCGACCGCGTGCGCCGTGCGCTTATCGACGAGGGCATGGACGAGGAAGCACTGACTGTCGACGACGCGTGGATCTCGACCATTCACGGCATGTGCTCGCGTATCCTGCGCGCACACGCGTTGGAGCTGGGCATCGATCCCGAGTTCACAGTGCTCACCGATACCGACGAGCTTATGGACCAGGCTGTTGAGCATGTGCTGGCCCGCGCGACGGCGCCCGATGCCGCCCCCGAGCTCGCCGCCTCGCTCAAGGCCCTTTACGCCTGGTATCCCATGGCGGGCGAGGGCGGGCCGTTTGGTGCCGGCACCACCATCAAGGGTCTGGTGCGCGAGCTGCTGGAGCTCTCGAGCCAGCTGCCGGGCGGCATGGACGACGTGCATGTGGCGCGCGGACAGGCCGACACCTCGGCGCTTGCCGATGCATATCGCGCAGCACTGGGTGCGAGCAAGGCCGCGACCGAGAAGGCACAGGTTGCACTCGACGCCATCGATGCGTTCGAGGCGAGCGGCAAGACCATGGCCGATGCGGCGCGACTCATGATGTCGTGCACCATGCCACGGGCGAGCAAGGCATTTCCTAAGGAGCAGGTCGAGCTGCTCAAGGCCGAGGCCGCCGATGCATTTATCAATATCGTGCTGGCTTGCGGTGGTCCGGCGCTCGATGCGCTGGTGGGCTTGGCCCGCTCTGTAGAGGCTGAGTATCGCGCGCTGAAGGCCGGCCAGTCTGCCCTCGACAACAACGACCTGCTGCGTATGGCCTACGAGGCCCTGCGCGATTACCCTGCCATCCGAGCGGCATACGAGGGCCGCTTTAAGATGGTCATGATCGACGAGTTCCAGGATACCGACCAGATGCAGGTCGATCTGATCCGCTACCTGACGGGTGCGGGGGAGCGCGCGCTGTGTACCGTGGGCGATGCACAGCAGTCGATCTATCGTTTCCGCGGCGCCGAGGTCGAGGTCTTCCGCCGCCAGGAGCGCAAGGTGGGCTCGTCTGCCGCGCCCGAGGCGACTGCCGTGACCGACGCCCCTGCTGGCGAGCTCGTCAAGCTCGTGCGCAACTTCCGCAGTCATGACGAGGTACTGCGCTATGTGGCCCGCGTCTTTGATGGCGACGACGGCGGCCTGATGCAGGGCTTTTTGGACCTTGAGGCAAGCGACGGCCGCAAGGACACGCTGGTGGCAGACGCCTCGCGTCGCCAGGCCCTCTTTGTTGCCGGCGGCAGTACGCAGGAGCGCACACAGGCCAAGGCCCGTGCGATCGCCGAGCGATTCCGCGCGCTTGCCGATGCCGGCCAGCCCCAGGGCGGCATGGTGCTGCTGCTGGGCCGCATGACCAACGCAGGCGTCTACGCACAGGCCTTCCGTGACCAGGGGCTCGACTGTGTCATCGCGGGCGGCTCAGTCTTTGCGCAGGCTGCCGAGGTGCAGACGGTGCGCGCCTTGGTTTGCGCGCTCGCCAATCCGGCCGATACGGCGCAGGGCCTTATGCCGCTGCTCGCCTCGCCGATGTTTGCGCTGGGCGCCCAGGAGTTTTTGGCGCTGGCGACCAAGCTCGATAGCGAGACGGGGGAGACCTCGCGCCGGAATATCGACGTGGGCATCATGAGCGATTCCGATGTGCCGGGCTTGCAGGGCTTGCCGCTCGTGACGCGCGCCCGCGAGGTACTGCGGTATGCGCTTCGTCGCGTGGGCCGCGATTCGTTCGCCGCCATCGCGCGCGACGTGGTCAACGCCTCCGGCTGGTTTGTGCGTCTGGCACAGCGTGGTCCCGAGGGCAAGGCCATTGCCGCCAACGTGCTCAAGGCGCTCGACGCCGTGGCCGAGGCAGAGGCCGAGCTCGGCAATTCTCCGCGTTCCATCGCGCTGGCCTTCGACCGCTTCTTGGCGGGCAAGGAAGCCCCGGGTGCCCTCAACGAGGAGGGCGACGGCGCGGTGCGCATCATGACGGTGCACGCCTCCAAGGGTCTGGAGTATCCGGTCGTGGCGGTTGCCGAGTGCTTTGGCGTGCGTAAGTCCTCGGGTGCGGCACAGATGGGTCGCGTCGAGGGCGGAGCACAGGTCGTGGCACTGCCGGCACGCTTCGACGGCGTTAAGCTCGCCGACGGGACCTTTGTGAAGGGCGACGACGTTAAAAAGCAGTTTGAGCATGCGTTTAAGGGCAAGGGCACGTCGCTGTGGCTGCCGCCGGAGCTCATGGAGGATGTCTGCGCGACGGGTTCTCCCGCCGAGGCATTTGCTCGCCTGCGCAACGACGATCTGCAGCTTTCGCTCGAGGAGCGGGCCCGCTTGCTCTATGTTGCCATGACGCGTGCGCGCGAGCTGGTGATCTTGGCGATGGATGCCGGCGTGAGCCGTGGCAAGGTGACGGCGCCGACCTTCGACGTCGAGACCGATCTGACCTATGACGTGCTGCGTCGTATTCTGCCGACCGACGCTCTGGACATGCCGCAGCTCGATGCCGACCGCCTGGTGTTCGACAACTCCCAGCCGGGCGACTACGAGTTCATTTCGCTCGCGAACTTTACCTTTGGCGAGCAGGCGTTTGAGGCCAACGCTTCGCTGGATGCCGAGGGCAGGCTTGTCCGCGGCGATGCGGAGCCGGAGGGTGCCGGTGCAGATGCCCGCGCCGCCGTTCCCGGTCCTGCCGACCCCGAGCCCGATGCGTTTGAGCTCGTGTATCCCCAGGCGGTGGGCGTGCGCATGGGCATCTGCCCGTATCCGGCGCGCGATTCGTACAGCTACTCGTCAATTGCCGCGGCGCTGCATGCCGAGTCCGAGGACCGTGCCGCTGAGGCACACGTGCCCATGGACGAGGCTGGCGATGATGCGGAGTCGGATGGTTCCGAGATGACGGATGCGGACGTGGCCGCTGTCGAGCCCGCCGGCAACCCCATGGCGCTGGGCTCGGCGTTCCATGCCGCCTGCCAGTGGCTGATCGAGATGGGTTCCGATGCGCTGCCCGCTGAGCGTGCCGATGCGCTGGCGCGCCTGTGGCGCCTGACGCCGGAGCAGCGCGAACGCTTCGACGTTGCCCTGAACCGCTGGCTCAAGTCGGCTGTTCGTGCCGACCTGCTCGCGTGGCCGTGCGTTCGCGCCGAGGTGCCGTTCTTTTCGCTGGGCTGCGAGGACGAGGACATCGCCCGCTACGGCGCCTATGCCGAAGGCGCCATCGACGCTTTGGCGACGAACCCGGCGAATTCGTCACGCGCGCTGGTCATCGACTACAAGACGGGCGGCACACCGGACGAGACGCCGGAACAGCTGCAGGAGAAGCATGCCCTGCAGGCGCGCGTCTACGCTGATGTTCTGCACAAGACGGGCTTTGAGGCCGTGACCGTCAAGTTCGTCCGCGTGGAGCAGCCGGATCCAACCATCTTCGTCGAACCCGCCGAACCTCAAGTAGTCACCTACAATCTCTAGCCCTCAGATAACTTGCGGTGGAATACGGACTGTTTTGGCCAAAAAGCCGCCAAACAGTCCGCATTTCACCGCAACTGCAAGAGGAGCCGTGTTGGTTTGGCTAGGTTCGGGTGCCGTCCGCGCCGTGCGGTAAAATCGTTCAGTCAGAACACGAACCCGCATCGGAGCTCATCACATGGCATTCGTCCATCTGCACAACCACACTGTCTTTTCCATGCTCGACGGCGCAACCCGTATCCAGGATATGGTCAACCGTGCCGTTGAGCTGGGCATGCCCGCCGTGGCCATTACCGACCACGGCTACATGTATGGCGTGCCCGACCTGGCGCTGGCCTGCGACGCCGTCAACCACAACACGCCCGAGTACAAAACCTGGAGTCACGACAAGGCCTTCTTGGAAAAGGACCGTCGTGACGAGCTGGTGGAGCCCGATCCCGAGGAAAACCCGCGCGAGCATGCCCAGTATGTGAAGGACATGGCCATGTGGGACGAGAAGGGCAATATCGACGAGCTCAAGCCGCCCCTGGTCATCAAACCCATCTTTGGCTGCGAGGTCTACTTTACGCCGGACGAGACCCTTGCCCGCGACCACAAGCCCGAGCTCTACCACATGATCCTTCTGGCCAAGGACCAGGAGGGCTATGTCAACCTGATGCAGACGGTTTCCGAGGCCGCCGTGCAGGGCTTTTACTACAAGCCGCGCGTGACGCTCGACAACCTGCGTCGCCATGCCAAGGGCATGATTTGCACGAGCGCCTGCATTGCGGGCATCATCCCCAAATACATCGACCGCGGCGACATGGAAGGCGCCATCAAGTGGGCCGAAACCTTCCGCGACACCTTCGATCCCGGCGACTTCTATATCGAGATTCAGGAACACGGCATTACCACCGATAATGGCCTGACCGACGAGCAGATGGACCGTACGCTCATCGACATCGCCAAACAGGTGGGCGTCAAGGTCATCGCTACCAACGACTTTCACTACCTGCGCCGCGAGGATGCGCCCGTGCAGGACGTCATCATGTGCATCGGCATGAACGCCAAGGTCGACGACCCCAACCGCATGCGCATGACCGGCTCGGAGTTTTATATGAAGACCGAGGAGGAGATGCGGGCGATGTTCCCGTATTGCCCCGAGGCCTGTGACAACACGCTCGAGATTGCCGACAAGTGCTACGTGGAACTGGACTGGGACTCCATCATCCTGCCGCGCTTCCCGTTGCTCGATCCCGG
Source organism: Collinsella sp. (assembly GCA_048425625.1). Lineage (GTDB taxonomy): Bacteria > Actinomycetota > Coriobacteriia > Coriobacteriales > Coriobacteriaceae > Collinsella. The sequence continues at coordinate 24,260 of DBFNYT010000199.1, read as the reverse complement.
CGAGACGCACGAGAGCCAGTTCCGCCGCGAGTGCGAGAAAGGCCTGCGCCAGCACTACGGTGACGACTGGGCCACGCGCGAGATCGGCGGCGTCAACATCAAAGAGCGCTTTGAGTACGAATACAAGGTCATCTGCGACAAGGGCTTTGCCGCCTACTTTTTGATCGTCGCCGAGTACGTGCAATGGGCTAAGGACAACGGCATCGGCGTCGGCCCCGGCCGTGGCTCGGCCGCCGGCGCTATCGTCGCCTACGCCATGAACATCACCGCGTTTGACCCGCTCGAGAACGGCCTGATGTTCGAGAGGTTCCTGTCCCCGCAGCGTACCGAGATGCCCGATATCGATATGGACTTCGACGATGAGCGGCGCCTCGAGGTCGTGGAGCACGTTCGCCAGCTCTACGGCCCCGAGAAGGTCACCCACGTCATCACCTACTCGACCATTAAGGCCAAGCAGGCCATCAACGACGCCGCGCGCGTCCTGGACTACCCGGTCTACATGGGCCAGCGCCTGTCCAAGATGGTCTCGAGCGACCCCAAGGTCAAGCTCAAGCAGGTGCTCGAAAAACAACCCGGCAAAGAGGATCTGTTTAACCCCGACTTTGCCGAGGCCTATAAAAAGGACGACGACGCCCGCCGCATCATCGACACGGCGCTCTCGATTGAGGGCCTCACCCGTGGCGAGGGCGTGCACGCGTGCGCCGTTCTGATCTGCCGCGACCCCGTCAACGAGCATGTGCCCACCAAGCTCGACACCAAGGGCGGCGTCGAGATTACCCAGTACGAGGGCCATACCGTTGCCGACATGGGCCTGCTCAAGATGGACTTCCTTGGCCTGCGCACGCTGACGGTTATCTCCAAGGCCAAGGCAAACATCAAAAAGAACTTCGGCATCGACATCAAAGAGGAAGAGATTCCCTTTGACGATCCCGAGATCTTTAAGCTCATGGGCTCCGGCCACACCGCCGGCGTCTTCCAGGTCGAGTCCGCCGGCATGACGGCCACGATCAAGAACATGAAACCCACCGAATACAAGCACGTCGTGGCATTGATCGCTCTGTACCGCCCGGGCCCGCTGGGCGCCGGCATGGTTTCGTCCTACATCAACCGTATGAACGGCAAGGAGCCGGCCGTCTCCTACGACGACCGCCTGGACGACATCCTGGGCGAAACCTACGGCACCATGGTCTACCAGGAGCAGGTTATGCTCATCTCCGTCGAGATGTGCGGCTTCTCCAAGGGCGAATCGGACTCGCGTATCCGTAAGCCCGTGGCTAAGAAAAAGATCAAGCTGCTCACGTCGACGGTGCTCCACTGGGAGGATGGCTCGGACGAGACCACCTACGACCACTGGATGAACGGTGCTATCAAGAACAACTACACGCGCGAGGTCGCCCAGAAGATTTGGGACGATGTTCTCGAGTTCGCGTCTTACGCCTTTAACAAGTCGCACTCCGCCGGCTACGCCATCCTGGTTATGCAGACGGCGTGGCTCAAGGCGCACTATCCGCACGAGTACATGGCGGCCGTTCTGACGTCCTACACGGGCAAGACCGACAAGATCGTTCATTACGTCTCGGCGTGCCGCCACGACGGCATCCCCGTGCTGTCGCCAGATGTCAACGAGTCCGGTACCGAGTTCACGGCTACCAAGGAGGGCGTGCGCTTTGGTCTGGCCGGCATCCGCGGCGTGGGCACTGGCGTGGCGCAGGCGATTATCGCCGAGCGCGAGGCGGGCGGCCCGTTTAAGACGCTGCACGACTTTGTCGAGCGCGTGGACTCGAGCCAGGCCAACCGTCGCGTGATCGAATCGCTCATCAAGGCAGGCGCCTTCGACTCCACGGGGTATCCGCGTCGCCAGATGATGCACTTTGTGGATAAGAACAACCCCGAGAACATCATCGATGCCGCCGTGAAGCGCCAAAAGGATCGCGCGAGCGGCCAGACGTCGTTCTTCGATATGTTCGGCGACGTTGAGGGCTCGGGCTTTGAGGTGAGCGTGCCCGATCCGGACGGTCAGGAGTGGGACCGCCACCTTAAGCTGAGCCAGGAGAAGGAGGTTCTGGGCATCTATGTCTCGGACCACCCGTTGCGCCCGTTTGAGTATGCACTTAGCAAAGCGCGCGACTTCTCGTTCTCGCAGATCGACACCGGCTATGAGGTGCAAAACCCCACGGGCGGTACCATCAACCAGGAGATTCCCGAGGGCAAGGCGCTGTGGTGGGCCGGCATGGTCTCGAGCGTGTCCAAGCGCGTGACCAAAAACGGCGACCCCATGGGCATCGTGCAGCTCGAGGACATGGAAGGCGAGGCCACGGTCGTGGTGTTCCCCAAGACCTACAAGGAGGCCGAGGGGTATCTGTACGGCGAGGTCGATCCCGAGACCGGCGCGCAGCTGTCCGACGCGTTTGTGCGCATTAAGGGCAAGCTCGAGCGCTCGGACCGCGGCGACCAGATCATCGCGCAGGAGATTGTGCCGCTGGAGCTTAGCGAGGAGAAAAACAAGCCCAAGGTCTTTGAGGTCATGGTGCCCAACAGCCGCTTTAGCCAGGGCAATATGGCGCGCCTGGCCACGGTGCTCACCACCAACCCGGGCGGCGACCGCGTGGAGATCTTTATTGAGCAAGTCGACGGGCGCGTGCTGCGCGCTGAGGTGCCGGCCAAGGTCAATGCACGCTCGATTCCGCTGCTGGCAGAGGCAAAGGCCATCGTCGGCAACCAAGGCCGCGTGACGGTTATCTAAGCTACCCCGGGTGAGATTGGAGGAAGTGATGGCGCAGGGGACGTTTGTGCAGGCGCTTCGCAAAGAGGCGGCGTTGAGCGGAACCTTTATGAAGGGGCGTTCGCTCATGCTCAACGGCGCCGTTCTGTCGATCGAGGACAGCGGCTCGCGCTTCTCCAAAAACGTGACGGTTGAGGGCTCGGTGCGCGGCTCGCGCGGCGACCTGTACAAGACGCACGTGGCGCTTGACATGGACGAGCACGAGGTGATCGACTACGACTGCGATTGCCCCGCTGCCTATCGCTACCCCGGCATGTGCAAGCACGCCATCGCCACGGCGCTGGCGTACCTGGACGCCAGCGGTGCCGAGCCCGTCGAAGGTTTGCGCACGCCGGTCCGCACGTTTGCGGCTCAGCCCAAACAGTCCGCGCGTCCCGCGCCTACAACGCCCACGGTCAACCCCAACTTTCCCTTCCCAGCACCTGTCCCCACGAGTCCCAGCCTCATGGCGGCGCTCTCCGATCTTTCGAACGCGCGCATGGATGAGCTGGCGAGCATGCGCCGCAAGCTTGCCGGTGCCGTTGGTCCCGACGCCCCCAAAGCGGCGTTGGAGCCCTCGTTGGTGCCGTACTACAATCCGCTGTTCGCCGACCGCTTTAGCTGGGCGCTCGAGTTCCGCATTCGCTGCGGTTCGGTGTCCTACGTGGTCAAGGATATCGACGGCATGGCCGACGCCTATGTCCGAGGCGGCACCTTCTCGTACGGCAAGAAGCTCACGTTTGCCCATACGCCCGAAGCCTTCGAAGACGTGTCGACAAAGCTGCTCAACCTTGTTGTGACGACAGTTGCCTATCTCGATGACATCACAAGCTCGCGTTCGGCGTCGTACGACTTTGCCCGCAGCGGTTTTGTTGCCGAGCGTCAGTTGCCGCTGTCCGAGCATAGCATCGTATATGTGCTGGACCTGCTGCGCGGCCAGACCATCTCTTTTGAGCCCGCCTGGTCTCGGGGGACGGCGGCGCATCGCACCTATGACGTGGCGGTTGAGCTGTCTCCGCAAGGGGAGGACGAGGCGTCCGCTAAGCGCCCACCGCTCCTTGCCGCCAAAATCGCGCCGGCGGCTGGTGGCAGCTACGATCTGCGCCTGCCGGCCGATGCATACTGCTTTGCTTCGGGCGACGTTGCCTATCTGGTCGACACCCGCCGTGCGCGCCGCACCGATGTGGCGTTTGCCCAGCATGCGGCGCCGTTCCTATCGCGCTTACTGCCCTGTCGCACGCCAGTCCATATCGCTGCCGACCAGGTGGGGGAGTTCTGTCGTATGGCTCTACCCATTTTGCGCGACTACACCGACCTCACCGCGCCCGCCGCGCTCGATACCGTGGCACCCGAGTCGAGCTTTGCTATGGCAATCGGCGTCGACGATGGGCTCGTGACCTGCAAAATTACGGTTACCTACGGCGACTGGTCGGCGGATCTCTTTAGCCTGGGCGCTTCGGGCAGTCCCTTCGAAGAGCAACGCCCCGGCGTGCCGCCGCGCGACGAGGTGGCAGAGTTTCGCGTTATGGACACGGCGGCCCTGTACTTCGATTTCTACGAGAGCGGTCTGGCGTTTGAGGAGCGCGATGACGAGAGCTTGTTCTACCTGCTGACCGAGGGCCTGTCTGCCCTGTCCGAGCTGGGCGAGGTCATGCTCAGCGATCGCCTGCGCCAGGTCTCGGTCCGCCCCGCGCCCAAGCTTTCGGTTCGTGCAACCGTCAAGAGCAATCTGCTCGATGTCGAGCTGGGCGCGAGCGGGCTTTCGGCCGCGGACCTTGCCGTCTACCTCGATTCGTACAAGCGTCATCAAACGTTTGCGCGCCTTACGTCCGGCGACATCATTCGCCTGGACGAGGGCGCCCGAGCCGCGTTTGGCCTCGCCGAGGACCTGGGTATCGATGCTGTCGACCTGCTCGACGGCATGTCGCTTCCCGCGTCGAGTACCCTGTTCGTCGACAGCATGCTTGCGCGCACGCCGGCGCTTGAGGCCGATCGCGACGCTGCGTTCCGCCGTACCGTCGAGCGCCTGGACACGCTCGGCAAGATGGACTTTACGGTGCCGGTCTCGCTCAAGGCCACACTGCGCGGCTACCAGGTCGACGGCTACCAGTGGCTCGGCTCGCTCGAACACCTGGGCCTTGGCGGCATCTTGGCCGACGACATGGGCCTGGGCAAAACGCTTCAGATGATCGCGCATGTCCTGGCGCGCGTGGAGGCGGGGGACACTAAGCCCACGCTTGTGGTGTGCCCTGCGTCGCTTGTGTACAACTGGACCGCCGAGCTGGAGCGCTTCGCCCCGTCGCTCGATGTGTGCGCCATCGTGGGCGCCAAGGCCCAGCGTCGCGTGCAAATCGCCGGCGTGGCCGAGCATAACGTGGTTGTAACGTCGTATGACCTTATGCGGCGCGATATCGATGAGTACGCCGGGCAGGATTTTGCCCGCGTGGTGCTCGACGAGGCCCAGTACATTAAAAACCCGCTCACCCAGGTGGCTCGCGCCGCCAAGCGCCTGCCTGCCGGCGTGCGCTTTGCCCTGACGGGCACGCCCATCGAAAACCGCCTATCCGAGCTCTGGAGCATCTTCGACTTTTTGATGCCGGGCCTGCTGGGCACGCGTGAATCGTTTGCAAAGCGCTTCGAAAGCCCGGTCGAGCATGCCGAGGGCGACAGTGCCGCCCGCCTGCAAGCGCTCGTGTCGCCGTTTGTGCTGCGCCGTGTCAAGGAAGACGTGGTGGCCGACCTGCCCGAGAAGATCGAGGATACGGTCATGGCGCAGCTCACCGGCGAGCAGCGCAAGCTTTACCTGGCAAACCAGGACCGCATCGCCCAGCAGGTGCAGCACCGCGAGGCATCCGAGTTTAAGAAAGACAAGCTCAAGGTGCTCGCCGAGCTCACCAAGCTGCGCCAGATCTGCTGCGACCCGCGTCTGCACTACGAGGATTACAAGGCGGGGAGCGCCAAACTCGATACGTGCATGGAGCTCGTGCACGGCGCGCTCGACGGCGGGCATCGCATCCTGTTGTTCAGCCAGTTTACGGGTATGCTCGATATCATCGGTAAGCGCTTGGCCAAGGAGGACATCGCCTTCCTTAAGCTCACGGGCGCTTCGTCTAAGGAGAGCCGCGCCAAGATGGTCGCGCAGTTCCAAGCGGGCGAGGTTCCGGTCTTTTTGATTTCGCTCAAGGCGGGTGGCGTGGGCCTTAACCTGACGGCTGCCGACGTGGTCATTCACTACGACCCGTGGTGGAACGTGGCGGCGCAGGACCAAGCGACTGACCGTGCACACCGTATTGGCCAGCAACATGCCGTGACCGTGTACAAGCTCATCGCCAAGGACACGATCGAGGAACGCATTATGCAGATGCAGGAGTCCAAGCGCGACCTGGTCAACAGCGTGCTCGGCGGCGACGGCATCTCGTCGGCACTGTTCACGCGCGAGGATGTTCTGGCGCTGCTCGGCGGCGACGGTCGCTAACCCGCTCGGGGGCCGTCAGGGCGGATGGCACACGCTGTCCCATCGTCCCCGCCCGTTATGTGTTCATTTGCAATGCCGTGGATGGTTTGTCTGCCTTTGGGCATAAGAACCATCAAGAACATTGGCACATCAGCAAAGGAGAACATCATGGCGAAATTCTTTAAGGACCCCGACGGTAAGCTCATTGCCGCCCTTGGCGACGACGTTGCGACCCCTGCCGGTTGCACGGAACTGACTGCAAACACTGAGGACGCGGCGCACGAGAAGCACGTGCCTGTTGTCGAGACCGAGCGTGACGGTCACGTGATTCGCGCACGCATTGGCTCGGTCGAGCACCCCAGCCTGCCCGAGCACTACATTGAGTGGATCGCGCTTGAGGCCGAGGGCCGCTTAGAGGTTCATTACCTTGAGCCCGGCATGAAACCCGCGACGTTTTTTGCGGGCGGCTCCAAGACCGGTACCGTCTATGCCTACTGCAACCTGCACGGGCTGTGGTCCGCGACATTCTAGGAGCGCGCCCCCGCTCGGGGTATCATAGCTAGCATATGCACATGCAAGCGCCGACTGCATTATGCGGCCGGCGCTTTTACTGCGATTTCGATGGATTACGACGGAAAGGGCTGAGCCATGAAGCTCGCGCTTGCACAGATCGATATGCGCCTGGGTGATATTGAGGGCATTTGCGGCCGCATCGAGGACCAGGCTCGTCTGGCCCACGAGCGCGGGGCGCGCGTGCTGTGCGTTCCGGCTCCGCTCTTTATGGGCGCCATGCCCGGTGGCCTGGTGGGCACTGCCGACTTTGAGCACGACATGCTTGCCGGCTTGACTGGTGTCGCCGAGCGTATCCAGGAGCTTGACATGATCTGCATCGTGCCCGCGGCGGTTTCGTTTGAGGGCCAGCCGCTGCTCGACTACATGATGCTCAAGGACGGTCATGTGGTGCCGGCGCGTTCGAGCATTGCCTTGCAGCGTGGCGAGAACAACGACACGCGTTGGGCGCCGCCGGTGTTCGACGTGGACGGCGTGCGCATCGCCGTGATTTTTGACTTGGACCGCGAGCTCGAGATGTTGCCGACCGGCGTCGACCTCATCGCGTATTTCCAATTCAACGCGTTTGACATGACCGACCGCGAGACTGCCGCCATTGCCGCCGTTCGCAGCGGCGCCTACCGCAAGATCGCATCCAAGCGCAGCGTGTGGTTTGCCTGCATGGCGCCGGTCGGCGCCTATGACGAGTCGGTGTATACCGGCGGTTCGTTTGTGCTCGACGACTGCGGTCGCGTGGTGGCCCAGGCGCCGTGTTTTGAGGAGAGCCTGCTGGTCCAGGAGATTCAGCGCGGCGTGATGCTTGATGCCCTGGAAGATCACGAACTGCCCGAGTTCCGTTCCGAGGAGTGGCTGTGGCAGGCGCTGGTGCTCGCCGTGCGCGACAACGCCCGAGCCCACGGTGCGTCGCGTGCTGTGGTGGCACTCGAGGGTGACCTGCCGTCATCCCTGCTGGCGGCGCTGGCCGTTGACGCTCTGGGTCCGCGTAACGTAATTGGCCTGGTGCTGGGGCGCAACCGTATCTTTACGCCGGCGCAGGAGGAGGCCGAGGCTGCCCGCTGTGCCGCCGTCCGCGCCATTGCCGAGCGTCTGCACATTCGCACTGTCGAGCGCGATGCATCGGATGCGGCGCGTGTGCTCGATCGCGACGTGTCGGCGGGTGATGCCGAGCGTCTGCGCTCGCGCACGCTGGGCCTCATGCTGGAGGACACGGCGTTCGAGCTGGGTGCGATGGCGCTGAGCCCGCTGTCCAAAACCGAATACGCGCTGGCGGCGCCGGCGCTTTGCGGCGGCTACCAGGGCGATTACGCGCCCTTTGGCGATGTGTACCTGTCGACGCTTGAGTTTGTGGCACGTGTGCGCAACCGCACGTCTGCCGTGGTGCCCCAAGAGCTCGTGACGCTCAACGCGGTGGAAGACTGCATGGAGCGAGTGTTGGCGCAGGCGCTCTCGACGCTCGATGGTCCGGTCGATATGCTCGACCGCGCGGCGCAGCTGCTCGGCGGGCTTGAGCCGGGTGAGGTCGATGGCGCGCTCGAGGCGCACGTGGACCGCAATCGATCTTTCGACGACATCCCGATGGCCGCTGGCAAGCCTGAGGCCTGCTCGCTGCTGCTGATGCTCGTTCGACAGGGTGAAGCTGCCCGCCGCATGTTGCCGATGGCGCCGATCGTCTCGGCCCGTTCGTTTGCCGAGCGCTCCTGGCCGTATATGCTCGCGTGGTCCGACCTGGGGCTTAACGGCAAGGAGCGTATGACGGTCGATTCGCTGGCGCGCGCCGAGGTGCGCCGTTTTGCTGACGAGGATACGAGCGAGCGCGTGCGAAACGAGATGATGGGCGTGCTGGGCGAGCTGCTGGGTATTTCGCCCGAGCAGATGGAGGAGCTGCGCTCTGAGGATGGCCAGCGTCGTCTGCATGAGGGTATGAAAAAGTTCGAGGGCGAGGTTCAGGACGCCATCGATAAGATGATGGGCGGACAGGGCGGCTCGCAAGGTAGTCCCCAGGGTGGCCCGATGCCGCACCCGCCGGTGGATCCGAGGCAGTTCCCCTTTTTCTCGCAGAACTAACTATGGGATAGGATTCGCTTCCAACCCTGACACTTCAACTAAGCATCTTGGCCCCGTTGTGTTATTCTAGAACAGACGTTCGTGAATGATGCGCGGGGCCTTGTCTTGCGCTGTGCTTGTGGCGAGGGGAGGTCGGCTTGGTTATCTTGGGCATTGACCCCGGTTTGGCTCATACGGGTTGGGGGATTATCGAGGAGCGGCGTGGCGAGGTTCGCTGCCGTGCCTATGGCTGCATCGAGACCAGTGCCGGAAGTCCGCTCGCGGTGCGCCTGTCGCATATCGCCCGCGACCTCAAGGGCGTTGTCGAACGCTATCGTCCCGATACCGCTGCTATCGAGAGCATTTACTTTGGCGCCAACGTTCGTTCGGCCATCCCCACGGCGCATGCCCGCGGTGCTGCACTCGTCGCACTTTCGGAATGCGCGCTCGAGATTGGCGAGTACACGCCCATGCAGATCAAACAGGCTGTGGTGGGCACTGGCGCCGCGGACAAGCGGCAGGTCGCCTACATGGTACGCACACTCACACAGCTCGATCACGACCCGCATCCCGACCATGCCGCCGATGCCCTGGCCTGCGCCATCTGCCACGTAAACCTCAGCCGCACCCGCGCCCTCACCGGTGGCGAGTTCTATCAACAGAGAGGAACCGGATACTGATGATTTCCCAGCTCCACGGAACGCTTGTCGAGGCCACGATGAGCTCTGCTGTCGTCGATGTGTCGGGCGTTGGCTTTGAGCTCGGCATCTCGGGTAGCACTGCGGCCACGTTGCCGACGCCCGGTGGCGAGGTCCGCCTCTACACGCGTATGCAGGTGCGCGAGGACGCCATGACACTTTTCGGTTTTTCCTCAAAGGATGAGCGCATGATGTTCGACCGGCTCGTGTCCGTTTCGGGCGTCGGCCCGCGCCTGGCGCTCGCCGTGCTCTCCACCTATACCGTGGGACAGCTGTATTCTCTGGTAATGGCCGAGGACGACAAAGGCATGGCCAAGGTGCCTGGCGTGGGCAAAAAGACCGCGCAGCGTCTCATCCTGGAGCTCAAGAGCACCTTTGCCAAGGACAAGGGCTTTGTGCCGGTCGATGTAATTCCCGGCCAGGTTGCGATGCCGGTTCCCGCTGCCGCTCCCTCGGCGATCGACGATGCCCGCGCGGCACTCCTTTCCATGGGCTTTAGCCCGCAGGAGACCGATGTTGCCCTGAGCGGGTATGATGGGCAGGATATGCGTGTCGAGGATCTGCTCGGCGCGGCGCTTAAGCGACTCGGAATGGATGCGTGATGTGGGAAGCCGATGACTCTCAGGACCTGTGGGCGACGCCCGGCAACTCGCCGGCGGCATCCATGGCGCACGGTGAGCGCGTGGTGGGCTCGGAGCTGACGCCCGAGGACCTCGATGTCGACCGCACCTTGCGCCCTCAGCGCTTGGACGACTACTGCGGCCAGGAGCACATCAAGCAGAGCCTGCGCGTGTTGATCGAGGCAGCGCAGAGCCGTGGCGAGACGCTCGACCACGTGATCTTCTCAGGCCCTCCGGGCTTGGGCAAGACCACGCTGGCTACGGTTATCGCCAACGAGCTGGGCGCTCAGATCAAGACGACGAGTGGCCCTGCCATCGCGCGTACCGGCGACCTGGCGGCTATCCTTACCAATTTGCAGCCGGGCGACGTGCTGTTTATCGACGAGATCCACCGCCTCAACCGTTCGGTCGAGGAGGTCCTGTATCCCGCGATGGAGGACTTTGCGCTCGATATCGTAATCGGCAAGGGTCCGGCGGCTCGCTCGATTCGCCTTGACATCCCCAAGTTCACACTGGTGGCGGCGACGACCCGCTCGGGCATGCTGACCGGTCCGCTGCGCGACCGCTTTGGCATCTCGTATCGCCTGGATTACTACACCGTCGAGGAGCTCGCCCAGATCGTGACGCGCTCAGCGACCATCCTGGGCGCGACGATTGACCATCCCAGCGCGCTCGAGATAGGCTCGCGCTCGCGCGGCACGCCGCGTCTTGCAAACCGTCTGCTCAAGCGCGTGCGCGACTATGCGCAGGTGCGCGGTAACGGTCCCATCGAACTCGACATTTGCCGTCAAGCGCTCGAGTTCTTCGAGATCGATGAGCTTGGCCTGGACTGGATGGACATCCGTATTTTGGAGACGCTTGCCAAGACGTTCTCCGGTCGCGCCGTGGGCCTGACCACGCTTGCCAGCGCGGTAGGCGAGGACCCGGGCACGCTTGAGGATGTCTATGAGCCCTATCTGCTGCAGTGCGGTCTGATGATCCGTACGCCCCAGGGCCGCCAAGCAACCCTTCGCACGTTTGAGCATTTGGGGATCGAGCCAACCGTTTAGGGATGGTTTTGTTTTGGCAGGCTGTTAGGCTATCGCTGGGCATTGGATAAACATATCGCCATTCATCGGTTACGGGTGTTTTTCTATTGCGCGCCCGTGCTATGCTGGATTGGTCTTTTTCTCATCCGGTAACGAAAGGACCGCCCATGCCTACTGACATCGAAATCGCACGTTCCGTCACGCCGCTGCCTATTACCGAGGTGGCTAAGAACGCCGGCGTTGACGTTAAGCATCTGATTCCGTACGGCTTCGACAAGGCTAAGGTCGACTACTCCCTGCTCAATGAGCCAACTGATCATCAGGCTAAGCTCGTCCTCGTGACCGCTATCAACCCCACGCCCGCCGGCGAGGGTAAGACCACCACGACCATCGGTCTTGCCGACGGTCTGCGCCGTCGCGGCGTCAAGAGCGCCGTGGCTCTGCGCGAGCCTTCGCTCGGTCCCGTCTTTGGCGTGAAGGGCGGTGCCGCCGGTGGCGGTTGGGCCCAGGTTATCCCCATGGAGGACATCAACCTGCACTTTACCGGTGACTTCCATGCCATCGGTGCCGCCAACAACCTGCTGGCCGCTATGCTCGACAACCATATTCAGCAGGGCAACCAGCTCGGTATCGACGTTAAGCGCATCACCTGGAAGCGCGTCGTCGACATGAACGACCGTCAGCTCCGTCACGTCATCGACGGCATTGGCGGCAAGGCCCAGGGCGTGCCGCGCGAGGACGGCTTCGACATTACCGTCGCCTCCGAGATTATGGCAATCTTGTGCCTGTCCACGAGCATTAACGACCTCAAGGAGCGCCTGGGCGAGATCGTCGTCGGCTACAGCTTTGCCGGCGAGCCCGTCCGCGCTCGCGACCTTAAGGCTCAGGGCGCCATGGCTGCTCTGCTCAAGGACGCGCTCAAACCCAACCTGGTGCAGACGCTCGAGGGCACGCCTGCGTTTGTCCACGGCGGTCCCTTCGCCAATATCGCCCACGGCTGCAACTCCATCATGGCCACCCGCATGGCGATGCGCTTTGGCGATGTTGCCATTACCGAGGCCGGCTTTGGTGCCGACCTGGGTGCTGAGAAGTTCCTCGATATCAAGTGCCGCATGACGGGCGTTCGTCCCAGCGCTGTCGTGGTCGTTGCGACTGCCCGCGCGCTTAAGTACAACGGCGGTGTCGCCAAGGCCGACCTCAACGAGGAGAACCTTGAGGCCCTTAAGGCCGGCATGCCCAACCTGCTGCGCCATGTCGACAACATTCAGAACGTGTACGGCCTGCCCTGTGTGGTCGCCATCAACCGCTTCCCGACGGACACCGAGGCCGAGCTGGAGCTCATCGAGTCCGAGTGCCAGAAGCTTGGCGTCAACGTTAAGCTGTCCGAGGTCTGGGCCAAGGGCGGCGAGGGCGCGCTCGACCTGGCCGATGAGGTCATGCGCCTGATCGAGCAGCCGAGCGAGCTCAAGTTTGCTTACGAGGACGGTGCCGATGTGGCCGACGCCCTCGAGGCCGTTGCCACCAAGGTTTACCGTGCCGACGGCGTTGACTTTACGCCGGCTGCCAAGCGCCAGCTCGCTGAGCTGCGCGAGAACGGCTTTGGCAACCTGCCGGTGTGCGTGGCCAAGACGCAGTACAGCTTTAGCGACAACGCTAAGGCCCTCGGTGCCCCCGAGGGCTTCCGCATCACCGTGCGCGAGCTCAAGGTTTCCGCCGGCGCTCACTTCGTGGTCGCGCTGACCGGCAGCGTTCTGACCATGCCGGGCCTGCCCAAGGTTCCCGCGGCCGAGAACATCGACGTCGACAACGACGGCAACATCACCGGCCTGTTCTAAGCCCGCTATTCATAGCCGCTTGCCCGCCCCGCCGCGCCACCAAGGCCCGGCGGGGCTTTTTATCCCGAGGACCGCGCATGTCTTGTAGATACCGGCGGGCACTGCCCATCATAGGCTTTTGCGCGGGTAGAATGCATGGATAACTCGATGCTTGCAGGCGACGGAAAGGAAACGTTGCATGGACCAGGATAAGACGACCGTAATGGGTGGCTACGGCTCCGCGCAGGCGGGTAATAGCGCCGATGCGACCCGCGTTGTGGCAAATCCCGGCTACGTCGCGCCCGACGCGACCCAGGCCACGGCCGAGCCCACGCGAGTTATGGGTTATGGCAACGCGGCGCCGGACCCTTACGCTGTCCCTTCGCAAAGCCCCTACGGCAACGTGGCACCAGACCCGTTTGATTACGCGCCGCAGGACCCCTATGCCAGTTCCGCGCCGGACCCTTACAGCGATTTGTCGCAAAATTCCATTCCGCAGCCTCAGCAGACGACGTATATGCCGCGTACGGCACAGGCCCAGCCTCGTTATGACTCGCGCGATTCGCGTGCGCGCCAGCCCTATCGCGAGTATCCCAAATCGATTCCGCAGTATGGCGAGGACGAGGGGGAGAAGCCCTCGCGTTCGTCGAGCGTTATTAAGAAGATTCTCATCGTACTGGCGATCTTCTTTGCCTTATCGGTTGTGTTTGCCATCGTGTCGGGCATGCTCAATAAACGAGGCGCTTCAACCGATACGACGGCAGAGCAGACCGAGGCTACCCAGTCCGGCGCTGTGGACCTGAGTGATATCCCGGGACAGTACTGGTCTAACGCCAAGAAGCTCCTCAAGTCGCGCGGGGCCGACCTTTCGAACGCCGTGATTCTGACCGAGGATGGCTCGACGCCCGTTGTCGATGCCAATTGGGTCGTAACGTCTGCCTACTATAACGACAACGGTAACCTGGAGGTTCAGCTTACGCGCAAGGACAGTTCGTCGGGCAATGTGTCCGGCGATCAGAGCGGTACGGACAGTTCGAGCTCTAATACGCTGGAAGACCTGAGCAACAAGGCCCAGGAGCTGGGAGACAAGGCCCAAGAGCTGGGCGATACGGCCCAAAACCTCGGCGACACCGCGCAGAACCTGGGCGACATGGCGACGGATGCCTGGAACGCGCTGCAAAACGGCATTTCGGGCGCACAGGGGAACTAGCGGCTGAGCTGCTAGAGCCTTAGCGGTGCAAACAAAAACGGGACGCAGTGTCGCGTGACCGGGCGCATGTGCGCGCTGGTCGGCGGTCCTGCGTCCCGTTTTGCCGTCGATTACAGTTGCTCGGCCGGGCGCTCGGGCGAGCTAAAACCCGAGTCAAACGTGACGACGCACGAGGCGTCGGGCCGGCGCTCGTGCACGATGCGCGTGACGAGTTCCAGCAGCTCCTCGTCGGATATGTCAAAACCGTCGGGGCGCACCAGGTCAAACGAGACGAAGCCGTCGTGCTCGTGCAGGTCGTGGATGGAAAGTGCGGGGTCGATCTGCATGATGCCGCGCTTGACCCAGCCGCGCAGGTCGTCGCCGGTTGTCGCGATGGGGTCGCAGTGCAGCGTAATATCGATGCCCATTTGATGCTTGATATCGTGCTCGATGGTGTCCAGAATCTCGTGGTGCTCAAACGCATCGCTCTCGCCGGGCATCTCCACGTGTGCGCTGGCAAACTGGCGACCGGGGCCGTAGTCGTGCACCATGAGGTCGTGGGTGCCTAGCACTTGCGGATAGGACATGATTTTGTCGCGAATCTCCTGCACCAGCTTGGGGTCGGGCGCCTGTCCCAGCAGCGGGCTGATGGCATCGCGCACCAGGCCCATGCCACTGACGCAGATAAAAATGCCCACGCCCAGGCCGGCCCAGCCGTCGAGGTCGAAGCCGGTTGTCTGTGAGATGAGCGCCGCCGCCAAGACCGAGCCCGAGGTGATGACATCGTTTTTGGAATCCTGCGCCGTGGCGATGAGCGTCTCGGAATCAATACGGTCGCCCAGCGCGCGGTTGAACGCGGCCATCCAGAACTTGACGAGCATGGACGCGACCAGCGCCGCAACGGAAATGAACGTGTAGGCGGTGGGAGAGGGCTTGATGATTTTGGTGATGGATTCGAGCACCAGGTTGATGCCGACGGCGCAAACGAGGACGGCGACAAACAGGCCGGCGAGGTATTCGTAGCGACCATGGCCATAAGGGTGACCTTCATCGGCCGGGCGACTGGCAAGCCGGAACCCGAGCAGGCTCACGATGTTGCTCGAGGCATCGGAGAGGTTGTTGAAGGCGTCGGCGACAAGCGACACGGAACCGGCGAGCAAGCCCGCGATGCCCTTGGCCAGGCACAGGGTGATGTTGAGGCCGATGCAGATGAGGCTTGCGGCAAAACCAGCATTGGTGCGGCAGGAGGTATCGACCGGCTCGCTTTCGCTGCCGGGAACAAGCGTATGTACCAGCTGATTTACAAATAGCATAACGGTCTTCCTCACAATCATGGTTAAGGGGATAGTGTAGCTCGAGCGGTCGCATTGCGTGCCAATGTTCAGAAAATGCAGTAATGGTCTACCTGCGCTAACGAGTGACGTGGGGCGGGCTGCCGGCGGATTTTCGCTGCCGCCCCTAAACGTTTGTCCTAGCGTCCAATTTTGGGCCACATGGGTATGGGCATGCGTCTGTTTGCTCGACATACTTAATGTCGACAGTCCCTGTGCAAAGGAGGACGTTTCCATGGACGAGATGTTTGCCATTAAATGTCAAAACTGCGGCGGCCCTATGTACTCGCACCAAGCTAAGCGCAGCTTTGAGTGCGCTTATTGCGGTGCGGTCATTCCGTGGCAGGCGGACGCCGGAGAGCCCAAGAGCGCTTTGGGCATTCGCCATACGCCGTTGACGGTAGTGGATGGACTGCTCAAGCTCACGCATGTGTCGCAACTCGAGCGCCCGGAGGACCCGGACTGGTATTTCTTCAATTCGCACTGGCGCAATCAGTCGGTCCTGGAACATCTGCTGTGGGAGGACCGCGGCACGGCGCAGGAGTTCCAAGAAGCGACGCACGTGAGCATTCCTTGTCCCTTCTGCGGAGCGTCCTTTGAGGGCGAGTCAACGCAGCGTGTGTTTGAGTGCCCGTCCTGCGGCAACAAGATCGGCATTGCCGACCTGCTCAAGCCCGGTACCTTCAGCAAGCGTCTGACCATGGGCGTGGGTGCAGAGTATGTGCCGGAGCAGGGTATTCCCTGCGAAATCTCGCCGCAGCAGGCACGTGCCAACGCGCTGCAGCTGGTGCGCCAGTATCCGGATGCCTTTGCCGGGCACGACGTGGAAGACGCGATCCAAAACGACATGATGCTCTTCTATTTCCCCATGGCGCTGGCGGACTTGCGCATGATGGCGAGCTTCCCGGGCAAGGGCCTGAGCAAGGAGGCCTTGGTGTACTACGAGGTGCTCGACTGGGCATACCCCAGGGCAAACTACCTGGACGTTCGCCTCATGGGCATTTTGGAGCCGTGGGACTTTGCCAAGGTCGGTCCGTTCGATCCCGCCATGCAGGAAGGTGACTTTCGCGTTGTCTCAGTCGATGCGTCTACCAAGGACCAGGTGGTCATTGATAAGTTGGCGCTCGACGTTGCGGGCAACGACGCCGAGGCTGTACTGGGGCTCAATAAAAAGAGCATTCGCATGTGGGCGCGCAAGGCCCGCAAACATAAGGACGGCCTGGTGATGGTGCCGGTCTACTTTGTCGATCGTCCGGCGACAGACGGCCGCGATGGCGAGCAGGTGCGCATTGCCGTAAACGGCCAGACGGGCCGCGCGGCCGCGGTGGTGTTTAGCGACAAGCGCGAAACGCATATCGTGGCGCCGCTCAGCCCGAGCCTGCATCTGTCCGGTGAGGGCACCGTGCACGCCACGCCCGTCGAGGTCAAATACGTTAAATCGCCCTTCCTGTACCAGATCGTGCGCCGTGGAGGCGGCGAGCAACCGCGCCAGGTTGCAGCCGCCGTCGAGGGTTCCTACCGAGAGGAGAAGCCCAAACGCCGCGGTCTGCTGGGTGCGCTATTTGGGAAGTAGGGGAGTAGCACCGGTTGTTGCCGTAAGGTGATGGCCGGGGGTGCGGGGCAGCTCTCAGGAGTGCGGGCTGCCGTCTGATTGTTTGAGGGTGCCAGATGTAAATAAACAGTGGAGCGGCTGCAAAAGAGCCTCCTCACTGGGTAAAATCAGGTTGTGCCGCGGAACTCGCTCCTCAGCTAGTCACACTTCGGAAGCGCGGGCAACGCAGGTATTATCGTCTAAAGGGCCGGCTGCAACCGGCCCTTTTCTGTGGCAGCCAATGGACCCACATCAGACGAAGGCCGCGTCTTTGCCTGTCAGGTCACGCTCGCCAGCCACGGCTAGAATGTCGTTGCCGGCGTCCATGAACGGTATTGTTTCGTAGCGTGCGTCGCAACCGCGAGTGCGCCTGCGACGGCTGCGGTGGCTTCGGTCGCAACGTGCTGCTACCCTTGCGTTTCGCCATTGGTCGCTTCGTTGATGGCGCGGTACTCGGCGCTTAGTTCGCGCGCCAGCTCTTCCTTGCTTGGAAGATACGGCAGGTATTTGGCGGCAAACACTTGGTCGTTGTCTTCGGGCAGCGTGTACTCGACAATCGAATCGCTTTTGTCCGCGCAGAGCACGATGCCTATGGGCGGATTGTCGCCTTCGTTCATGAGCTCGCGCGTGTAGTAGTTCACATACATTTGCATCTGGCCCAGGTCCTGATGCGTAAGGTCGTCCGTCTTAAGGTCGATGAGCACGAAGCAGCGCATCAGATAGTTGTAAAAAACAAGGTCAATATAGAAATGGCGCCCATCAAAGGTGATGCGCTTTTGGCGCGCCTCGAAAGCGAAACCACGGCCAAGCTCCAGCAGGAACTTCTGAAGATGCGTGATGAGCGCCTGCTCTAGATCGCTCTCGCGAAACGCAGTATCGTCCGAGAAACCTAAAAACTCCAGTACATATGGGTCGCGGATGATATCCTCGGGGCGACGAGCCGGGGCGCTCTTTTGGATTTCCTGGGTGACGGCCTCCTTGTCCTTGCTGGCAAGTAGGCGCTCGCGGAACATGGTGTTGATCTGGCGTTCGAGCTGACGCGTGCTCCAACGAGAATCGGCGCATTCGTTCATGTACCATGTTCGAGCATCAGGGTCGGTTATACGCGATAACCTGCGGTAATGTGTCCAATTCAATTCGGAACGCAGCGCGTTCCGGATTGGGAACGCAAGATAAAACTGACGCATGTATCTTAAGCTTCTGGCGTTGAAGCCTCTGCCAAAATCCTTAGTCAATCTAACGGCAAGTTCGTCGATCAGTGCATCGCCATACTTGGCGCGCTCCTCTCCGCCCTGTTCATCAACAATACTCTTGCCGATCTCCCAATATGCCTCAACCATCGCAAAGTTAACGGCGGTATAGGCCTTGTCGCGAGCGGCGTTGAGAATCGAGGAGACCTGCTTGTAAAAACCTTCGGGCACGATTGCCGATTCTCCACGGTTTACTAGTTCACCCATCACTGTCGCCCCACTTTCCTCTTGTGGAATGCATCTTTAACGCATTTAGTTTAAAGCCTCGCGCGGACACGAATTGCTATGTTGTCTGGCACCTTCGCATGGGAGCCTTGCGGTGGTTAAAATGTGACCATAGAGGCAGTTTTAGCGAACCCCGCGGGAGTGACGCGTATGGACAACAACACGCTGCTGTTCCAGGACAAAGGTTCGGGTAGGTTTAAAGACGTCAAGATCTACCCTAACCGCATCGAGGTGCTCAAGAAGGGCACTTTTGGTGGCAAGCACACCGAGATTGTTTATCTTAAGGACATTACGGGGGTCAGCAGGATCAAGGGCCGCGACGTTTTCCTACGTAACAGGCTGTTGACTGCCTGTGTCTTTAGTCTGAGCAGCCGCTCCCAAGCTCAGGAGTTCGTGAATGCGCTGAACATGGTGATGTAGCCGATAACGGTGTTCGGGCTAAGGTAAAAATCGGGGCGCAGAACGGTATTCTGCGCCCCCCCAATTGAGTCGATGTGTCTAAAAGGCGGGCTTGCCTATTCGCTGTCGTCCCCAACGTTTTCGCGGTCATTGGCAAGCATCGCCGCGCCGGCGACCGTTGTCGCCACGGCGGCGGCAGCGAGCCCGGCGGCAACGCCAGAGCCGTCGCCCGTGTCGGCGAGTTTTCCGGTCGAGCCCTTGCTCTTGTTGCCGCCGCCGTTCTTGTCGGCGCCGTCTGCGTTGGAACCCGTGCCGCTACCGGTGCCGCCTGCACTGCCCGAGGCCGCTACGGTAAAGCTTGCGGCTCCATCGCTGGCGAGCGTGTAGCTCTGCGCCGCGTCGCCCAAGAGACCGTTCACGCGCACCCAGTACGTTCCCGCGGTAAATGCCTCGCCCTCGGCCATCGCCGTTCCCGGAGCGCCGTTCGCGTCGTGCACAAACTCGAGCTGGGCCGTGCAGGCATCGGTTTCGAGCTTGCCCTCGAGTGATGCCGCAATCTTGGCGCGCACGTCTTCGCCGGCCTTAAGGCCTTCGAGTCCCTCAAAATGGGGCGTCAGCGCGCGTGGATCGATATCGATGGGCACGGAGCCCCGCAGCTCCGTAACGGTCTCGTTGCCCAAGGCGTCGACATCCACATATTCGATGGCAAACGCATGGCCCGAAGCTGCCACGTTGAGTACGTTGCTGCTGTCGACGAGGCGGAAATGACCCTCGCCAACGGTCTTGCCATCCTGGAATGAGGCATCGCTCAGCGAGTCGCCGTACGTCATGCGCATGCGGGTCGGGAGATAGTACGGGAGATAGTACGAAGCCGTCTGCTTGTGCTCCGTATCGTAATTGCGCTGGTAGATGCTCCGGGCCAGCGCCGCATCAACAAAGTCGGATGCGATGATGCCAATGTGCTTGAGGTAATCTGACTTTGTATCCTCGATGCCGCTGGGATTGATGTACGGGCTCTTATACAGATGCTCGTTGACTACTCGTGCCGAGGTAAAAGGATTGCCTCCGTGCGACAAGCCCGTGCAGCTGGTGTAGTTGATAGACCAGCAACGCTCCAGGACTTTCTCCTTGGCCCCGTTATCGTCCTCGACATCTACCTCGTTGCGCGTGCGCCCGGTCGTTTCCTTCAGCGCATTATCGACCCAGCTGAGCTTGTCGGTTCCCGTGAGTTTGTACTTGTCCTGGGCGTATACCTTGGTGCAATAGGGCTCTTTGTCGCCTGTTTCCCCCGCGGCTTCAAAGCCCCGCGCGTCTTGGACGAGACACATGGAACTGCTGTCGGTGTGCACTGCGATTTTGTTATCCCATTCGGTGAGGTCGAGTCCCCACGTGTGGCCGCTTACGCTGTCGCCGTCGAGTCCAAATCGACGTAGCAGGACGATCTTTCCGCGCACCTCGCCCAGTGTGGGAACGCGGCTCGACGTATAGAACAGTTTGGGGTTGTCGTCCAAAACCTTGGCGAAAGCCGTCGTAACACTTTCGTCGGTAGCCTCGTCGTTGCCTCGTGATACAAGCATGATGAGCGCTTCTGTCGGGTTTTCGTTCAAAAACGTTTTGAAGTAGCCTATGGCATCGGAAAGATGCAAAAAGTACGCGTCTTTTTTGAGCAGGTAGTACATCCCATGGTCGATGCCAGGGTTGTCGCCCTTTCCGAGACGGATATCAAAATAGCGAATGCCTTCGAGCAGCTGCGTGGGAATGTAATCCTGCTGGCATTTTACTTGCGAGGATTGGGGCTCAGTGTCGTTGTCCACGCTGCAGGTGCCCGAATCGTGCGTACCCGGGATGCTCAGCTCGTCGAGGAACTTGTTGTCCTCGACGTATTTCATCCAACATGGCCCATCGACGTAGCTGCTGTACGTGATCCAGTCGAGGCTGCTAACCGTGGCATCGTTCTTTTTCATATCGTAACCGATAAGTTCGAGCTCCCACGGAATGCTCTTACTCTTATGGCAGATCTTATTGTTGTCCTGGTCTTCGCCGTTCGATTCTATTGCCAGGTACTTAATGTCTTTTTTCTCGGTTTCTTTCTCGACCGTGCGGTCTCGGATGATATAGGTTCCGTTTGATTGCCGCTCGAACGCAAAAGAGCGACTGGGCTTGCCGTCATGCTCGCCACTCCATACGTGGATGACCTTTCCGTCTTTGTCCGAGTCGCCATCGACCGACCAAATGCTGTAGCCCGTCTTTTTATGCTCTTCGAAATTGAGCAAGGTGCGGATAGCATACCAGTTTGTATCGTCATTCTTGGTCGTTACGTTCTCAAGGATGAGCTTGCTGGACGTGCCGTCATTAAACAGATGGCAGACGTTGCCGATGACGTTGCCGTCTTCGTTAACGCTTGCGGTACGAAAATAGCCCGCGGGGCGAAGGCGAATGACGAAATTGTTGAGGCTGACCGACGCTGTGGCAGCGTCGTCTGCAAATGCCGCTCGTGGGCCAATGCCCAATGCCGCGGTTTCGGGCAGGCTTGCAAGTGGCGACAACGCCGCGAGTCCAAGGCCCAACGTAAATGCTCGGCGGCTGATGGCGTGGTGTTCGGTCATAACTTCTCCATTACGTAGAGTGCGGTTATGCGATAGTTTTGGTCACTATACTGCTCAGATGTTTAAAGATGCTGGTTTAATTGTCTGCGCGGCGCAATAAATCGGCGGGCGGACGTGTTGGGGTGTTTGTCGTTTTCGTACTGTTGCTACATTTGGAGCGGTTCCGGCGTCCGGCATCCTCGCGTTCGTTGGCTACCGGCATAAGAAAGGGAGGGTCGGTTTACCGGCCCTCCCTGGGTACGAAGCGCTGGGGAACCGTCGCTTGTTTGCACTGCGCCCGTGTTTCCCGCTGCGCTCGCCAGTCGCTTAACGCTTGATCTCGATATCGTCGAGCTTGACGTCCATGGCCTCGGTCTTGGCCTCGGCGATGTCATCGGCAAATTCCAGGGACTTCATCATGGTCTCGACGGCGTCCTTGTGCTCCTCGACGTTGTCGATGCGCACATACACACTGCCACCGTCAACGTCGGTGAAGTACTCGGTCGTCACGCCGCCCGAGTGCGTAAAGTAGGCACTGCGCCAGGTCTTGCCGTTGTACTTAACGGGATCGCTCTCGGTCCATCCGGAGTTGGCCTTCCACTTTGCCTCGTAGTCGAACAGCTCGTCGGCGTTCTTGTCAGAGTCGAAGACGGGGATGAAGCGGTCGCTGGCGTGCTCGCTCTCGGTGAACTTAAACTGGGCCCTGTCGGCGGTGTCGCCTGCGACGTCGGTGATCTCGACGCCCTCGGGGACCTCGACCTTAAACCAAATGAAGTCGGTCCTCATATCCACGGCTGGCTTTTCTGCGCCGCCGCCACCGCCACTGCCGGTAGCGCCGCCGCTGCCGCCGCAACCCACCAGGGCAACCGCGGCAAAGAGACTGATGCAGAGGGTGAGAATCGCAAAGGCCTTCTTTTTCATGGTCGTGTCCTCCTCGATCTGTAACCGCCCATGGATTACCTGTCTTTACTGTACGCGTGGACGGCTCGCTAGGGTGGGCCATGTGTCCCATTCTGAGGGCCGGATTTGCGCCGTTAAGTGGCAATATGTTCGGGCGCAAAAGAGGGGAGGGCTGGTGCTGTCGGCCCTCCCCGGGTTGGGCGCCCGTTGTTTTAATGGGGCGCATGTGCGCGGGTGCGCGTAGGCGCGTGCGGGTGTCCCGTTACTTGATCTCGATGCTCGAAATCTCGACTTCGCGTGCCTCGGAAACTGCCTCTTCCATGTCATCGGGGAACTCGATGGAGTTGAGGAGTGCCTCGGCTTCTTTCTTGTGCTGGTCGAAGTTCGAGATGAGGACGTAGACGCTTCCCGGCTCAACATCGGTAAAAAGCATGGTTGAGATGCCGCTGTTGTCCTCGTATGTTCCGACGAGCCACGTCCTGCCGTTATACTCGACGGACCCGCCATCTTTCCACTGGAACGTATCCCCCTTCTTTTCCGCCTGGTCGGCGTGGGATTCCTCGGCCGTCAGCGCTTTTTTCCAAACGGGGATAAAGCGATCGGCCGAGGCGTTCTCGTCTTCGGGGAAGGTGAGCTGGACCCTGTCGGCATTCTTGCCGGCAGAGTCGCTTACGCCGACGCCCTCGGGCATCTCGACCTTAAACCAGATGTAGTCGGTCTTCTTGGCGACGGGGGCCTTTTCCTTGCTCTCGCTCTTGGGGGCGCTGCCGCCGCCCGATGCGCTCCCGCCGCAGCCCACAAGGGCGAGCGCGGCAAAGAGGGCGATGCAAAGGGAAAGGATTGATAGGGTCTTTTTCATCATGGTGGCGTCCTCCTTGTCTGCTGATGACATCACGGCGCCGCATGCTGTTGGGGTACTGATTGCGCTGGCGGCGGATGTCTCTGTGTACTGTGCGACTTATGCCTCCGTTCATCGCTTGTGGCCGTTGCGCGGCCGTTCCCCAACGGGTTCCTTACTTATAGATATGCCCCAGCTTGTGCTGCTCGGGAGTCTCGAAAGGTGGGCCATGTGTCCCATGTTTGCGTTGACATGGCCTATCGTGTGCCATAGAAATCCGCGATGGCCAGGTGCGCTGACGCTCGCGTACTTATGGGCTAGACTTAGCACCATTACGTGATCGATGCGGTCGGCCGACGTCGGCCGCCCGACCGATATATATGACTTGAAGGTGCGTGTGCGTATGAGCCAAGAGATGATGGATAAAACCTGTCGCGGTTTTGCCGAGGCGCTGGCCGCGCGCGAGCCAGTTCCCGGTGGTGGCAGCGCGAGCGCTTTTGTGGGCGCGCTGGGCGCCTCGCTGTGCGGAATGGTTGCCCGCTACGGTGCGACCAATCCCGCGCTTGCTGATCGTGCGGATGACCTGACGCGTGCGTTTGCCCAGGCAGACGAGTTGGCGCAGGAACTAGTGGGCCTGGTTGCCGAGGATGTGCGTGCGTACGGCCAGGTGTCTGCGGCATACGGTATTCCGCGCGAGGACCCGGCTCGACCGGCTGCGATTCAGGACGCGTTGCACGTGGCGGCCATGCCGCCGTATCGGATCATGGATGCCTGCGGGCGCGCGCTGGCGCTGCTCGAGGACATGGCAGACAAAGGCTCGCGCCAGTTGCTGTCCGACGTGGCGTGCGGTGCCGTATTCTGCCGCGCTGCCATGCAGGGCGCGAGCCTGACGCTCTTTGCCAACACCACATCTATGAAAGACCGGGCGCGCGCCGAGGAACTCGAGGCGGCGTGCGATGAGCTG
>DBFNYT010000198.1:0-35666 GCA_048425625.1 Collinsella sp. | reverse complement strand
TTCGGCCTTTCTTTATTTTCTGCAACGCCCAAACGCAGTTTATCGATTCTCAATTGACCCGATGTTTTTGAGCTCGATGGAGATGAGGCCGTTAGGCTCATTGACAAACTCGATGTACTCGGAATTCGAGCCCATCTCGGCCGGGAAGCTGATCTCGATACCCGTATCGGTTCGAATCTTATGATTGCGCACGGCCGCACGCTCGACCTGTTTACGCTCCACGGGCACGCGCTCGGGCACCTTTTCCTCGGTCAATGCCGCACGAACGCTCTCTTTGATGACCGGCTCGTCCTCAAAGACCTCGTCGACGATATCCCAAGGCGGCAGTTCCTCGTCGTCTTCGACCTTCTCGGCAACAGCGGCTTTGACCTTGGCGAGCGCCACGGCCGTATTGGCGCCGTGCTCCTCGGCAACCTCCTCGACCACGCGCGTCACGGTGTCGATAATCTCCTTGCCCGACACGCCCGTATCGCACTGCAGCAGGCCGTCAGGAATAAGCATGCGGTCCTCGCCGGCGATCTTGCGCTTTTTGTCCACGTAGCCGATCTCCATGGTGCTCGCGCGCACGATGGCGTAGCTCGGCACCTTTTGGGAAGGATTCGGCAGAATAGCATAGTGGCGCGCGATGTCGTTGCGCACCTCGCCCTCCTCGCGGCCCACCTCGTGCATAAAGGCCTGCTTGGACCCAAGTAACATGACAGCAAACCAGCGGGCGTCCTCATCGTCGTCAAAGTCCGCCACAAGCACGTCGGTAGACTCGGCCTTTTCGGCCTTGGCAAGCTCCGAGGAGATGAACTCCGCAATCTGCTGCGACAGGTCCACGAATTCGCGCTCGCCAAAGAAATAGCCCTTGAGCTCACCGCCGAATGCGGAGTTCTCGGCAAACGTGGCGCGCTTGTTATCGGCAGACGTGCGGGCGCGACGCAGATGCGTGGTCACGAAGTTGCGCACGGTGCGGCTCTCGATATCGAGCTCGCGCTGGCTCATGACGTTGACGGCCGAGTCCAAGTCCAGGATATGCAGGATTGCGTGATTGATTTTCATATACGGCATTCCGTTCTAGATCGAATTGAGCACGAATCAGTATAGCGGTCGAGCCCGCCCCGATGCACCAATGGCTAGTGCAGGAGCTCCGACTGCCATGCTTCGAGCTGCTCGGCCAAGCTCTTGCCAGCGGCGGGGACGTTGAGCTCGGGGCGCTTGGGCAGCAGTGCGCACTTAAGGATCGCCGCGATGGTCTGCGAGATAAAGCGGCGCGTATCCTTGTCGAAGCCCTGAGCAGCCTGAAGCATCACTGGCAGGCTCTCGCGCAGATTCCCTGCGATATCCGCAAACCGTTTGGCGCCCGTGGCCTCAAACACGGAGAACAGCGCATCTACGAAGCGCTCGCGTTCGGCAGGCTCCACCGCGAGCAACATCTCACGAATAGAGCTATCGACGTATCGCGCGCCGGCAGACAGGCGCTCGCAATACACAAAGTCGTAGCCGTCAACGACCCAGCTAAAGGGATTGTGCTGCAGCAGACTGAATTCGGTGCTCTCGACAATGGCGTAATCTTCCTGCGTCTCGAACATCATGCCGAAAATCGAAGACTGGGGCAGGGTCTTGTCGATGCGGCCGGAAAGACCTGCGAAGGCGTCACCGCTCAGGAACTCCTCGACAAAGCCGGGGCCATCGTGGGAGAAGGCCCGTTCGATCCGGTCGCCAGCAGCGTCAGAGCACATCGCCGCGCCATACACCGCCAAGTTTCCGCCCTTGGAATGGCCTCCGCACAAGAGCGGACCATCAATCGCGGCCACCGCCTCGTCCACATAGCGCGCCGCAGATTCCTGGGCCGGCACAGGACACCGGAAAGCCATGTTAAAGTCCTCTTTCCAGCCCACGATCGTGCTGTCGGTCCCCCGGAAGGCAAGATAGGAAAATCCTGCCGGGAATCGGAACGTCATGGCCGCAAACTGCTCCGTCGTTGCCACGTCGCTCACGGCACGGTATCCGCACACGCGCACGCCGCGGTAGCGCGGACTTGCCGCAACAGCCTCCAACAAGGCGCGGCTCTCCTCCGGATCCCACAGGTCGCCAATCATGTCCCGGTAGCACTCGGCGCGCAGTAGCTCACGCACGTCCAGTCCCTGCCAGCCGGCAAGCTCCGGCATATCCCCCGGCAAGCGCAAATACGACAGCCATGCAAACACCAGGCTGTCCACCGCGCAAAACAGCCGCTCCTCAAACGAATCGAACGCCGTCTGGGCATAACTCAAAAAGTTAGGCGAATCCGACATGCCTCTCCCATCAACAATGGTGCATTGGGGTCAGGTTTGTTTGCACCAAAAAGGCGCCCGGGCCGTGTGGACCCGGACGCCTTCATTGTAGCTTTTCGCTCTAGCGAGCTTGATTTAGCAGGAGAAGTCGACGCTGTCGATGATGTCCTTGAGGGCCTTGGCGGAGGCGGTGAGCTCATGCTGCTCGTCATCGTTCAGCGGCACGGGGACGCGGCAGACGACGCCGTCGCGGCCAACGACCGTCGGCATGGAGATAGCCAGATCGGACAGGCCATACTCGCCCACCATGAGCGAGGAAACGGGCAGAACGGTCTGCTCATCGCGCATGACAGCGGTGCAGATGCGCTTGACGGCCATGGCGACGCCGTAGTAGGTGGCGTGCTTCTTCTCGATGATGGTGTAGGCGGAGTTCTTGACGTCCTCGGCGATACGCTTCTCGGCAGCCTCGTGCTCCAGATGACCGTGAAGCTCGCAGAAGGTGTTCAGCGGAACGCCAGCAACCTGAGCGCTGGACCAAGCGACAAACTCGGAGTCGCCGTGCTCGCCCATGACATAGGCCTGGACATCGCGCGGGTCAACCTCGACGTGGGCACCAAGCATCTGCTGCAGACGGCCAGTGTCGAGCACGGTGCCGGAGCCGATGACATGGCCCTCGGGCAGGCCGGACATCTTGATGGCAGCATAGGTCAGAACATCAACCGGGTTGGAGACGATGAGCAGAATGCCGTCGAAGCCGGACTTCTTAATCTCGGGGATAATGGACTTAAAGATGTTAACGTTCTTGTTGACCAGGTCCAGGCGGGTCTCACCGGGCTTCTGGGCAGCGCCAGCGGTGACGACGATCATGGCGGCGTCGGCGACATCGGAATAATCGCCGGCGTAGATCTTCATCGGCTCGGCAAACGTCATGCCGTGCGCGATATCCAGAGCCTCACCCTCGGCGCGGTTCTTGTCCACGTCGATGAGGACCATCTCGGAGAACAGACCGCTCTGCATCAGAGCGAACGCCGAAGACGAACCGACGAAGCCGCAGCCGACAATAGCGACCTTCTTCTCGTTAACCATTAGAAACTCCCATCTCTCTCCACAAACAAGCCGCCCGGGAACGACCCGAGCGGCTTGCCGTAATCCCAATACATCCAATCGGGACTTTGATTATGCTCCTATTCGCAGCCAAAAATCGACCGTTTACCGAAATTGTTTGCAGAATTCGTAAAATAACTGCACGAAATCGGTTTCGAGCTATTGACGAGTCGAAATAGGTTTCTAATACAGGCCCGCCTCGCGAATGGCCTCGACAGCCAAAGCGATCTGATCGGGCGGCAGGACCAGCGCCATGCGCACGTGCCCCTCGCCCGAAGGGCCAAAGCTCGCGCCCGGCGTCACCACAACGCCGGCCTTCTCCATGAGCTCCTCGCAAAACGCCATGGAATCGGTGCGACCACCGGGAAGCTTGGCCCACACAAACATAGAGCCATGCGCGTTGGGACGCTCCCAGCCCAGGCCCTCAAGACCGTCGCACAGGGCATCGCGGCGTTCCTGGTACTTCAGACGCTGCGCCTCGACCTCATCGCGCGGACCGTTCAGGCAGGCGATGGCGGCCTTCTGGATCGGGAAGAACATACCGAAGTCGATCTGACCGCGCAGCTTGGCAAAGGCCGAGACAACATCCTCGCGACCGACCAAAAAGCCGATGCGGGCACCGGTGACGTTAAACGACTTGGAAAGCGAGAAGAACTCCACGCCCACCTCAAGCGCACCGGGATACTGCAAGAAGCTGCCGCCGGGCTCGCCGTCAAACACGATGTCGGAGTACGCGTTGTCGTGAACGATGAGCAGGTCGTGCTCGCGGGCGAAAGCGATAATCTCCTCGTAGACCTCGGGTGTGCCCACCGAGCCCACCGGGTTCGCAGGCAGCGACACGATCATATACTTGGCACGATCGGCCACCTCGGGATCGATACCCGCCACATAGGGCAGGTAATTATGCTCGGCAACCAGCGGATAGTATTCGAGCTTGGCATCGGCGATCTTGGCACCCGCCTCAAAGACCGGGTAGCACGGATCGGGAACCAGAATGGTGTCACCCGGATCGAGCAGGGCCAGGCCCAAATGGCCCACGCCCTCCTGCGTGCCGTTGCACGACTGCACCATAGACGGCGTAATGCCCGAAACGCCAAAGCGGCGCTCATAGTAATCGCACACGGCTTGCTTGAGTTCGGGCAGGTCGCGCAGGGCGTACTTCCACATCTCGGGATCCTGGGCGGCTTGTGTGAGCGCCTCCACCACGTGGCCGTACGGCTTAAAGTCGGGCGTGCCCACGCTCATGTTGTAAATGGTCTCGCCCTGAGCCTCCAGCGCGAGAAGCTTGTTGTTGAGCGAGGCGAAGACCTCCGCGCCAAAGCGGTCGAGACGCTGCGATGCCTGCATGGTGCCACCTTTCGATACAAAAAACGCGGCGCTCCGACAAGAGCGCCGCGCGATACGGGCCATCAGATTGCAAAAGTGTAACGCTTGCAACCCCCGTATTGGTTCAATTTAGCCAACCTTAGTCAACCGGATTGAGCGCATCGATCTGCGCAAGCCACAGACGCGAGCTGGCGTCACTCGGCATACGCCAATCGCCGCGCGGGCTGAGCGTCACCGAGCCCACCTTGGGACCATCGGGCAGGCAGCTGCGCTTAAACTGCTGGGCAAAGAAGCGACGGTAGAACGTACGTAGCCACGTGTGGACGGTCTTGGCGTCGTAGGCGCCCTCGAAGCTCTTGAGCGCCATGCGGTAGATCTTGCCCGGCTCAAAGCCAAAACGCAGCAGGTAGTAGAGGAAGTAGTCGTGCAACTCGTACGGGCCCACCAAATCCTCGGTCTTCTGCGCAATCTCGCCGTCGCCCGTGGGCGGCAGAAGCTCGGGGGACACCGGCGTATCGAGGATATCGAGCAAGACCTCGGCAATGCGCCCGCCAAAGACATCGGCGGCATAGCGTACCAGATGGCGCACAAGCGTCTTGGGCACGCTCGCGTTGACGGCGTACATGCTCATGTGGTCGCCGTTATAGGTAGCCCAGCCGAGCGCCAGCTCCGACAGATCGCCCGTACCGATGACAAAACCGCCAGCCTGGTTGGCCAGATCCATCAGAATCTGCGTGCGCTCGCGCGCCTGGCTGTTCTCGTAGGTCACGTCTTGGACGGCCGGATCGTGCTCAATGTCCTTGAAGTGCTGCTCCACAGCCGCGTGGATCGAAACCTCGCGGAAGCTCACACCCAGGTCGCGAGCGAGCGACTCGGCATTCGACTTGGTGCGATGCGTCGTGCCGAAGCCGGGCATGGACATGGCTGTGATACCAGTGCGCGGCAGCCCCAGTGCATCGAAGGCACGCACGGTCACAAGCAGCGCTAGCGTGGAGTCCAAGCCGCCCGAAAGGCCGATAACCGCAGCCTTGGTACCCGTGTGGGCAAGGCGGGTCTTGAGGCCCGCAGTCTGCAGATCGAGGATCGTCTCGCAGCGCTCGGCCAAGTCGCCGTGGTCGGCCGGCACAAAGGGCGCGCGCGGGAAAACGCGGTCGATATCGCAGGCATCGCGCAGGACAGGTTCTTCGGCCAGCACGCCCTCAAACGAAAATTCAACGGTCGTGGCCTCCGGCGCATCGTCCGCGCGCGTCCACGTCGTCGAGCGACGGCGCTCGGCAACCAGACGGTCAAGATCGACATCGGCGACGGCCATATCGCAGGTAAGCAGTTTGGTCGCGGCGAGCTTCGAACCGTTTTCGTAGACAAGGTTCTCGCCTGCAAAGACCATGTCGGTCGTGGACTCGCCCTCGCTCGCGTCCGCATAGGCATAGGCGCAGTACAGGCGTGCGCTCTGGTTAGAGATGAGGCTGCGGCGATAGTCTGCCTTACCGATGATTTCGTCCGAAGCCGACGGGTTGAGAATCACCGTCGCACCGGCAAGCGCCATCTCGGTCGAAGGGGGCGCCGGCACCCACAGGTCCTCGCAGACCTCAACGCCCAGCACCATATCCTCGGCACCCTCGTCACAGCAGCGGTAGACAAGCTCCGAACCCAGCGGAACCGGACCCTGACCGGCAAACTCGACCCACACAGGATCTGCGGGCGCCGGAGCAAACCAGCGGCGCTCGTAGAACTCGCCATAGTTGGGCAGATGCTTCTTGGCCGTGAGGCCCAAAAGCTCGCCCGCGCAGCACACGGCGGCGCAGTTGTAGATATTCTCGGCAACCGCAACGGGAAGACCGATGGTAAAGACAATCGGCAGCTCGCGGGTTTCATCGAGGATATGCACCAAAGCAGCCTCGCAGGCATGCAGCAGCGTGCGATTATGGAACAGGTCGGCCGCGGTATAGCCGCACAAGTTGAGCTCGGGCAGCACCAGCGCGCGAACGCCGCGCTCGGCAGCCTCGCGAACAGCCGCCAATGCAACCTCGACATTGTCCTCGACATCGGCAACGCGAATCTGCGGCGACGCCGCCGCCACACGCAAAAAGCCATCGTTCTTATTAGCCGAAACGCAGCATTGCCTTGTTGATCTGGACACTGGAGGCCCCTTCTACCCTGAGATTCAGTCTAACGGACGTTCACATATCTCTAACTAGCCAAAGCAACCTCCCAGTTTACTGAGAGGCCAACCTGTGCTAAGAGCATGTATTTCAATAATATCTTTAATTAAAAAGGAGAAATCGATAATCGACTTCTCCTTTAAGCGAGGCGAGTAAATTTCGAAACTAATGGCAGAATTTATCCATGTAGTCCTCAAAGTCGAACACTTCTACCACGACGCCCTCTTCCTGAAACTCTTTCAGTTGCTCCAAGAGATCTTTGTTAATAACGTCCATGCAGAAACCTCCTCTATCTAATCAATTGTAGTATATCTGCTTTCATGCAATTATCAACCAACTTGTTTAGTTGCTCCTCGTTTGCCGATAGTCCCTCTTTTTTCAAAATGTCGCGCACCTCGTTCTTAGTAATCGGCTTTTCAAACAACGAAAGCAAAGCGAACGAAAAATCATTAACCGCACACATTCTATGGGTGGCACAACTCAGCAGTACTCTTAACCCCTCTTTTGAGCGTCCGACTTCTTTCACAAACGAACTTTTAACCAATTGAAAACCATTATCGTGCATTACATAATCGGCATCGATATTTGTATTCAGCAATCCATAATGCAACAGTTCTTCTATCGCCCTTGTCAGCTCGAGGTCGCCCTGATCAAGGATAAGAGAAATGCTACAATCGGCCTCCAATAAACGGGCCAACTTAAGGTATACCAACTGGGAAACAGCATAGACATGATGGTATTCAGAATTATAGAAGTAGGCAAATGGCTCAACGAGCACGACAGAGGTCTTGGAATCCAGCCAGATTCGATCAGCTGGATTTAGACTAGTCAGCCGTCGCTTTACTTTGGTCAAATGTCCCTTATACCTGACAGCGTGAATAGAATCTAGGATCCAGGTCACCTCTGAAATATGAAGCCGCTGGGGCAAGTCAATTGTGTCGCTACCGTTTATGACTTCTTGCATATAAAAATCAATATGATGCTCATCAGATAAGGATTTTGCTTCATTTAAAGTTAAACCAGTGCCTGAAACATAATCCACTTCGAGGCGCAAATCCTCATATTGGGACTTCGGCATTATAGAGACACCATACTTATCGGGATGATTCCAAACATCCGACCCCATAACGAGACCAAAATTCGTAAATCCTCTCGTGGAATATGGAACACCACATACCTGTTTTGAATAATTCAAAACATTCTCTGTATAAGCTAAGGTGTTCAGAGCCTCTTCTTTAGTTTCGGTCGGAAAGCCAATCATAAAGAATAGATGAACAGGAATACCCGCATTGAGACAATCATGGATATTGCGTGCGATCAATCCAATCAACTCTCGTGTTCTTCTTCATTAGATCAAGAACTCTTTGGTTGTATGACTCGAGGCCAAACTGAATCTGCCTACATCCACTTTGGTATATCTTGTTGAAAACGTCTGTACTTAGGGTTGGAGAGAACCTCGTTTCTCCATGCCAGAAAAACGTTTTTCCCGATGCGTTTATTTCATCCGCGAGTTGCTCCATTCTTTTGCCTTCGAATGTTTCATCCACAAAAGAGAAAACTCTCGTGCCGTATTTTTCATTTAACCGACACATTATTTCAAATACTCTCGATATAGGCATCTTTCGGTAACAACCACCGGTAGCACCGGGAATGGTGCAGAAGGCGCAATGATTAAAACACTGCCTAGAGGAATAAACCGGCAATATTAACTCAGGCATGAAGTATTTAGAAAGGGCGAAGCCATCGAAATCGGGAACTGTATCGTTGATAAATGTTTGCTCAATCCGATGGTTTTTATATATCTTTCCACCTTTAGCATGGCAAAGGTTTGGAACACAGTCGAGATTGTCATCACCAGAGTCAAGAGCCTCAAGAAGACGTGCAAGCGGCTCTTCGCCGTCATACATCATTATCGAATCAATGTATTCAAAAAAGGGATGCCATTCTTTCATGCAGTCATCTGCTAAACGAGTAATGTAATTGCCGCCCAATGAGACGTGTTTAACAGATGGACATTCTTCTTTAATCAGTTTCGCTAACGTAACTGCAGAAATCAATTGGAAACAGCCGCTCACCGAAATCCCAATAAACTCGATTTTTTCCCTCTGAATACGCTTAAGAAAGGCAATTTCATAGAAGGAAATAAACGGATTATGCAAGGTATCCGCAAGCGATTTCATTATTTCTGGTGTCGAATAATAATCATAGGGCAGATCTATGGAGTTGAACGTGTATTTAACTCCATATGAGACGTGATTTATGATATAGAGTGCATTTCTAAAAATGTTTTCAGCATATTGTCTTTCTTTTAGATTAAAGTATCTCTTCGATCTGAAAATATCTTTTGCCTCGTCAACATTAAGTGCTGACTTTTGTATCAACTCGATTGTTAATTGAACATTCGAACTAAACGAATCCTTTGATTCCCGATACCTTTTACAGCACTCTTCGACATGTCTATAAGATAGGAGGTCATCGTAAAATTCCACGTTTAAGTCAACGATGTCAACTTTATATTGTTCAACCTCTTGAAGATATGACTTCAAAACAGGCTAGGCAAGATACGGCCCCACTGGACTCCATCCTGGGGGAAATACTAAAAGCGTTTTAGGCATATCAACGTCACATCTTTCGCAAATAATTCAATTGAAACACAACTACCATCATAATTGAAAATACACCAAGTCCTGTAACGAGAATTGAGAACATCGCGATGCTCGTGAACAGCGAAACAAGGAGTGTTGAAATAACAACAGCAACCGATTGCAAAGACTCCCTAATTGAAAACAGGCTTATCGATTCAGATCCGTCTCTCGCCAAATCCTGCAGCGATGTTATGAGAAGCACATCTTGAATGGCGTTTCCGGCACCGACGATAAAAAGGAAAATAAACGATATCCCAGACGCATAGCGATAGCCAAACGCCAGATACGCACCGAGCGCAAGATACGTCACAAAACAATATGATTTAACGCAATCGGAACCACTGATTAAACGACCATATATTGTATTTCCGAACAACAGTCCGATTGTAAGACTACTCTGAAGGAATCCGTATTGTATCGATGACGAGTCAAATTGCAATTGCGCTATAGCTGGCAAAAGAGAATTCAGAGAGCCGAATGCCACGCCACTAGAAATATCGATTAATAGGAAACCAATTGCCAAGTGCTTCGCGCTAAGATCACTAAATGCAGTCCTGTTTTTTTCATTTTTGCTTATCCCCTCTTTATCATTAACCTCGATAACCGACGGAACATCTCGCAGCAACCAGAACGACGCGGCAAAAGAAAGCGCGTCTAATGCAAGAACAGCCTCCGCCCCAAATTGAGCGACAACAAAACCGCCGGCAACTGGCCCCAGAACCATCATCAAATTCTGCAGAAACCCAAACGAATTATTAATTACGTCGCGATTGATACTATTCGTATTGGCTCTTAACAACGAGTAAAAGCAGGGCATTTCAACCGTTCGGCAAAGCGATACCGCGCACGTAATAGCAAACATACTCCATTTACTATCAACAAAAATATAGCAAACGAATAATCCCGCGCGAATTAAGTCTGCCAATCTCATGGCCTGCAGTGTCCCGATACCCATCTTCTGAGGCAGCTGAGCGAGCGCAACTGAAAACAGAGAGGGGGCAAATCTGCAGCAGACCATCAAAGCAGTTGCAGAAACATCGTGAGTTACCTCGTAAATCAGCATTGGCAAAGCAATATTCGCACACCAATTGCCTATTTCGCTTATCCCTCTAGCAATATATAGGACCCGAACCGGATGGCTAGCTCTCAATACCGTGAACATCACGATTAACCTCGTATTTCAGGCCTCGTTCATCCCTTAATAGGAATCCATAATCAACCAAGTACCGCCTCAACACGGCATAATCAGGATAGAGCTGTGACAGCACACGATTAACCTGAAGCTCCGTATAACTTGTATTTAATTCAAAGAAAGAGACGGCCCATAGCAGCATGATTCTTTTATAGCTTTCCTTTTTTGGAATTGAAACCAGCTCGCCATTCTTGAGAAATCGTTTTTTAAAGTCTATTAGCTCATCCATTCACATCCTCCATTTCATACGCATCTAATACTAAAAATGCATACGCTTTAGGTCATCTCATTCGGCTTCTATATTCGAACTAAACTCGAACTAATCTAAATGATTTGCTCAAACACTCTTCGAAAGCTCGTTTTTCACTCTGAGTAAAATGCCCTTCCCAGTCAGTCCACGAACAGGAAGGCAACTCACAACGAGCGGAGTCGAAGCCCTCTGCCGTCGGTCGTTCAAAATGCACGATAACCTTTTCGATATCCCCATCTGTTATCAGGTCAGAATGAACGACCTCGGTACCGTCTTCGAATGTCATATATGGGTACATCACGTAAACCACCTCGCAATCGTAAATCCAGTTTAGCATCAAGCTATTGCACCAAAGACAGCAAGCCCCCCCCCCTTGATGAGTTGATGGTATCTGTTAAATGTCACGTACGATTCACATCTGGTGGGTACCCTGATGGCTACATGAAACGAAGCAGATTTACACCGGGAGGACCCCGTATGACAACCAAGTACACCGACGCGCCGCGCACGCGCGTCATGACACCGGCCGCGCTCAACAACGGCGTGCACGAAAACCATTCCATCGGACAGACCATGGCCATCGCGCCCAAAAAGGGCCTGTTCGATGACATTTCCATTCCTCAGATCATCGCTGGCGCCGCAGCCGCCGCCACAAGTGTCGCGCTTGCTTCCAAGATTGGCATCGCTGGTTCAGTAATTGGCGCCGCCGTGAGCTCGGTCATCACCGTTGTGTCCTCGCAGGTCTACCGCCACTTTATCTCTGCCAGCGCCAAAGCCCTCAAAGGTACGCACGCCGACGTCGACTACCCCGCCGGCGCCTATGAGCCCGTTGAGCTTAATGCCGAGGAGCACCTGGGCGGCGCCGCGACTACGCAGGAGATGCGCCAGGTTGCGGGGCGTGCGACCACGGCGCGCGTCGCCCCTAACAGCCTGCGCGCCAAGGCCGCGGCAGAGCGCAGCCAGACGCAAAAGAAGGTCATCGTCTTCTCGATCGCCATCGCCATCGTCGCGGTCATCGCCTGCACCGGCGCCATCCTTATAACCACCGCCGGTGAGGGTCTGGGCGAGCGCCCCGAGCCAATCCTTTCGTCGCGCACGACCGAGAGCGATGCAAATGGCAACACCCAGTCGCAGGATCAGCAGGCACAGGCGGACGGCACGCAAGACAGTTCTACCTCTGCCGATTCGTCCTCGAACACCCAAAACCAATCGCAGGGCACCGATTCCTCTACGGCCAACAGTGGCACGCCGTCCGACACGACCGACTCAAGCCAAACGACTGACGGTTCACAGCCGAACACGGGAGGCCAGACGAGCGACACCACGTCGGGAACGGGCGCAGCAGACAGTAGCAACACCAACAGCTCGAGCGGAACCGCGTCCGGCACGGCATCTGACAACTCGAGCCAAGGCACGACATCGGGCAACTAAGCACATTTGCCTCTCATAGATAACCGACCTGTACAACGGGCGCGAATCGAAAGCGGTTCGCGCCCGTTTGCCTTGGGCGCCGCCATGGCGAACGCCATGCGATGGTAAGATGCTTTACATGTGTAAAGAGGAGATTTGCCATGAGCAAGACAATAGTTAGGCCCACGCTTTCGCTGGGCAACCACATCTATCTGTATCGCCTGCTGCGCGATGCGATTGGATGTGGCAAGCAGACGTTTATGACGCAGGTCGAGGAGGCGCTCGCCGCAGGCGACATGACTGCTTATGACCTGGGCTTTGAGTCCACGCGCGAGCTGCTCGAGGAGCTCAACGACTGCATTAAGCTGACCGTCTTCAAGGGCGGTCGCCTGTATGCCACCGTCATCGCCAACGAGGCCTGGGATGCCGCACTTGCCAAGGGCGAGGACAAGCCCAAGGCAGCCAAGGGCGCCAAGCAGTCCTACAAAAAGAAAAAGCGCGGTGAGAAGGACCTCAAGGCCGTGCGCCCCAAGCACGTTAAGCGTCCCGAGCCCGAAGCCATGGTTGAAACCGCGCCGGAACCCGAGCCCGAGACAGAGATCGAAGTCGCTATTGAGGTAACGGCAGAAGCCGAAACCGAAATCGCCGCCACGACCGATCCCAAAGTCATATCCGAGCAGGAAGCCACTGTGGAGCTCAACGAAGCGCCCAAGTCGACGACCGAAGAAGCCGCTGACCAACCCGAGCCGTCTGCGTTCCAAAACAGCGATGTCTTTGGCGACGAGGCCGAGGACGATCAGCCCGACGAGCCCGCCGATCAAGGCGCTACCGAGTCGGCGCCGGAGCCCGAGGCACCGCAGCCCGCCATCTCGCTCACGGTCGTCTATGACCCCGAGAACGCAAACGCCGGCATCACCACCATGGCATCCACGCCCATCGAGGCAAAGTCGAGCGTCGAGAATCAGAGCGCTCCGCAAGTCGAGTTCGACACCGCGACCGCAGACGCACCTGCCATCGTCGAACCCGCAGATTCCGCGGCGATGCCGAAAGCGGACACCGAATCAGTACTCGGCGCCGAACCCGCGCCCGTCATCGAGGTGACGCCCGTCAATGAGCAGGCCTTCGCACCGACGATGGTACCGGCCCCCGCACCCGTAGCGCCCGCCATCCCCGAGGACTTCCCCGTCGATTTCGCAACCGAGGTCTTCTGCCCCGGCCCGCTTCTGCACCAGCTGTCAACCTATCTCCCCTACGGCGCCGACACGCTCGGCATCGTCGGCGAGTACTACTGGATCGCCCGCGAGCGCGGCACCATCGAGGCCGCGCGCAACCGTGCAAGCTTCCCGCTGCGTTACACGCAGGCCGGCGGGCGCCACGAAGTGACCGTGCGCATCCGCCGCAACACCACCGGCGGTCTCGGCGCCACCTGGACCATCGACAAGGTCGAAGAATCCGCCGAATAGTAAAAGGGACGATAACCCTCAAGGTTATCGTCCCTTTTTCGTTAGGTCACCTGAACTCGACTAATCTCGCGTCAGCTTGCGGTGAATACGATGCGGCTGGGCTGCATCCTCGCCCAGGCGCTCGATGCGGTTGGCCTGATAGGCCTCGAAGTTGCCCTCGAACCAATACCAGTTGCCCGGATTCTCGTCGGTGCCCTCCCACGCCAGAATGTGCGTGGCGACGCGGTCCAGGAACATACGGTCGTGGCTAATGACCACCGAGCAGCCCGGGAACTCGAGCAGCGCCGCTTCGAGCGAGGACAGCGTCTCGACGTCGAGGTCGTTCGTGGGCTCGTCGAGGAGCAGCAGGTTGCCGCCCTGCTTGAGCGTGAGTGCCAAGTTCAGACGGTTGCGCTCGCCACCGGATAGTACGCCAGCGCGCTTCTGCTGGTCCTGGCCCTTAAAGCCAAAGCTCGCCACATAAGCGCGGCTCGGAACCTCAGTCTCGCCGACCATCATGTGGTCCAGGCCATCCGAGACGACCTCCCACAGGTTCTTATCGGGGTCGATGCCGGAACGGTTCTGGTCGACGTAAGAAATCTTGACGGTCTCGCCCACCTCGAGCTCGCCCGAAGTCAGCGGCTCCAGACCCACAATCGTCTTGAACAGCGTGGTCTTACCGACGCCGTTGGGGCCGATGACGCCCACGATGCCGTTGCGCGGCAGGGTGAACGAAAGGTCGTCGATAAGCACGCGGCCATCGAACTCTTTGTGCAGGTGATGGGCCTCGAGCACCTTGTTGCCCAAACGCGGGCCCACAGGAATGCGAATGTCGGTCCAGTCGAGCTTCTGGCTTGCGCGGGCCTCGGCCTCCATCTCCTCGTAGCGAGCCAGACGGGCCTTGTTCTTGGCCTGGCGAGCCTTGGGCGAGCTGCGTACCCACTCGAGCTCGGCCTCCATGCGCTTGGCGAGCTTGGCATCGCGGTTGCCCTGTGCCTCGATACGCGCAGCCTTGGTCTCCAGATACGTGGAGTAGTTGCCCTTGTAGGGATAGAGGTGACCGCGGTCGACCTCGCAGATCCACTCGGCAACGTTATCCAGGAAGTAGCGATCGTGCGTGACAGCCAGAACGGCGCCCTGGTAGTTGTGCAGGAAATGCTCGAGCCACAGGATCGACTCGGCGTCCAGGTGGTTCGTGGGCTCGTCGAGCAGCAGCAGGTCGGGAGCCTCGAGCAGCAGCTTGCACAGGGCCACGCGACGGCGCTCGCCGCCGGAAAGCACATTAACCGGCATGTCAGAATCGGGCAGCTGCAGGGCGTCCATGGCCTGGCCGAGCTTGGAATCGATATCCCAGCCGTCGGCGGCGTCGATCTCGTCCTGGAGCTTGCCCATCTCGGCCATGAGGACGTCCATGTCGCAATCCGGGTCGCACATCTCCTCGCCGATCTTATTGAAGCGATCGACCTTGGCGATCATGTCGCCAAATGCCATGCGCACGTTCTCGATGACGGTCTTGTCGTCATCGAGCGGCGGCTCCTGCTGCAGGATACCCACGGTGTAGCCGGGGGTGAGCCTGGCATCGCCGTTGGAGACCTCCTCGATGCCGGCCATGATCTTGAGCAGGGTCGACTTGCCCATACCGTTGGGGCCCACGACGCCGATCTTGGCACCGGGGTAGAAGCTCAGGGTCACGTCGTCAAGGATTACCTTGTCGCCATGGGCCTTGCGAGCCTGATACATCTGGTAGATAAACTCTGCCACAGTCATTTCTCCTTATCCAGCTGCGAAACGTCTTCTGACCTGCCCTTCTGGAAAAGACAGGAAAATAGGTCCGCGCATTCTAATAAAAGGGGGCATGGTTGCCCACACCCCCTAATACTACCTGGGAAAAGTCCCCCGGAACATACTATGAACTGCGTACGCTAGTTTTCCGCAACCTTAGCGAGCGGTTCGCTGCGATTTACGCCACAGCAGATACGAGTAGACATAGGCAGCTCCGCCCGAACCAAACGCCAGAACCGCAATCACCGCGGCGACGACTTCACTCGAAAGCACCGCACCTGCCACGCCCATCGCAATCAGGCCAACACCCAGCACCATAAAGCAGGCACCGCCAAAGCGCTGCGTACGGCGCCAGTTCTCGGGATCGGCAAGCGCCCAAGGCGTCTTGATACCGAGCGTATAGTTCTGCTTCACACGCGGCAAGTAGTTGCCTACGCCGATGAACAGCAAACCGATAGCACCGGAAATCAGCACGTTGACCGAACCGACCGCCGGCACCACGCCCCAGACCGTAAGCTCACCCAACCAGCTTACGGCGCACATGAACAAGGTGAAGGCGATTACGAAGCCCTGATAGAACTTGCCCGAGGTTCGATATGCCTCACCTTTGGGATCGATGCGCGGCACCACGCAGAACATTGCGAGAAGCACCAGAGGCAGCACGCCGAGCGCGGAGGCCATCCAGCTGGGACCCCAACCGTCGACGGCGCCGTTCGCGCCCCAGTGCGTGGGAATCTGCCCAGGCAAGCTCGGCATCACCATGAGGTGCGCTACGACATTGGCGACGCACAGAGCGATCAGCGCAATCCACACACGCCGCGATACCCCCGTGGCGTGAATGCCCTTGTTTTCGTTATTCATCCTTATCACCTTCCGTGTTTGTAAAGCCCATAAACCAACCAATCAAATCCTGCATGACGGTGGTATTTAAGCTGTATACGATGTTTTGGCCATGGCGCTCGTCGGTCACCAACCCGGCGTTTTTGAGCGTCGCCAAGTGATGGCTCAACGACGGCTTGCTGATGTCAAAATGCTCGGCAAGCTCCCCGGCCGTGCGATTGCCCTCGCGCAGCAGTTCCAAAATGTGACGCCGTGTAGGATCGGCCAGCGCCTTAAAACCCTCTCCCGGCATAAGACCTCCTCTCATCATTTCGTTCGACGCGCACACTATACTCGATATTTAGATGTTTGTCTAACTATCTAATACAGGAACATCTATAGAACATTCGTTCGTATTTAGCTACAATGGAAGTTGAAGCAGATGGGCCAGCTCCCTCTACCCGAGAAGGAGATGGACTATGAGTATTGACGATGTCCTGACGTTGTTATTGCTTGTAATCGCGGCTGTGGAGCTCGGCATCCACATTGGAGGTCGAATGAAATAGCCGCCCCCGCGTAATGCGAAGACGGCCACTTCTCACGCCATAAACGTGTTTCGGAGTTGGCCAACCCGCTGCAACGGGTGCCATCTGCTTCAATCTTATGCGAATCCCGATCCCATTTCAACAAGCCCAAGGGCTCAAATGGAATCGCAATAATACCTATAATGGCGATAGCTAAAACACGACCGACTCCCCATCGGAGGATATCTATGACCGAGACCACAGCCGCAGCCGCCATCGAGACACGCGACACCAAGCTCGAGATTATCATGGGCCGCGAGGCACTCGATAAGCTCGCCGATGCTACGGTGCTAGTGCTCGGCTGCGGAGGCGTGGGCTCCAACTGCTGCGAGGCACTCGCCCGCGGCGGCATTGGTCATTTCGTCATTCTGGATAAGGACATCATCGCGCCCAGCAATATCAATCGCCAGGCCATCGCCTTTCACAGCACCGTCGGCAAGCGCAAGGTTGACGTGATGGAGGCCATGATCCACGACATCAATCCCGCCGCCACCGTCATCAAGCGCACCGAATACTTGCTGAGCGACAACATCGATGATTTCTTCGCGAGCGTTTTGGAGCAGACGGACGGCAAGCTCGACTACGTCGTCGACGCCATCGACACCATCTCGGCCAAGCTCACCATTGCCAAATACGCTCAGGACCACGGCATTCGTTTGGTTAGCTCCATGGGCGGGGCCAACAAGCTCCATCCCGAGTGCCTCCGCTTTGCCGACATCTTCGATACGGTGCGTGACCCCATGAGCCGCATTATGCGCAAAGAATGCAAGAAGCGCGGAATCAAGAGCCTGCATGTACTGTTTAGCTGCGAGGAATCGGTTAAGACACAGCCCCGCGATCCTTCCAACATCCACGAGCGCACCGAGCTGGGAACCGCCAGCTTTATGCCGCCCATCATGGGTCAGATGATCGCCGGCGAGGTTATCCGCCAGATCAGTGGCCGCGGTACCGAGCGC
The DNA here is from genome assembly GCA_048425625.1 of Collinsella sp. Taxonomy (GTDB): domain Bacteria; phylum Actinomycetota; class Coriobacteriia; order Coriobacteriales; family Coriobacteriaceae; genus Collinsella. The sequence continues at coordinate 17,736 of DBFNYT010000198.1, read as the reverse complement.
GTGCGCGCCGATGGCCAGCGCTTGGACTAGCGGAGCGCGCCGAGATGGAGCCCCGATTATTTGATGCACATTGCCATCTTGATTTAATGGCTCACCCGGACGCTGTTGCCGATGAGGCAACGGCGCTGGGCTTGGGTCTATTTGATTGCGGCGTCGATCCACGCGACTTCGCTAACGCACATGGACGAACCCGTCGCCCTCCTACCGTCATCAAGGGCATCGGCCTCCATCCCTGGTGGCTCGCCGACGAGCGATGCGGCAACGCAGAAATTGACCTACTCTGCCAAATTGCCGCGCAAGAACGTTTTGTTGGCGAGGTCGGGCTCGACTTTTCCGCTCGTTTTGCCGGAAGTGAGCCGCTACAAATACAGGCATTTGACCGGCTCTGCGATACACTCGTGCAGTGCCCTCTTGCCGGGCGCGTGATATCAATTCACGCCGTTCGTTCAGCAGGAGCCGTACTGGACGTCCTCGAATCGCATGGACTACTCATCCCAAACTCCGACTCCCCCGTTATCATCTTCCACTGGTTTAGCGGCACTTCGGACGAACTCGTCCGCGCGCGTAATGCGGGCTGCTATTTTTCCGTCAACGAACGCATGCTCGCCACCAAGCGCGGTCGCGAATATGCCCGACAGATTCCACTCGACCGTCTACTGCTCGAGACCGATGCGCCAGCCGAACCAAACATAGAGACAAGCGCGCAGTCGCTCATCAAATCGCTCACAAGGACCTCGATGCGCATTGCCTCACTCAAAAACTGTGACGCAAAGCGCATCGAGTCGGCAGTTTTAGCAAATGCGCACTATGTTTTTGACCTTCGCTGCCTTCGCTAACCCCTAGTGGGCAAAAATGCTAAATATGAGTACTGTTACCGGAATGGATACATTACTCATATTTGGCATGTTTTGCACACGAGGTCCCGGGGAGGATCCTGCACCTCCCCGGGACCGCTCGGCTATTCGACGATTGGCGCTCCGTGGCCCCAAGAACCTTCCATGCCGCACACGGTCGAAGCAAACCCGGCAGCAAAGTCAAGCGCGCGCTCGATGGCCTCGGCGCCATCCTCACCACGCTTGGCGGAATCGAGATAGCACATCAAAAACGAGGTGAGGAACGAGTCGCCCGCCCCCATGGTGTCCTTCATGTCCGTTACCGGTTTAGCCAGCTGGCGGTAATAACGCTCGCCGTCGTAAGCAATGCAGCCCTCGGCGCCCGCCGTAGCCGACACAAAACGCGGACCCAGGCCCTTCACCCATGCCAGACGCTCGCGAATCTCGTCCTCACTCGCGGCATCCGCCGCACTAAAGAAAGCGAAATCGACGTAGGGCGCAATCTGCTCGTAGTACTCGTCGGTGGAGTCATCCGAAAAGTCAAAAGAGACCGTGACGCCCGCAGCCTTCAGCTTGGGCAGCTCGCGCTCGGTAAAGCAATAGTTGCCCGAATGAACCACATCGAACTGCTTCATGTACGCAAGGTCAAAACGATCGAGGACATAGCGCGCATCGCCACGGATACCGCCCTCGTTGGAGCCGAGGAAGACACGGTCACCGTCAACGACGGTCACGCGAGCCGCTCCGTTCTCGCCAATCATCTGCTCGCACTTGTCAAGCTCGATACCCTCATCCTCGAGGCTTGCAATGACATGCTCGGCAGCGGCATCATTGCCAAAAATGCCCATGTATGCGGAGCGTGCGGCACCGCATTTCTTGGCATAAACGGCGAAGTTCACCGCATTGCCGCCGGGATACATGGTGTGGATATGCTCGTAGCGATCGACGACGTTGTCGCCAAATCCGAGCGCGTTAACGTTAAATGCCATGGCCTTTGCTCCTTCTAGTACTCGACAACACCCATATAGCGACGGAAATCGGGATCGTGATCAAACACCTTGCCGCGTGCAGCACGCAGCTCGCAGTTCATGGCGTAGAACAGCACCGGGTCCAGATAGGCACGGACGCTCGCCGGCACGGCTTCCATACCGTACTCCTTGGCATCGAGCACCATCAGCGTATCGGTATGCGTCTTAAGGAACGCCAGGGCGCGCTCGTCCATAGCACGGCACTCGCTGGAGCCCATCTGCAGGAAGTAAAAAACGCCATCCTGAGTAGCCTCGAAGGGGCCATGGAAGTACTCGGCAGAGTGGATGTAGCTGCAGTGCTGCCACTGCATCTCCATAAGAGAGCAGATAGCGAAACCGTAGGTCTGGCTAAAGTTGGGACCGCTGCCCAGAATATAGAAGAACTCGTGCTCCTGGCAAAGCTTGGCAAAGCAATCGCCCAGCTCGGCATTTACCTTCTCGCGTGCCGGGGGAAGAATCTTATCCATCTCGGCGATACCGGCATACATATCGGCAAGATCGGCGTAGCCCTCCTGCTGATCGAGCAGCTCTGCCGCAAGCGACAGCGAAATGCCAGCGGGGACCTCGGCCTGCGGCACACCCTCGCCCCATGGGTAGACCCACGTGGTCCACTTGCCGGAGTCGATCTTTGATCCAGCGTTGTCGGTCTGGGCGATCACCGTAGCGCCGGCGGCAAGGGCAATCTCGCAGCCCTCGACGACCTCCGGGGTATTGCCACTGTGGCTGCAAGCGATGACCAGGGACTTCTCGCCCAGACGACGCGGACGCATAATGTCGAATTCACGTGCGGTATAGATATACGAAGTGAAGGTGGTTGCCTCGCGCTGCAGAAGCTCGTGAGCCGGGATCAAATCGATCATGGAGCCACCGCAAGCAATCCAGTAGACGCTGTCGAACTTGCCCTTCTCGGCAATTGCCTCTTTGATCAGATCGTGTGCGTTCATATCCAGTTCCTTTCTTATTTGGGCCGCAATCAATGACGTTGGTTGCGTAGCCGATAGTTGTTTTAGTCAATCAGATATTTCTCGAATGCGGCCATGTTCTTGGCATCAGCCGCCGCCGGGTCATCGTAGTAACGGCCGTCCGTAATTTCCTGGCCCAGCATGCCGTCGAAACCATGGACGTTGAGTGTGGCAACGAAGGCGTCCATATCGTGCTTGCCATCGCCCCACACCAGATGGCCATACGGGTCACCGTCGATAAAGTGCATCTCGTGAATTGCCCCATCACCAAAGGCGGCAAACCAGTCCTCGAGCGTCTCGCCCGCAACGCCCATCGCAGTTGTATCAACCATGGGCTGTAAGTACGGGCTCGCGACCTCGTCAATCATGCGCTTCGCATCGGAAACCGTCGTCACAAGGTTGCTCTCCTCGGGACGCAGGCTTTCCATCGTAAGCACCAGACCGTGCTCGCCGGCATACTCCGCCAGAATGGACAAGTGCTCGCGGCTGCGCTTCCAGGCTTCCTCGCGGTCCTCGTCCCAGTCGCCCCAGCCCGAGTTGACGGACATACGGTCGCACCCAAGTACCTCGGCAAGCTCAATGCCGTGTTTAAAGTACGCCAGGCTGCGCTGTTCATGCAGCGGCTTGCGTGCGCAGTACTGCCAAGGATAGACAACATTCTCGGGGCACAGAGTGCGATACCTAAGCCCACGGTCTGCAGCCTTTTTCGCCAGGACCTCAGCCTCAAAGTAACCCGTATGGTCGAGCGTCACATGCGGCTCTGCACACCACAGCTCAATGGACTCAAAGCCCAAGCGCTGCTGAACATCAAGGAAGTAATCGAGCGACCACATGATGTAGTGGATATTCATGCCCGCAATCTGCTCGCGGCGCAGCGTCGGTTTGGATTCAGACATCTTATGCCTCCTTATTTCGGTCGAACACGATTTGTCCGTCCGACATCGTCATGTCAACCGCAAGATCACGTGCGTCGCGATAATCGAGGTCGAACACATCCCGATCGAGCACGCAGATATCGGCAAGCTTGCCAACCTCAAGCGTACCCAGCTCGTCTTCGCGCATCAGGTCGTACGCGCCCCCGGCAGTCCAAGCGCACAAGAGCTCGACAAGCGTCAGCGTGTTGACCTCATTCACGGGCAGTCCGTCGTCGAAGTATCCGCCGCACGCACTGTAGATTGACTCGCCCAAGCTCGGAATCAACAGCGGCAAATCCGTGCCACAGCACACTGTGCATCCGGAATCTTCCATGCCGCGGCGATTCCAGCTGTGCAAAAGTCGCGTCTCGCCAATTTGTCGACGCATCATCGACAGGCAATCCTCGCGCCGGTCCAGCGTCAGAATCTGCGGATAGACCTCGCAAATTCCACCTAACTTGCCAAACTCGACAAGATCGGTCGGGTCAGAGTTCTCGAGATCGGTAATCGCATGGCGGCGAAGCATCCGTCCATGCTCGTCTCGAGGCAGCGAGGCATAGAGCGTCACGGTGCGACGAACGGCGCCATCGCCCTGGCAATGCAAGGAATATCGGAAGCCGTCAGCATCAATTGCACGCAGCTCGCTTTCAATCAGATCCCACTCTGGCTCCTCGACGACCGTCTTGCCGGCAGCGCCCGCATCGGCCGTATCCTCATAGGGGTCAATCATCTCGGCAAGCCCCGCCCATACGCCGCGATCGGTCATACGGTTGAAGCCAGAAAAACGAACGAACGGTCCCCGGAAGCGCTCTCGTGCCTCGCGAGCATATGCCAGATTTGCACCAGCGCCCACCGGCTGCGACATCATAGAGACGCGAACCGTCAGCTCGCCAGATTCCTCACGGCGAGCCATTTCGTCGGCAAAGCCGTAGTAGTCATCAAACGCCATCTCCTTGATGGCGGTAACGCCGCGCTCGTTAAGCATGCTCATGTAGTTCGAATACCCCGCGCGCACCTCGGGCAACGCGAGGAAATCGCTCATCATGCGCCAGATCTTCTCGGCATAGCACGCCTGCGGTGTAAAACCGTATCGCGCACTGGCGGCAGCATTGAGAACGCAGGTCTCCGCGCCCGGTGTAAAGCAGACGACAGGGATATCACCAAAAAACTCGTCAAACACAGCTGCCGTATTTGCGTTCTCGGCATCCGATGCCAACGTTTCGGATAGGTTGTGGCCAAAAGCCGCCGCGCAATCCGGATGATCTTCTTTCCATGCACGCAAGAGCGACACGGCCTCTTTGGCATCATCGATGCCGGACAGATCAGACCCCAACGTCCGCAGCGCCCAGCCTGTATAGAAGGTATGTACATCGATCAGACCAGGCATGACGGTGCGGTCGCCCAGATCAACTACCTCGTCCGCCTGGGTCAAATACGAAGCCACCTCACACTTGGTGCCAACCGCCTCAATTCGATTGCCACGGACCGCTACGAAACCTTCAAACGGCAGGTCCCCCGTACCGGTAAAGACGCTCTTAGACGTCAGGACCGTCAAACGATCAGACATCACAACCACCTACACCGGAAGCATGCCAGAAATTGCCGTTACGATCAGGCCAAACACGACCATGAAGATGAAGAACTTCCAAATGGTCTTCCACCATTGGCCAAACGAGATCTTTGCCACGGCAAGGCCGGCAACCGTCATGCCCGCCACGGGACTGATGGTGTTAATGGTCTGATTAGCAAACTGGAGCGCGGTAACGGCGGCTTCGGGATTGAGGCCCATAAGCTCGGTCAGCGGACCCATGACGGGCATGGTGAGCGCCGCAAGTCCAGAACTCGAGGGAACCAGCAAAGAGAGCAGGCCAAGGACGATATACATAAACGTGGTGTAGACGGCAGCGGGCGCACCGGCGAGCGCAGTAGCGAGCGCCTGGAGGATGGTGTCGATGATCATGCCGCCCTCGGCGATGACCAGAATGCCGCGAGCGATACCGATAACGATGGCGGCGTACGCAAAGTCGGCAATGCCTTTAACGAACTCCTCGGCGATCGTCTGCTGGTCAAGGCCGCCCAGGATACCGGCAAGCAAGCCCATACCAAGGAACACGGCGGAAATCTCATTCATGTACCAGCCCTGGGTAACAAGACCCCAGACGATAATGCCCATACCGCAGGCAAAATCGATAAGCACGAGCTTCTGACGGGTAGTGAACTCTTCCTCGATGGAGGCATCGGTCACGGAAAACTCAACACGCTTGAGCTTGTCGTCCTCGTACGTAATGGACGACTCGGGGCTTTTCTTGACGCGCATGGCATAGCGCATGGCCCATGCGATGCCAACGGCGGTAAAGATGACCCAAGAGATGGCGCGCAGCCACAGCTGAGGATTGCCCTCGATGCCGATAATGCCTTGGGCGATCAAAACATTGAACGGGTCGATGGTCGAAGCACAATATCCCAGGTTAGGACCAAGGAAGCAGATGATGAATGCCGTCATCGAGTCATAACCGATACCCATCATGATGGGAATGAAGATGGCATAGAACGGCAGGGCTTCCTCAGACATACCAAACGTAGTGCCGCAAATGGACAGCAACGTCATCGTGATGGGAATGATGAGGATGTCTTTGTTCTTGAGCTTTTTAATCACACGGCTCATGCCGGCATTCAAAGCGTTGGTCTTGGTGATGACTGCGAACGATCCGCCAATCAATAAGACGAACGCAACGACGTCAGCAGCCTCCTGGATGCCCTTAGTGGGCGCTTGCAGGACCGCGAAGATATCCTGGCCCAGATTGATGGTCTCGCCGGTCTCGGAATCGGTGTAATTCTTATCGACCTGTTCATAGGTACCAGCAACGGCGACTTCACGCTCGCCCGCCGCTGTCGAAATCGTCTTGCGCTGGTACTGACCAGAGGGAACGATCCAAGTCAGAACCGCAAAGACAACGATCAGCAAGAACATGATCGTATAGACATGCGGTAATTAGAACTTAAAACGTCTGTTTGTCTTCTTCGCCTTCGTATCTGACATAGATACCTCCAAAGAACTCGAGACTGCATCGCATCTCGCTTCAACGTTTGCGCAAGGCAAACGTTCTATGACGTTCCATAGATTACCAGCAGCTTTTCCCCTCATCAAGATAATTTCAAACTGATTGCCGCGACGCGGCTGAACGGTTGCGTTCGCGCCGTGAACGGTATGGAAACGCCCGGTGAGATGATCCACCGGGCGCTTCCATTCGCAATGTCCTAGATGTCAAAAATGTAACGAGATCCAACGATCCGCTGACGACCGATGATAAACGGCCGCCGCTGCTCATCGAAAAAGAAGGCATCCATGTAAAACAGGGGTTCGCCAACGGGAACCGCCAACAGCCGAGCGACCTCGGGCGACGCACACGCGATCTCGAGCGTGCACGGGTCGGTAAACGCGGGCGTACGGCCCGTCCGGTTGCGCACGAACTCAAAAATGGATTGGTTAGATAGAGGTGCCGTTGATAGATAGGCGTTGTCCTCGTAAACATATATGTTGTTCTCGAGCATGACGGGGACCCCATCGGCAGTACGCACACGCTCAACGCAAATCAAATCAGTTCCAACGGGAACACCAAAGAACTGCGCTTCGGTGGAATCCGCCGGCAGTATCTTTCTCGAAATGACGCGCGCCCCCGCCTCCATTCCGTTAACGCGGCATACGTCCGAAAAACTCTGGACGTCATCCTTCTGGCGAATCTTGCGCTTAAGCTTAGGGGCATTGACAAACGTGCCTTTCCCCTGCCGCTTCGTTAGATAGCCCTGCTGGACGAGCTCCTCAATAGCGCGTCGCACGGTAACGCGGCCAACTTTATAGTTCTCAGCCAATTCGAATTCGTTGGGTATCCGCGCGCCCGCCTTGTAGGCACCGGAGCTGATTTCGTTTTTAATGATATCGATAACCTGTTGGTACAGCGGTATCGCTGCTTTACCGTCAGTTAGCCCTTCAGTCGGTGGCATATACCCTCTCCCAGCACAATTACGTCTAAAACGGGCTTAAGGGCATTCAACAAGCCCTTAAGCCCGCATTAGCATTAAGTATGCTTGCTGCCGCACCAAAATGTCGGGTATTTACTCATCTGACCCGAAAAACGCGCAACTACCGCGCTCCTAAGAAAGCGTGAGCAGCTCCGGCAGCTGGTCGATAATCTTGTCCGCGGCATCCTGGCTAAATCCAAAGCGCTCCTCGCGCTTGGCAATGACTGTCAGGCCGGCTCGCTTGCCGGCAGTGATGCCAGGCACCGAATCCTCAACGCAGCAGCAGCGATTCGCGGGCAGCCCCAGCAGGTCCAGCGCATGCAGGTAGATGTCGGGCTCGGGCTTGCTCTCCTTAAACTGCTCGCCGCTCACCACATACTCAAAGGCATCCGACAGCCCGCATGCATTGAGCACTTCCTCGATGCTATCCATGGGAGACGAGCTGGCAAGCGCCACGCGAACGCCACGGCGCGGCAGCTCTCGAATCGTATCCACGGCGCCTGGGTTAATCAAAGCCTGATAGTCGCGCGGACGCTTATGCGCCCACTCGTCCCAACGGGCCAACGCTTCCTCGCCAGTGAATTGCCCCTTACCGGCGCGCTCAAACCAATCGACCAGCATGTGCAGGAAGAACTGATGCGAGGTACCGACCTGCCCATTCAACTCCTCTTGAGTCAAATTAAGCCCAAGCTCCTTGGCAAACGCGGCAGTCTCGCCCAGGTAGTAATACTCGGTATCGACAATCACGCCGTCCATGTCAAAGATAACGGCGTCGAACGGAAATGCGGACACGGCACCCTCCCTAACAAAAAGGGCGCCTGTAAGCAGGCGCCCGAACCATGCATTATCGGCGATTCTAACCCAGCAGCTTATCCAGCGCCAATGCAATACCGTCTTCGTTGTTATTGGCGGTCACCATCTGGGCTGCAGCCTTAACCTCATCGACGGCGTTGCCCATGGCAACACCGGTGCCGGCCCACTCAATCATGGACTTGTCGTTCTGGCCGTCGCCAAACGAGACGACCTCGCTGGCATCGATGCCGAGCTTGGGCAGGGCACCCTCGAGCGCGCGGGCCTTGTCGATACCAGGCGCCGTGTACTCAAAGTACCAGTCGGCCGTAAACATGCCCGAAAGCGTCTGGGTAAAGGGCGCATACATCTCCTCGTAATGCGCCTGCAGGTAGGCCGGATCGCCTGCCGTCAGCAGCTTGTCTACGGGATAAGTGTCCACGACCTCATGCAAGCTCTCGACCTCGCGGATCTTAAGGTCGCAGGCATCGCGCTCGTATTTGACGATATTCTTCTGCGAGCCGTCCGGCAGTGTAATCATGCAATGGTACGAGTCCTCAACGTGCAGATCGCGACCGAGCGAAATCATAGGGATCACGTCAAAATTACGCAGGTGATCAATCAGGCGATGCAATTCGTCGGCAGGCATAGCCTGATCGAACAGCACTTCGTCGGTCTGGGCATCGACGACGTGAGCGCCGTTAAAGGCCACCAGCAAACCATCATGACTCTGAAGGTCGAGCTCCTGCGCCAAGGCGTGCAGCCCCCATGCGGGACGGCCCGAAGCCAAAATGAGCTTAATGCCCGACTCCTGCGCCGCGAGCAGCTTCTCGCGCGTACGCGGGCTAATCACTTTCTGATCGTTGGTGAGCGTACCGTCGATATCCATCGCGATGGCTTTGATTGCCATATATGCCTCCCTGTCATTGAACAACCTTGTCTGAGCCATCATACAGAACACCCATCACGACTCCGTTTACAACGGGCAAAAAGTCATATTGTCTCGAACATGAACGGCGTGTGGTCGTGAAGCTTTATCGCTCAGGTCAAATACGTCTGCTAGCGACGCTCATCCGTCGGTGCGCCCTCGACGATCGCGATGCCCGCCGATGCACCTAACGCGCTGGCGCCGGCCTCGATGAATGCGCAAGCCTCTTCGTAATTATGGATACCGCCCGCCGCCTTGATTGCCACGGCATCGCCGAGCACCTCGTGCATCAGCCGCACGTCCTCGAGCTTAGCACCGCCAAAGCTTCTGCCGGTCGATGTCTTAAGGAATCCCGGCTTGGCCTCCAGCGCGATCTCGCATACACGGCGCTTGGCGGCGTCGTCGCCGTCCAGCTTGCACATCTCGACGATTACCTTGTCAGTGATGCCATGCGCGCGACAAAAATCAGCAATGGTAGTCATCTCGCGCTCGATGGCATCAAAATCGCGGTTCTCGATCGACCCCTGATTCAAAACGTAGTCAATCTCGGTAAAGCCACACGCAGCGTATTCCTCAAACCTCGCAAGCTTCTCCTCAAGCGTCATAGTGCCCTGGGGAAAGTCGATAGCGCCGGCAAGGATGATGTCAGAGCCCTCGAGCATGGCGCGGCCCGTCTCGTACTCCTGCAGGTTCGCAAATACGCAGCGAAAGTTGTACTTTAACGCCTTCTCGACATACTGCTCAAACGTGTCCTCGGGGGCATCGATATAGTCGATGTATTTATTGATGGGTTTGGCAAGCGTCATGCTGGGCCTCCTTGTTCAGGGCTGGCAACCGATTCGTGGCTTCACGCGAAAAACCACGTTCAATGTACGCCCGGCATGCAAGGACAGCGTCCGCATTCCGACAAGTGGTATGAAATTAGCCGTAAACGTATAATTTACGGACAGCGAATGGCACCGCACGCGGATGCCGACAGCAAGACATCCCCCCTCAATACACCCTCATGCCCATTTAAATAGCAAGGGGCCCGTATCTGTTGGGATACGGGCCCCTTTCGGCCGTGACCTATCTCAGCAACAAAGACTACTTGCAGTGAGCGCGGTAGAACTCGATCGCACCATCTTATCCGAGCCGGGGCACGTTCGCATAGCGTGGCGCGTGACGGTTGCAAAACCACCCCATTTGAAACAAACGCAAAAAAGTACTTGCAAAGACACGTTCCGACATATAAGTTGATAAAAGACCGCCGTTGCGGTTTTAAGTAGATCGAGCATATGAAGTTTCAGTTTTCAGCGTGTAAGAGAAGGAAGATCGGCAAAGTACAGCCCCAAACGCAATGACAACTTAATGAGGTAACTGCCACATGTGAGGCACCCAGGGCATTGCTGTCTCGATTTTGAGCACGATGCCTTCCGCCTTGCATGGGCCGTTCCATCCCGCCCCTGCAGCAACTGCCTCACGGGCTCATTGAAAACCGCATAGCACCCCAACGTCAGCACATCACCCACGGCAAGCACATCACTCACGACAACCAACACATCAACAAACAGCACGAACATCAACCGATTGGAGAAGCTATGACAAACCACCACGCTGAAGACGGCGATAAGAAAAGCATTCTGGATGCCCGCATTGAGCGAGCATATGCAAACGAATATGACGCCGCCTTTGTCGCCGCGACCATAAAGAACTACGCGTCGCTACCGCTCGCGACGATCTTGGCCGACCACCCTCAACTGCTGAAGCGCTGCACAAAGATCATGGGCGACCCCGACATTCGCAAGCTGACAGACCCCTATGCCCCAAAACGCGACAACGATTCGTACGTTCTTACCGTAGGCTGCCTAGCCCATATGCTTACGGCGCTCGACACGAAACTCAAGCTCGAATGGGAACCCGACGAGCGTCATGAACTCGAAAGTAAGCGGAACACCCTGCGCACCGCACTGTTCCTTCCGTTGGACGGCCTCAAGCGCTGCAACGTCGAGCTCAATACACAGGCGCGGCAAAAGCCCGGGACCACGGGGCAGAAAACTCCAAGACCCCATGCGGCCATCGTCGACCGCAACCGATATAACCGCATGACCGCGCACTTTTCCGCCGAGGGAGCAGCCATAAGGACGCTGATCGACCTGCTGTGCCTTCTGAGCATCAACGAGCTATTTGAGGGCTATCTCGCCCTTGTTCCCGCGACGGCACCCAAGTCGGTAGCAAAGATCATCGAAACCTGCAGACGCCAGTTTGAGCGCCATCGCAATGGCAGCGAGATGAACGCCAGCATCGCGCAGTACTACGCGGCTCATTACAAAAATGACGGATGTGCCCCTGTCGAGCATCAGCTGCGGCTCGCCTACACCACGCCCGTCGCAACGCTCCATCGCTTTGGAGTCCTTGGCGCTTGCGAGCCGCACGAACAGGCAGCCTGCCCCACAACCGAGCTCGATCTCAGGCTCGGACGAACCCTGTAGCCCGCCAGCCCCTCCGCGGGCAACAATCCTATTCCACAACACAACCAACAGAAAGGAGTCCTCATGGACACCAATCATTCCCCCATCATCAGCCCCCTCACCATGCGTGAATCCGCCCGAGGTATCACGCTCACCAGCATTTACGATGAGATGCTCGCCCGTCGCGAGCTCTCCGTCATGGGAAACATCGAAACCCCGATGGCCCACGACCTATGCCAGCAGATCCGCCTGCTCGATGCCACCGACCCCAGCCGCCCCATCACCATATTTGTCGCCAGCGTCGGCGGAAGCGTGCGATCGGGTCTTGCGATCTATGACGCCATGCGCCTCGCATCGTGCCCCATCCGCACCGTCTGCCTGGAATTCGCCGCGTCCATGGGCGCCGTGATCTTTATGGGCGGCGACGATCGCCGTATGGCGCCCCATGCAGAGCTCATGATTCACGACCCGCTGATCCCCCAGGGGGCAGGCGGCTCGGCACTTGCGCTGCAGGAAACCAGCCGGCGTCTCATGCAGACCCGCAAGACCCTCACGCAAATCCTCTCGGACCGCAGCGGCCTCACGCCCAAGCGCATCCAGTCCCTCACTGCAAAAGACACCTACCTTTCGGCCGAGCGCGCCGTCGAGCTCGGCTTTGCCCACGAAATCCTCTCGACCACCAAGGAGGTCGCCCATGTCTAACCTCGCCAGCCGCCTCGCCGCATCTGAGTCCGCATCGTCCACCATCCTCGCCAAGGATCGAACGCTTTCCTGCGACACCCGCCAAACGGGACTCAACAACAACGCACTTGTGATCGGCCCCTCGGGAGCCGGCAAGACCCGAAACGTCCTCAAGCCCAACCTGCTGCAAATGAACGCAAGCTGCATCGTGCTCGACACCAAAGGCACGCTCTGTCGCGAAGTGGGACCCGTGCTGGCAGCCCACGGTTACCGCGTGCAATGTCTCAACTTCGCCGACCTCAACACCGTCCCGGCCCTTGCGCCCGGCATCGAGCGCTGCGGCTACAACCCCCTGAGGCACATTCGCCGCAAGGCGGACGGCAGGCCCAACCAGCAGGACATCCTCTCGGTGGCAAAGGCCATCTGCCCCATCGAGGACAACAACCAGCCTTTTTGGGATCATGCGGCGGCAAACCTGCTGTCGTGTCTTATCGCCTACGTCACCGAACAGCTACCCGCCGACGAGCAGACGATCAGCTCGGTCATCAAGCTGATCGAGCACCTGCAGGACGGTGCCACGGGTCGATTGTTTGACGACCTGATCACGACCGACCCCCAAAGCTATGCCCTCTCGCTATGGCGGCGCTACGCCATTACGCAAAATGCCGAGCGCATGCACGCGAGCATCGTCGGCATCCTTGCCGAAAAGGTCATGTGTCTGGGATTCGACGGCGCGGCACAGCTCTATCGTGAGTGCCATCAGGTGGACTTCGCTTCCATGGGACACACCCCCTGCGCCCTGTTTGTAACCGTGAGCGATATTGACCGCAATCTCGATCCGCTGACCGGCCTCTTTATTTCGCAGGCGTTTATGGGCCTCATTCGTGAGGCCGATAGGCAGCCCGACGGCAGCCTGCCCGTGCCCGTGCGCTTTATGCTCGATGACTTCGCAAATCTGCAGATCCCCCAGATCGACAACGTGCTCTCGATTATCCGAAGCCGCAACATCTGGGCAACGCTGCTGCTGCAGTCGACCAACCAGCTCGATGCGCTCTATGGCGAGGCACGCGCACGCTCCATCATGGGCAACTGTGACACGCATCTGGTGCTGGCGTTCCAGGATCCCGAGAGCGCCCGGGTGTTTTCCGACCGCGCCGATGCACTGCCCAGCACGCTCATGGCGACGCCGATTGATCGCTCGTGGCTCTTTGTACGCGGTCGCACTCCCGAACAGGTCGAGCGCTTTAGGCTCGAAGACCATCCGCTCTACGGGGAGCTGCCCGAGGCGCAGCGAGGCCATGCGGAGGCCGAGATCTAGGCGTAGGGTTCTCGCAGCGCGCGACGCCCCGGCGATGTTCCACAAAGACCGTGCGCCCCGGGACCACGGCAAAGCAAAGGGGGCCCGCATCCGATAGGATACGGGCCCCTGGCTATAAGGCGCGATGCGTTAACAGCAGCGACTACTTGCGGTGAGCGCGGTAGAACTCGATGAGCGCCTGGGTCGAAGCGTCCTGCTCAGCCTTGGCGGCGTCATCGTGGAAGGCCGGGGTGATCTGCTTGGCAAGCTGCTTGCCCAGCTCAACGCCCCACTGGTCGTAGGAGTCGATGCCCCAGACCGTGCCCTCGACAAACGTGATGTGCTCGTACAGGGCGATGAGCTCGCCGAGTGCGAACGGGGTCAGCGTGTCGCCGAAGATCGAAGTCGTCGGGCGGTTGCCCTCAAAGCAGCGGGCCGGGACGATCTGCTCGGGCGTGCCCTCGGCGCGCACCTCATCGGCCGTCTTGCCAAAGGCGAGCGCCTTGGTCTGGGCCAGGAAGTTGCCCAGGAACAGCTCGTGGACATCCTGGCCGCTGTCGGTTGCGGGGTTGGCAGTGTTAGCGAAAGCGATAAAGTCAGCCGGGACCACCACGGTGCCCTGATGCAGCAGCTGGTAGAAGGCGTGCTGACCGTTGGTGCCGGGCTCGCCCCAGAAGATCTCACCGGTATCGGAGCTCACGGCGCTGCCGTCCCAGCGGACGTGCTTGCCGTTGGACTCCATGGTGAGCTGCTGCAGGTAGGCCGGGAAACGGTGCAGATACTGGCAGTACGGAAGCACGGCGTGGCTCTTGGAGCCGAAGAAGTTGACGTACCAGACGTTGAGCAGGCCCATCAGCGCGACGGCGTTGTTCTCGAGCGGCGTGTTGCAGAAGTACTCGTCGATGGCATGGAAGCCCTCGAGGAACTGCTGGAAGCGCTCGGGGCCGAGCACGACGATCAGCGACAGGCCCACGGCGGAGTCGACGGAGTAGCGGCCGCCGACCCAGCTCCAGAAACCGAAGGCGTTGGCGGGGTCGATACCGAAGGCCTCGACCTTCTCGAGTGCGGTGGAAACGGCGACGAAGTGCTTGGCAACGGCGTCGGCGTTCTGCTCATCGGAACCGTCGATGGCGCCCTGAGCCTTGAGCTGCTCGAGCATCCAGGTCTTGACCTCGCGGGCGTTGGTGAGGGTCTCGAGCGTGGTGAAGGTCTTGGACACGATGATCACGAGCGTGGTCTCGGGATCGAGGCCCTTGAGCTTCTCTGCCTGATCGTTGGGGTCGATGTTGGAGATATAGCGGCAGTCGATACCGGCGTCAGCATAGGGGCGCAGAGCCTCGTAAGCCATGACCGGGCCCAGGTCGGAGCCGCCGATGCCGATGGACACCAGATGCTCGATCTTTTTGCCGGTAACGCCCTTCCACTCACCGGAGCGCACGCGCTCGGCGAAGGCATACATGCGGTCGAGGACCTCGTGCACGTCGGCGACGACGTCCTGCCCGTCGACGATGAGCTGGCCCTTCTCGCTTGCCGGGCGGCGCAGCGCGGTGTGCAGGACGGCGCGATCCTCGGTGGTGTTGATGTGCTCGCCGGAGAACATGGCGTCGCGGCGCTCCTCGAGCTTCACCTCGCGGGCAAGATCGCACAGCAGCTTGACGGTCTCATCGGTCACCAGGTTCTTCGACAGATCGAAGTGCAGGTCACCGGCGTCAAAGCTCAGCTTGTTCACGCGCTCGGCATCGGCGGCGAACCAGGCCTTGAGGTCGATACCTTCGGCCTCGAGCTTCTCCTGATGAGCCTCGAGCGCCTTCCAAGCGGCAGTCGACGTAGCATCGATAGGTGCGGCAACAGTTGCCATAGAGTCCTCCTCAGCATACGGGCGCACGCCTCCATGCACCCGGACATTCAGATGCCACTATTCTAGCGCAGGTCAAGACTACAATCAGCGAGCGTTGCCAATCGGCCCCCAAACGGCAGCCGATCAAAAAGGGACAGGTTTTGACGGTGTCCGTGCAAGCGGGTATTATCGAACAGGTATTCGATAAGAACATGTGTTTGATGGAAGGGCACGGATGGCGCACGAGCAGCACACCTATATCTGCATCGACCTCAAGACGTTTTATGCCAGCGTCGAGTGCGTCGACCGTGGGCTCGATCCGCTCACCACCAACCTGGTCGTTGCCGACGAATCGCGCGGACGCACGACCATCTGCCTCGCTATCACGCAGGCCATGAAGGACTTAGGTATTCACAACCGCTGCCGTCTGTTCGAGATTCCCGACGGCATCGACTACATCAAAGCCGTACCGCGCATGCAGCACTACATGGAAGTGTCGGCGCAAATCTACGGCATCTATCTGGAATACGTGAGCCCGCAAGACATTCACGTCTATTCAATCGACGAATGCTTTATCGACGTGACGCCCTATCTAGACCTCTACCATACCAATGCCAAAGGCTTTGCCTGCATGTTGCGAGATGAGGTCCTCGCGCGCACCGGCATCACGGCGACGGTCGGCATCGGCCCCAACCTATTCCAGGCCAAGGTAGCGCTCGATATCACCGCCAAGCACGTACCCAGCCGCATCGGCATACTCGACGACGAGACCTTTCGCAAAGAGATCTGGCCCCATCGTCCCGTCACCGATATCTGGGGCATCGGCCCCGGCATGGCAGCACGACTCGAAAAGTATGGCGTCTACGACCTGATGGGTGTCGCCGCACTCGACGAGAACCTGCTCTACGACGAGCTCGGCGTCAATGCCGAATATCTCATCGACCACGCCTTTGGGCGCGAGCCGACAACCATCGCCGATATCCAAGCCTATCGCCCACAAGCAACTTCGACCACCACAGGACAGGTGCTCTCGAAGGGTTATGCCTACGAGCAAGCCTACACCGTCTTGCGCGAGATGGTCGACAACGCCGTGTTGGACTTGGTCGATAAACACGTGGTCTGCGACAGCATCTCGATCTTTGTGGGCTACGCGAGCGAGCGAGCCGACATACGCCGCCTCGACGCCAGCGGTACAGCGCAGTATGTGGACGGATGCGGGCACCTGCGCTCGAGCACATCGAGTATCGAACCCACCGCAACCGCCGGCCCCGAGCTCGCGCCCCGTGCGCCCAAGCCCGTCCAGCGCGATGACGAACGGCGTCGCCTGGTGCGCGAAGCGCAGGCAATCGATGGCATCTTTGTGGGAGAGCATGGCGGCAAACCGCGCGGTGGCTATGCCGCACTCTTTGCGCACTCCAACGCCTCGCGAAAGCTGCCCGAGCGTACCAATTCGTTTAAGAAGATCATGGGCTATTTCGATGAGCTCTGGGCGCAGACTGTCGATCCCAAACGACCGGTCAAGCGCATCAACCTGGGATTTGGCAACCTCATGCCCGAGGAATTTGCCACCATCGATCTATTCAGCGATATCGAGGCCGATGAGCGCGAGCGCGACCTGGCGCGCGCCGTCCTGGCCGTGAAAGGCAAGTACGGCAAGAACGCGCTCGTCAAGGGATTAAGCTTTACCGCCGGCGCCACCGCGCGCGAACGCAACGAACAAGTTGGAGGACATCGTGCCTAAGTCCCAACAACAGCCGATGCGGCCACCGACACCTTTTGAACGCCTAGCGGACCCCGAGGGAAGACGTCGCTCCGCCGACCCAAAGCTCACCGCCAACGGCACCGTCCGTGCCGGCCGTGCCGCGCAGTTTATGCCCTTTGCCGCCCTCACGGGATACTACGAGCTCGTGCGTAAACAAGAGATCACCGCCGAGCCAAAATGCGAACTCACAGAAGAAAAAGCCCTCGAACTTTCGAAAAAGCTCGAGGGCCTCAAA
>DBFNYT010000197.1:0-14483 GCA_048425625.1 Collinsella sp. | reverse complement strand
CAGACACTATGACCCAATCCGAGGGCACTAAAAAGATAGGAGCCCCCGCTCGTGACCGCGGGTCGGGGCTGCGACAATGATGTTGAAGTGCCATAGGCGCAGCCGCGCCGCAACGAGGTTGGGAGGCTCCCATGCCAAAGTATTCTACCGCGTTCGGGATGGACGTCCACCTGAGGTCGACCACCGTCTGCGCCCTCGACGCGGACACCGGCGAGGCCGTGACGAGGAGGTTCCCCGGCAACCCCTGGGGCGAGATCGCCGGGTGGATGGATGGGTTCCCCGGGCCGTCGCTCGCGGCCTACGAGAGCGGCTATCTCGGCTTCGCCCCGCAGCGGGAGCTCGCCGGGCTCGGCGTCGAGTGCGTCGTCGCCGCGGTCTCGAAGATCCCCAGGTCGGCCGCCGACTCGGCCTCCAAGAACGACAGGAACGACGCCGCCAGGATGGCCAAGGCGATACTCGCCCACGACATCTCCCCCGTATGGGTCCCCTCCCCCGAGGTCGAAGGCATCAGGGACCTCGCCGGCGCCTACGACGGGGCGACCGCGCGCCTGGCGACCGCCAAGCAGCGGCTGCTCGCCTTCCTCGCAAGGCGGGGGTTCGTCTACGGCGGCACCACGCCCGCCGGCAACCCGAGGAAGTACTGGACCTACGACTTCCTGAGGTGGCTCGACAAGGCCAGGCCGGAGGACGATGGCGGGGTTCGGACGCTCGCCGCCCTGAGGAACGAGGTCGAGGCCGCGGCGGAGGCCCGGGCGGACCTGCTCTCCGAGTACAGGGCCGCCGTGGATGCCAGCCCGATCGCCGCGGAGGTGGCCGCCCTCCAGTCGATCAAGGGCTGCGCCTTCGCGCTGGCCGCGGCCTTCTCGGCCGAGGTCGGCGACTTCACGAGGTTCCGTTCCGGAAGGCAGGTCACGGCCTATTTCGGCCTCGCGCCGAGTCAGAGGTCGAGTGGCGACTCCGTGCGGCTCGGAGGCGTCAGCGGTGCGGGCAACGCGCTCGTGAGGAAGCTGGCCGTCGAGGGCTCATGGTGCTACGCCGCGGCACGGCACCAGCCGAAGCTCATGCCAAGGGACACGGGCGTGCCCCTCGAGATAAGGATGCACGGGAGGAAGGGGTCCGAGCGGCTCCTGCGGCGGCGCGAGGAGATGCTCGCCCGCGGCATGCCCGCGGCGAAGGCCAACGCGGCCACCGCGGCCGAGCTCGTGAGGTGGCTCTGGGCCCTCGGCATGATGTGCCGGGAGGGCGCGGAATAGACATGGCCCCCGTCCCGGCGAGCCGGGCGGCCTTCGGGGACACCCCCTATTTCGCTGTGCGCGCGGAGCCCTCCGCATGCGCCTCGACAGACTTGGGGAACCCCGCCGAAGGAATGGAGTGCGGGCCGACAGAACGGTATCCGCGGATATGAGACTGAGCCGAAGGCGTCGACGACATGCCGGGGGCGGACCGGGACGGGTTAACGGCAGGCCCCGCCGACCGATTGCAAGCGGTCGGCGGGGCCATTGTGGCTCTTGACAGCGGATTGGGTCATATGAGCGAGCGGGCAGCTGCCGTGGCGAGGTGCCGCGAAAGAGGAGCGAAGCGTACTATATGTACGCGAGCGACGGTTTGAGCGGCAGATCGCCCGGCAGATGCCCGCGCAGCGTCGACCGGTCCGGCGTTCGTTAGAACGCCGGAACATAGTTAGCCGTGGTACTCGCCGTTGTACTGGATGAGCGTCAGGTCTTCAACGCCGTCGAGCGCGCGGATGGCGTCGGCATAGGGCATATCCACACCGTCAGAGAACACCTCGACGGCCATCTCGACCTTGTCGCCGCGCATGGTCTTAGATTTGACGGTGAACTTGGTGCGCCCAAATGCACGCACGATATCGTCGCCGGTGGTCTGGCCCGTGTAGTGGATGACCATCATGTACACGCGCGCCTTGTCCTGGTGGCTCGCAAAGCCGGCGATCATCACCACGATCACCACCGCCGTGAGCGCCACGAGCGCATACATGCCGGCTCCCGCCGTAATGCCCGTGGTAATGGCCCAAAACAGATACAGCAGGTCGAGCGGGTCCTTGACCGCCGTACGGTAGCGGACGATGGACAGAGCACCGACCATACCGAGCGAGATGACCACGTTCGTCGAGATCGCGAGCGTGACCATGCAGGTAAGCACGCACATGCCCACGAGCGTCACGGCAAAGCTACGCGAATACACCACGCCGGTAAAAAAGCGCTTGTACACGTAATAGATCAGGATGCCCATGGCGAGCGCCACGAGCAGCGAAAGGCCGATCTTGGCAGGGTCGACCTGGCCAAACGCCTCCAAGACGGAGTTCTTAAAAAAGTCCCTGGTGCTCATGGTCTAAATATCCCCTCGGTTCTCAAAATCCGATTCCCAGTAGTTAAAACCGCGCAGGTAGGCGGTCTTTTCGTAACACAGGCAGTACTTGGAGACCGCCGTAAGCTCGGCCGCGCCCGGCGGCACCATATCGCGCACGAGCTGCGGGCAAAACTCCGTAAACTTGACCTCCATCACCAGCTTGCCGGGCTCCAGGACCGGCAGCGCGGGCAGCGTCGCGTCAAAGATATCGAAGCTTCCCACCGCGGCACGCACGTTCATGTCAAACGTGATGCGCACGGTGCCCTCGTCCATCACCCACGGCTCGCGCTCGTAGTCCACGATGGTCCGCGGGCGCATCATGTTGCAGATGCACTCGATGTAGAACTCGCGACAGAGCGGATAAGGGCTCCTCAGCAAAAAGTCGTAGTCGCCAGCCAGAATCTGCTCAAACTCACCGCGCGTAAGCGGCGCGTCCTCCTTGTAGATCCAGCTGCCGTACTTCTTTTTGCGCTCAAGCTTAATCACCTTGTCGCTGCCGTTATAGATGCGCACGCGATACTTTTTGCGCATGAGAATGCCGGCGTCTTTTTCCTCGTAGGCCGAGTTTCGGTAGTCATCAAAATACAGGCTGCGAATAGTGTAACCGCCCGCCCGCGCATGCTTGTCCAGCTTAAACACCGGCGCCATGCGACAGGCAAGCGCGGCGTGCTCGCCCTCGTTAATGAGATATTTGAGCTCATGGCGGTAACGCTCCTGCGTGGCACGCACAGGCGGGGCCGCCAAGCGCTCAAGCAGCGCGCTAGCCCTCCTCATACGTGTCCTCCACGACCTTACCGCCGTCTTGCACGTAAAAACACTTCATGCCGTAGTGCTTACCGTCGTCAGTCACATAGTAGTCAAACGCATCTTGCGTAAAGCCGTCGGAGTTGGCGGCACGCACGCGCACAAAATACTGGCCGGCATCGGGCGCATCGCAGGTCACCTCGGGAAGCAGCACGTCCTCGGCCTTAAAGAACACGTCACTTATGGCATAGTCGCGCGCAAGCTCTACGGTGTAGCGAATGTCGCGCGCCTCAAAGTCGTAGGACGCATCCCAGTTAATGCGCAGCTTACCGTTATCGATCTGCGGCACGCCGATGTAGAACGGCATGGGCTTTTTAAAACTCTCGCGAAAGCTCTTGTAGTTCTCCTCGATCTCGGAGGGAATCGACGCGGCGATCTGCTCGTATTGGTCCTTGGTGACAGGCAGATTGTCGATATCGGGCGAAGCAAAGACCAGGGATTCAGTCACCTCGCGGTAGTGCTTGATCATCTTGGTCAGGCGTGCCTCGGTCATATACGAGCGCAGGTCCTTGACGGCGCGATCGAGCTCACCGCGGAACGCCTTGCTGCGCAGCGCACGATTGAATAGCACGTTGCCCCAGTAGTTGCTTACGCCGCGCTCCCAGCTCGCATAATCCGAGAACCCCGTCAGGCTCAGCTCAAGCTTACGCAGCATGCCGTCGTTATCCCAATCCAGGATGTACCAGACCTTGGAGTTAAGCGGGCTGTACAGATAGCAGTTGCGGTTCTGCGTATCGCAGTTGCCCGTCAGGATCTGAAACGCCAACCAATAGACCAGATTCTCGGTATCAAAGTAGGTGTCGAGCACGTCATCGATCTTTTGCGATTCGTCGTTGAGCGCATCGAGCATCTCGATGAGCTTGGTGTGGTCCGAATCGCCCTTAATCTCGAGCATGCCCTCAAAGCTTGCCTGGTTGTAGTCGGGGTCGTCAGCAAGCTTAATGGTATCCTCGTAGCGATGGAAATCAAAGCTGTTCACCTTGTACAGATGCCCGCTCTTATCCAGGCCATGTGCCTTAAGCGCCGTCTTGTTGAGCTGTTCAACCTGCGTAAACAGGCCGTAGTCCTCAAAGGTGTCGTTGGACTTTTCGGTCTGGTCGCACACCCACAGATGCACAAACTGCGTGCGCAGGCCCATCATCTGGGGAATCCCGCGGATAAGGTCGTAGGCCATCTTGTTGCGAAAACGCATACCCTCGCCCATGTGCTTGTTGAGCGCAATCGCGCGCTGTTGGCGCCAGCTACCCTTGCCCTTTTTGAGCTCAACCTTGTAATTCTTTTGCGAGTTCATGCTCGACGTCTGGCCACGCACCTGCACGGTAGCATTGGGCGCTTCCTCGCCATAGCCAACCTCACCGGCCACCGGGCCGTCTTCGTCGCCCGCCTGCAAAAGCCCCATTACCTGATAGCGCGTCACGCCCATGTCGGCGTAGTCATACACCGAGTACGTATTGATCTCGGCCCAGCTATGATCGGTGTTCTCGGAGCTGTTACCGCGCGAGACCGTCAGGTACATGGTCACAATGCCCGAGTCGTCGTAGACCTCGTACAGCTCGTCCTTATCGCGCAGGTGCTTGGACTGGTCGGAGGCCTCGGCCTTTTTAATCTTGCCCTGCTTTTTGACCTTTTTAGTCGAGGATTCGTCCTGAGACGAGCAGCCCGAAAGCAACAGCGCGCCGGCAGCCGCCTCGATCAGGCAGCGGCGAGACATCAGCTTATCGATCATCAGAACCTCCCCAATGTTTTTGGAACAGGCGAACCACCATACGTTCAAACGCACTGCGCGGATCACCGCCCATGCGCTTGTCCTCGTAGCGTTGCTCAACACGGTCGAGCACCCGGCCAAGTTCGGTAAACCAGCCCGTCTTGTCAGTAGCCACAATGGGCTGCTGGCTCAGGATACGATACGGCAAGTTGGCGGTATAGGTATCGAGCCGCAGAAGCGCCACGATAAAAAACACCGCTGCACCCAACAAAAAGCCAAAGCCGTAAAACTGCTGCGGTAAGAGCAGAGAAACGGCAGTCGCCAGCCCGGCCACACCGGCAAACAGCCCCGAGGCCAGCACAGCCCCCTTGTAGTCGGTAAAGTACAGCAAGATGAGCAACACCGTATTGCCCACGGCATACAAGCCGTAGCCCACGCACAACGTGCGAAAATACCCGTGCATCAGGTTGTTAAAGCCCAATGGCAGGACCGACAGCACCGTGGTCTCGAGCGAGATGACCGCCGCCGTCACAAACAGCTGCTTGAGCGCGCAAAACCGTAGTTCTCGGTTGAGCGTGGCAAGCATTTCCTCCTCGGCCACCACAATGTCGCCCACCACGCCACCGTCGTTGAACAGGCTGTAGTAGTCGCGGTAGCGCGGATAAAAGTTGACCTCGACCGAGACCACAAAGTTGACGGACGTGACCAGGATCGTCAAAAACGCGATGAGCGCCGGCACATCGTGGTACGGCGCACCATAAAACAAGCCCTTGACCTGCACGCCAATGGGACCGGCCCAAATTATCACCAAGTGCGCAAAGAGGCCCAGGTTGGTAAACAACCCCGTGAGCGCCAACGGCATAAACTGATCGAGCCACCGTAAAAAGAGCCAGGGGCTGCGGTCGCTCTGCGGAAAATACCTGTACAGCAGCACAACGTCCCAGGCGAGCATGACGCCGTAGCCCAGAGCAATTGACGCCAAAAGGCCCTCGACCGGCGGCAGCCCCAGCGCCAGCGCGGCCAGGGCGCACAGGCACGCCACGCCAATGGCAGCCGCAAAGCTGCATAGGATACCGCGGTAATCCTTGATGGCCGTGAGGTAACTCATGCCGTTCCAGTTGACGATCATAATGTTGAACAGCCACAGGCACAGCAGCCCCTGCAGCAGCGTGGCGCCCGAGAACAGCAAAAAGACGCCGTAGAGCACCGTGCCCGCAACGAGCATGACAGCATTGGAGCCCCAAAACGAGGGAAGAATCTCGTCCTCGCGCTCGGCAAACAACATATCAGCCAAAAAACGCGTGACCGACATGGAGAAAAAGCTCGTGAGCGTAAGCGAGGCCAGCAGTTTGTAGGTCACCATGCACACCAGCAGATCCTGGTTGGCACGGCCCACACCCCACAGACCGCACAGCACCAAGATACCCACCTGGAGTAGCACGCCCAACAGCATGGGACCCGTGCACACAATGCCAGCGTAGCCGTAAGCGCGCATCATGGCAAACAGGCCCTTGCGCCTAAACAGGCGCTTGAGCTCAAAACCGATTCCGGCCACCGGCTACTCCCCCTCTCTGGGCAGGTTAAACGCTTGCGCCGTCTCGTCGTACAGCGCGCGGTAGTTGGCGAGCATCTGCTCGTGCAAGAAGTACGTGGCAACGCGACGCTGGCCGCGCTCCCCCATCTCAATGCGACGAGCGCGGCTTGTGCACATCCGTTCCATGGCATCGGCCAAGCCCTTGCGATACATAGGCGGCGTCACAAAACCTGCCACGCCAAAGTCGTCGCCCGGAGCGCCTTCGAGTAGCTCACGGCAGCAGCCCACCTCGGTCGTCACACAGGGGCGACGCGCCGCAAACGACTCCAGCACGCTGAGCGGCTGGCCCTCGGAGATGCTCGTCAAAATGGTAAAGTCGAGCTTTTCCATGTACTCGACCACGTTGACGCGACCGGTAAAGATCAGGTCGCGCACGCCCAGGGTATCGACGAGTGCGTGGCACTCGGCACCGTACTCCTCGTCGTCCACGCCGCCCATGATATGCAAGCGCACCTTGGGCAGGCGCTCGTGCAGCTCAAAAAAGGCATAGATCATGGTCTTGACGTCCTTGATGGGCGCCAGGCGCACCACCGCGCCAATGTCCACCCAGCCGTCATCGGGCTTTAAGGGAATATCCTTAAAGCGATCGAACTGGATGCCGTTGGGGATGACCAGGCATTTGTCCGCATCGCAGCCCATATCAATCTGCGTCTTGCGGGCGTTATGGAACAAACTCGTCACGCGGAAGGCGCGGCGGTAGATCTCCTCCGAAAGCAGGTAGAAAAAGCGAATCCAGCGGTCCTTAAACGACGGCACCACCCAATCGGCGCGAATGATCTCTTCCTCGCGCTCGCGGGTATAGATGCCATGCTCGGTCAGCAGCACCGGCGCATGGTGAACGCTTGAGCCCAGGCAGGCGAGCAGGCCACCGTAGCCGGTCGAGATGGCATGGTACACATCGGCCACCGGCACCTCGCTGCCCAACAGGTAGAGCACGGGCAGCAACATGGAGCGCATGGTGTGGAATGCATCGGCAAAGGGCGTGTAGGGATACTCGGCCAGGCACACGTCGCGAAAGATATCCATAAACGTGCGGCTCTGCAAAAACGAGAGCGGATGCACGCGACGGCAGTGGAAGATATCGAATAACACGTCCCAGTCCGGATTGGAGAGCGACACCAGACGGCGTAGCGCCTCGCGCTCACGGTCGTTAAAACTGGCTTCGTGCTGCTCGCCCGAAAGCCGCAGGGCATCGTCCAGGAACACCTCGTGCACCTCGACCACGTTGCCGGGCAGCTCGTAGACAAACTTGCCGCGGTCGGCAGCATGCGCGCCGATTACCCACAGCACAAACTCGTGCTCGGGCATGGCCTGGATATAGCCATGCATCCAGGTAGATACGCCGCCGTGCACATAGGGGTAGCAACCCTCGAGTACCAAGCAGATTCTCATTTATCGCCACCCTCCTTGCGCTCGATCGCCACGGTCTTATCATTTGCCTTGAGCAGATACAGATTGCCCGTAAGGTGCGTCAGTTCGCCACCCGTCACCGCACCCGGCTCGCCATTATTGGCGCGGAACATGAGCCACGCCTCGTCGTGGAAATTGCCCAGGCTGAGCGTCCAGGCATCCGCGCTGGTATCAACGTTCACCGTCACGGACGAAAAACGCTGGATGGTACCGGAGCACTCCGACGCCGTCTGGTGCCGCAGGTCGGGCGCGGATTTGGTAAGCCACTCCAGGTAGTCGACCAAGCCGCCCTTGTAGACCTCCCAGCCCTCCTTGGCACCACGATCGGGATCGAGCAAGTCGTCCGGGTGCATAAAATGCGTGCTCACGTAGTGCATGTTGAGCTCGGACACGGCTGCCAGGCGCATATAGGAATCGTCG
Organism: Collinsella sp.; assembly: GCA_048425625.1. Lineage (GTDB taxonomy): Bacteria > Actinomycetota > Coriobacteriia > Coriobacteriales > Coriobacteriaceae > Collinsella. The sequence continues at coordinate 6,183 of DBFNYT010000197.1, read as the reverse complement.
ACCATGCCGCCCGAGACAATACGCGGCTGCTCCACAATACCATCGCTCGCCACGCCAAACTCCTGCACGTACGGCAGGTCGGTACCGTCCTCAAAGTACGTACTAGCAATAGTCTTAATGCGCGGAACGTCGGTGCCGATAAGCTTGCGCGCGCGGGCCGAAAGGATATTCGACGGCGGCACGTAAACCGAGCCATGAGCATTGGGCAGAACCTCGTCCTGAAACGCGATAAGTTCGTTGAGCGAAGCGACGAGCGTCTCTTTGTTCTTCCAGGTCTTGTAGACGTACAGCGTGCCGTAGTCGGTGTCCCAGAGCGCCAGAGGCTGATGGTTGTAGCCGTGAAAGCCCAGCTCTCCGCCCATCTGAAGCAGCATGCCGCCAAAGTAGCGGAACTGCGTGGTATCGGCTTGGCGCGCGGGCTCGGTCTGGTTGACAGCATCCTCGTAGTTTTCGATCATCACGCCGGTATAGCGAATGCCATATTTTTGCGCGAGCTTTTGCAGATCGGGCCACCAGACCTTGGTGTAAAAATCGGCAATGGAAAGGCCGTAGTCACGCTTGATATATGTACCATCGCCCGAGGGCACGGGGCTAGGAAAATCGTCCAAATAGAATACGGCGCTGTTGATGACCGGATAGGCCGTGGCATCACCCAGCAAGCTTATGGCCGAAGCATAGAACCCACGCATGACCTTGTCGTAGATGCCAATGTTGCACACCACGGTGTGACCACTGCCGCAATCGTTAGACCAAATGAGCGGTGTGCCCGCGACATCGGCCTTTGCCCAGACGTGCGCCGTTTCGCGCAGCGATACCGAAAGCGACGAATCAAAGGGGTCCGAGAGGTCGTAGCGCTCTCCCCCGCCCAGCATAAAGCCCTCACTCGGAACGATACTTTCGGCTGTTGCATAGTCATATCCGGCCGATTCGATCCCAAGCTTGGAAGCAATAGCCTGCAGGTAGTTCGAGTTATCTGGCGTCATGCCCAGCATGAGTGAGCCGCCCGCACTCACCCAACTCATCAGATCGGTCAGATGCGTACCCAGTCCGTCAAGCGAGGGCATAAGCACAATCACGCGATCAAACGACGTGAGCGATGGGATCGCGTCCGCACCGTCGGTGGCAATATCAACATCGCGATGGGCGATCTTCATGTCCAGCAAAATCTGGTCGAACTGGTCTTTAACGTCGTCGACGCCATCTTGATCCGAGTCGGTAATGACCAGGCACGTGGGCTTTTGGCCAAAGATTGCCGAGGAGGCCGGCACCGCATCGTTGGCGGCAAGCATCCCCAGCTTATGCTGGCCCGCACTGTACTGCACGCCGGCACGCTCCACCAGCAGCACGGCGGCCATGACGATAAAAACCGCCCACACCACGAGAAGTCCCATCCAACGAAAGCGGCCTGCACGGTCGCGGATATGTTGCACCGCGCTCATCTGGCCTCCTCCCCGTCACGCCAAAACGCCAACTTCTCGCGGTTGTCGGCGCTCAAATACACGTGTTGCTTGTCAATCGCATCGATCACACGGTGAACCTCGTCACCGTCGCGGCGCATCACGGCCAGGCGCAGGCAAAGCATCCAAACCTCCTGCTCCTCGGGCACGTCGAGCACCAGCTGGTCGATCACGGCCTGCGCCTCGTCGATCTGTCCGACATCGGCCAGCGCCGTCGCATATCGAATGCGCAGCTCAAAGGTGTCCTCGCGCTCGCAGCGACGCGCAAGCAGGCGCGCGTACTGTTGACGCTGAATCTGAGCCACACGCCCCTCGGCCAAGCCCGAGCCCAAGTATTCACCAAGAAAATCACAGTATTCGTTGAGGTTTTGCGCGCTCGGATCCGTCTTAAAGGCACGCTCCAACTGCTGCAGTTTAAGGTCGGACTCCTTGGAGATCTGCGCCACCGCCGTCGCGGCATAGTGCGCCACCTCAACGTCGTCGTTAAGCTTAGCCGCCTGCAGCTGCGCCAGGTACGCGTCGGGCTCCTCGGTGAGCATGGAGAGCATTAGGCGGCGCCGGTATGCCGGGTCGTTGACGATGAGCGCCTCCTCGAGCGGCACTACGCCTGCATCGTCCTCACCACTCGGTACCGACATACTACGATGCAGGTCGTCGTTGAAGCGCAGCGACTCCAGCGCAGACTCTTTCAGCCCCTCGCCAAACACCGCGCTGCGGACCGATAGCAGAACCACCAGCAACGGGCCCCACAGCGGCACCAGCACTATCACGGCCAGCATGTGCCCGCGCACCGGCAGCAGGCCCAGCTTCATGAGCGTCCACAGCATCAGGCAAACCAGCGTACGAATCAGCAGCAAGACGGCAGCAACGACAAGCGAGATCAAGCGGCACCCCCCTCACCGTCACCGGTGTAAGAGATGTGCTGCAGCAACGCCACGATGTCCTCGCCATCGACGGGCTCCACCGCAATCCGCTTTGCGCTCAGGCGCTCGCGGATAATGGGCAGATCGCACGCCTTTGCCTGGCGCATAAGCAGGTAGAGCACGTCGTCGTCGACCAAGCCCGCCGCGTCGCTCTCGCGGATTGCCGACCCAATTGCGCCCACCAGCTCGCCGACAGGCTCCATGCCCGGTACCACGCGCAGGAGCAAAAAACTCCCCATCTTGCTATCTGCGAGCGCCTGCTCCGCCGCAAGCTCTTGGCCAAAGGCAGCCTGCTTGAGCACGCAAGTGCCGTCAACGCAGCGCTTATCCTGCGCCACCGCCTCATAGTCAAAGGCACGGCCCAACGCGCTTTCGACCAGCCCGCACAAGATGCGGAACAGGTTTTGATAGTAGAGGGTCATTTGGTTTTCGGCCGCACTACGCACAAAAATCAACACAGCGGGTGCCCCGTCGCACTCGATCGTGTATCCAAACATGGGAAGTCCCGGCGTCAGCTCGCGGTTCACCCACAGGTTCGAACGACCCCCGTCGCCCAAAAGAGGTGCAAGCTGCTCAAGCGTGAGCGAGCGCGCGGTATCTTCGGCAATCGCGGGACTTGCTGCCACCAGGCGTGCAAATGCCCCACCCGAAACATGGTAGATCGCCACCGAATCGTTCTCGAGGATCTCGCCCAAAAGCTCGCAGCACTTGCGATAGATGTCGCGCGGGTTGAGTACGTCAAGCTCCTGCGTCACGGCAAAGATCTTGCCAAAGCTGTCGTGGCGACCCACGATCTGGCGCCTGTACGCGCGCTTGTCCTCGATTGCGTCGTGGTAGAGCTGCGTAAGGAACGTATTGCGGTTGCGCACGAGCTCGTTTTGATCGCGATCCGCCCTAATGGCTTCGCTGTTGCGCAGCTGCACATAGCCGCACACGGCACCCACCACAAAGTACGCAATAAACGGTAGCCAGTTGGACGGCTCGTAGAACAGACCCTGGAAGGTATAGCCGTACTGAGTAAAGTAGCTGGCTGCCAAACCCACCGACGCCAGCAGCGCCGCAACCAGGCCAAAGTCCAAGCCATACAGCGTGCCGATCAGCACCACGTAGAGCAGGCGATAATCGAGCACGTTGAGCTGGACCGATTGTGAGAACAGATGCTCCAGTACCTCGAACAGAACCCAGGCAACGCCCGTCTCTAGGCATTTAATAGGCAGCGTGCGCATTTGGATGCGGTCGATGGCGGCACGCAGCGGGTTGATCTTTTTGATGCGTCCAGCGCCCCAGCGAGCTTGAATGGTCGAGAGATCGCGCAGCAAGTCGTAGCGCTGAAACCAGCCATAGCGCACGCGAGCGACGTCGCTGGCGGGCAGGGCGTAGCCAGCAGAATCGCCATAGGCAACGGCAAGGCCGGGGAACAGCGCCCTGAGGGCGTCGCCCACCTCACCCGCCGTGTGATGGAAGGTATCGGCTACGTCGAGCGTCTCAAAGTTACCATCCCAGCTATCGAAGATACGGCGTACCAGCACCGCAAGCTCCTCGGCACACAGCAGGGGAAACGCCGCATCCTGCGCGCCCTGCAGAGCGACCGATCCGGTTGAGCACGCGTCGAACAACGGCACCAAAAACGGATCTTCCAGCGCGACGGAGGCAGTGTACAGGAAGGGCACGCGCAGGATCTTGGTCTGAACGCCCTCGCGAGCAGCGTAGTAGCGGCACAGGTCGTTGGCCGCGTGCGCGATAATACCCTTGCCCGTTCGCCCCGCGGCATCGGCGGCGCCCTCGGCACCTGCGGGCCCTGCTATATACAACAGCTGGATCCGGCTACCCATGCACGCGCGAAAGACCGAGCGCAGCAGCTCGATATCGCCCACGCTATCGACATGCGGGGTAAGGTAATTGGAAAGGTAGACCACGCGGTCGAACTCGTAGGCCTGCTCCAGATGTTGCAGAAGCTCTTTCCACGAGGCATGGGGCGATGACTCGTCGCGGCGCGTGTCCTGCGCGGCTACGACCTGCACATGGTCCCCGGGGAACGCCTTGGCACAAAAGTCATCGTCAACATATGCGGTGTTGCCAACAACCAGCACCTCCATGGCGCACCCCTCCCCTAAAATCCACATTTGTCATAGTCAAACATGCGTATTGTACGCTGTCAACGCGAGCTGGAGCGCCTTTAAGGCTGTTTTAAGAACATTTTTAAAGGATGTGGGGACATCGAGAGCTAGATAGTGAATCCAATCTGTGGCAGATAAAGTGGCCCCCACACTCCACCAGCTGCGACATTTTCAATAAAGCCTCTTGCATAGGAATACAGGTCCTGCATACCGGTGCTAAGTGCTTCTCTGTCAAAAGCATCGTCATCTAAATTCGCAGGAGCGCGATATATGCCAGAAACGGATATTTCGGAACGGTAATAATGGCCCTCATCGCCAGGTAAAAGCTCAATAACTAAGTTGAGCTGACGAAACCTGACTCCGTTTTCGTCCGAGAATGCACTGGTAATAGCATTTCGGACGTTGCATTCAACGTCAGACTTATTGATGCCCTTTTTCGGAGTCACTCCGCCATCAAATGAAAAACTGTCCACTTTTCTGGTCACGCACGTAATCAGCGGAGATTCAATGCGTTGCTTCTGTAACGATTCCATCTACATCTCCAATCGAAAGGCATTCTCATCTGCCAAAGGAGTCGAGTCCCTATAAGCTGGAGCCTCTCCTCCTGGTATCACCGAAAACCGCGATGTGTTAAGTCCTGAGGTCGTCTCACCAGAAGAGAGACCCAGATATTTACGCGCCTCCGGGACATCTCGAATGAGCCTCATAAGATTATTTGCGGTAATAGATTGTTGCGATGCGCCGTTCTCCCAACGAGAGGCCGTGGGCTTCGAAACCCCTAAGACCGACTCAAAATCATGCTGTGTTAAGCCGAGATCTGAGCGCAAATGTCTTATTTCCGAGGGAGATAGAAGCTCATGAGCCTTGGCGTATTGCGCGGCAAGCGCATGGGCGAGCTTAGTCGCCTCCGCAGCGGTCATTTCATCGTTGCCACACTCGCAAACATAATGCTCAATTCCTTTTACGGTAATTTTCTCGCCACGGTAAGTTTCAGTCATTGGCGCCGTGGTAAATTGCATTTCTTTGCCACATTCCATGCAACGCATGACTCCTCCTTTAATGAATGTATCCATCGATGTTCGCAGACAAAACGTTTAAATGCGCATTGCCTTCGGAATCGATTGAAAACTTAACGTACCAATCCTCGTATTCAAAACCTCGGCACACGTAGACATCTGCGTAAACATCATGCAGAGGCCCATCCATATCGAGCGCGATGGATTTTCTAAAATCGTCAGGCTTCAGATAATCAAATAGGTCAGCAATGAAATGATCGATGTCCAAATAACCAAACTGATTCATCAGGTGCCTGCGCACCCTACCATTTACAATCATCTTTCCCGAGCGAGCCAAAGACTTCGCTTCGTCAAGTGAATATGTCGGTCGGAGCTTGGTTCGGTTCATAACCACCCCTTAGTTAGCATAATGCTAACTATATTCGTCTTGTTGCCAATTGGCAACTCTATATGACGGTCCACACCAGGCGCATTAACGCCCTTTTTTGCGTCTATCCGGAAGTATGCGGCAAAATCAAATTATATCGAGCACACTAAAATGCCGCAACGTCTCTACCTGCACTGATAATTGTTCTCGGGGGAAGCGGGCACTGCGGGGCGCGGCAACGGCGCGCGATTTCCGCGTCGCAGCGCTACCCTGATGCTGAATGCCGGGACGATGACCCACTGA
>DBFNYT010000196.1:0-38437 GCA_048425625.1 Collinsella sp. | reverse complement strand
AAAATCTGTGCTCACGGTGCGAATGACGCCCCTAACCTTAAACTTTAGCTTGAACTTAGCTATAATGCGCTACGTTCCTGCCAGGCTGTGGTTGCGGACGGACGAAATGTCCATCCTAGTCCAAGACAGACGCGGTCAAAGGGATCCACGTAAGCGACCGCGTGCGCGCGGCGCGATCATGGCGCGTCCTAGATGTAAGCCGCACCGTCCGTTCTACTTTCTTTGGGGCAATACCGCCTCGCGGGCGAGCGGGCCAGTCGTGAAGGTGGTTACGGCCTCCCGAGCAAACACCCCGGTGCGCAAGTGTGGGGTCAAATACCAGGTCAGCTGGTGGGAACACCCGTTATTCCGCGCAACGCACGGATTGTATACGACACAGAAGGCAGGGTAGTGGACATGGTGAGGGGCAGCTTGATGCACGCGGCTCGGTTAGGTGCTGGGACCGCGGCGGTCATTGCCGTATTGGGTTTGAGCGGATGCGCGTTCAACCCACTGTCCACGTTCACGACACCCACGATTGACCAGATCGAGCGCGAGACCGTCACGCCGACGGTGTCGGATGATGTCCTGGTCACTCCCGGCACCCTGACGGTTGCCCTCGATACCTCCGATGCCCCGCAGGCCATGCAGGGCGCCGATGGCAACCTCACGGGCTACGCGGTCGACGCTGCCCGCGCCCTTGCAAGCCGCATGGGCCTTAAGGTTGCCTTCGTCGATGCGTCTTCTGCCGATTCCGCGCTTGGTGACAAAAAGGCCGACATCTTCATTGGCGACATCAATTCCACGGATGGTGACATCAGCACGCTTGGTACTTGCCTGTACGACGCTGCGGCAGTGTTCGGAAAGACGAGCGACGGCGAGTCGCTGAGCGTTTCCACCGAAACGCTTAACGCCGCTACCCTGGGCGTTCAGACCTCTTCGGCCTCGCAGGAAGCGCTCGCCAAGCAGAGCATCACGGCCAACCAAAAGACCTTCTCCAACATCAACGAGTGCTTTGAGGCGCTCGAGTCCGGCGAGATCGACTACGTGATTTGCGATTCCACGGCCGGCGGCTACCTTGCGCGCCTGATGAGCCAGATCTCTTACGTCGGCGCGCTCGAGACACCCTCGACGCTCGGCGTCGCGGGCCTCGCGGCCAACGATGAGCTATGCCGTGCCGTGAGCGATGCCCTCGACGGTATCACGGTCGATGGCACGCTCGAGGCGGTCCACTCCGTCTGGTACGGTACGATGCCCTATGACCTCACCACCAAGACGGTCTCGGGCGCCGACGTGCAGTCGACCGACACCGGATCCAGCGAGTCCGCATCCTCCGATTCGAGCAGCGAGGGTGCAAACTCCGAGGACAAATCGTCCAGCCAGGAAGCCACCATCACCGACGACGACATTAACAAACTCAATAGCTAGTTATTGCTAGGGGTGTTGTCTCCTATACGTTGGAAAGGACACCTCTTCACGGTTTCAACACGCATTGCCGGGCTTTCCCAACAGGGGAGCCCGGCTTTTTCGTTTCCGTAAAACCAGCAGGTCAAAGACATTTTTTAGGTGCAAAACCAAAGTCGCCGTTGCCCTCCTATAGCGCACTTTGCCATGGAAAAGTACGAGACTTCGGTATGCGGTATCAAGCAATCGTTATTCGGGTCTTTGGGAATCCGCGTGATTAAATGCACGGCAATGGGTACATAGCCAGTACAGTAAGTCCCCGAGGCAGATTGGAGCCACGTATGGATATCAAGGTTTCTGGACGCAAGACGACGGTAACCGATGCTCTGCGTGCGCATGTGGATGAGAAGATCGGCGAGGCGCTCAAGGTTTTCGATATCGAGCCCATGACGGTCGACGTTGTACTTCGCTATGAGAAGAACCCCTCGAACCCCAACCCGGCAATCGTCGAGGTTACGGTTCGTGCCCGCGGTTCGGTGATTCGCGTTGCCGAGCACGGTGCAGATATGTACGCCGCCATCGACCTCTCCGCCGATAAGGTCACCCGCCAGCTGCGCAAGTTCAAGACCAAGGTCGTGGACAACCGCCAGGGCGGTGCCAGCGCCGCGGATGTCGCGCCGGTCGAGCGCGTCGAGGATCTGGCCGACCTGCTGCTGCCCGAGGAGGAGGACGACCTGCTCGTCCGCGAGAAGGTTATCGACGTCACCCCGATGACTGAGGAGCAGGCGCTGGTGCAGACCGATCTGCTCGGCCACGACTTCTACGTGTTCGAGAACGCGACGACCGGCCTTATCAATGTGGTGTATCACCGTAAGAATGGTGGATATGGCATCATCAAGCCCCGCATCGAAACACTTGACGAGTAAAATACGTTAACTTGCATGAGTTAACGGTTGGCGGCCATCCCATGCGGGTGGCCGCCTTTTTACGTAAGGAGTCGCTTTGATGGACAAGGCCGCATCTACCGGTCATTCGGACCGTTGCCGCATCGTCGTCGATACCTGCTGCGACTTTAGCCCCGAGGTCGCCGCGAACCTCGATGTCGATATCCTGGGTTTCCCCTTCATTATCGATGGCGAGGAGCGCACGGATGACATCTGGTCGAGCATCACGCCCAAGGAGTTTTACGACCGCATGCGCGCTGGTGCCCGCGTGTCCACCTCGGCTGTGTCGCTCGGTCGCTATATCGAGTTCTTTACCGAGTGCGCCAAAGAGGGCACGCCCACGGTCTACCTGTGCTTTACCTCGGCGCTGTCGTCGAGCTACAACTCCGCGTGCCAGGCGGCAGATGCCGTGCGCGCCGAGTATCCCGATTTTGAGCTTTACGTGGTCGACAACGCTCTGCCCTGTGCGACCGGCGCGCTCTTGGCGCTCGAGGCCGTGCGCCAGCGTTCGGCGGGACTGACCGCCAAGCAGCTGGTCGATTGGGCAAACGAGGCAAAGACCTACGTCCACGGCTACTTTACGCTCGAGAGCTTCGACGCACTGGCTGCCGGCGGCCGCATTCCGCCCGCGGCGGCGCAGCTCACGGCAAAGCTCGATGTCAAGCCCGAGCTCTCCTACGACCTGGCCGGCTCGCTGTCGCTGATCGGCGTCAACCGCGGCCGCAAGAAGGCGCTCAAGTCCATCCTCAAGTCGTTCCGCGAGAACTACGTGCCCGATCGCACCATGCCCATCGCCATCATGACGGCCGATGCCGAAAAGGATGGTGACTGGCTCGAAGCCGCCATCCGCAAGGAGGAGGGTTGCGCCGACGTCACGATCATTCGCGGCTCCGTGGGTCCCACCATCGGCTCGCACGTGGGCCCCGGCATGGTGGGCTGCGCGTTTTGGGGTAAGAACCGCGCCGACAAGGCGTCGCTTTCCGACCGTATCGCCCGCCGCGTGCGCGGTCAGTAGGCAAGCGCTGCGTCCGTAATCGCCCTCGACTCACAGCCCAAACGCTGGCACCGAGTATTCAACCTGGTAACAACACCCAACCCAAAAGGAAAGGTTTCATGGCAAACAAGCTCTCCGTCGCATTCATCGGCACCGGAATCATGGGTGCCCCCATCGCCGGCCACATCCTGGACGCCGGCTACCCCGTCACGGTCAACAACCGCACCAAGTCCAAGGCCGCCGCGCTTATCGAGCGCGGCGCCGTCTGGGCCGATACGCCGGCCGAGGCCGTGGCGAACGCCGATGTCGTCTTTACCATGGTGGGCTATCCCTCCGAGATCGAGGAGCTCTATCTGGCGGGCAACGGCCTGCTTGCGTGCACCAAGCCGGGCGCGGTCTTGATCGACCTCACCACGAGCTCGCCCGAGCTCGCCCGTGACATTGCCGAGGCCGCCCAGGTTTCTGGTCGCATGGCGTTTGACTGCCCCGTCACCGGCGGCGAGTCGGGTGCTATCGCTGGCACGCTCACGGCTATCGTGGGCGCTACCGAGAACGACATCGCCCCGGTCCGCGACATCCTTGCCACCTTTGCGGCCAACATCTGCTGCTTCGACGGCGCCGGCAAGGGCCAGGCTGCCAAGCTCGCCAATCAGGTGTCGCTGGGCGCCTGCATGGTCGGCATGGCGGACGCCATGGCATTTGCCGAGCTGAGCGGCCTTGACCTGGAGAAGACCCGCCAGATGATCCTGGGCGGCACCGGTAAGTCCGGCGCCATGGAGAGCCTGGCGCCCAAGGCGCTCGACGGCGACTACAAGCCCGGCTTTATGGTCGAGCACTTCATTAAGGACCTGCGTCTGGCGCTCGCCTACGCCGATGATCGCGAGCTCGCGCTGCCCGGCGCCGACGTCGCCTTTACGCTCTATGACATGCTCGACGCTATCGGCGGCGCCAAGCTGGGTACCCAGGCCATCACGGTCCTCTATAAGGAGGAGGCCGACGCCATTGCCGCCGGTCTGGACTGGTCGCAGTATCGTCCCGAAGAGCATGGCGCTCACGAGGAAGGCTGCGGTTGCGGCGAGCATGGCGACGACCACGAGTGCGGTTGCGGCCACCACCATGGCGAGGACCACGAGTGCTGCGGCGGCCACGGCCATGACGACGGCCACGAGTGCTGCTGCGGCCACCATCACGGGGAGTAGCGCCCATGAGCTGGACGTTCGTGGTGCTTGCGCTGGTGCTCTTTCTCTTTGCGATCTACATCGGCTTTTTGTGCGGCCAGTGGGCGTGCGAAAAGCGCGTCATCACCAAACGCGACTACTGGATCGCCAATTTTGTAGGCGCGGCGGCAGTCGTCCTGCTGACCTGGGTGTTCTCGCTGTTCCCGCTGGTGCAGTTTGCGCCGATCGGCTGGCTCGGCGGCTTTATCGCCGGCCTTAAGATGAGCTTTGGCGAGTCCGTCGGTCCGTGGCGCAAACACGACGAGGTCTTTAACGTTAACAAGGCTCACCGCGCCGCCGCCGACGCGGGCGATGCCGAGGAGCGCCGCCGTGCGCGTCGCAATGGCGCGGCCGACCGACAGCTCATCTCGGTCACCGATGACAGCAAGGGTGCTGACAAGCACGCTAAGAAATAGTAAAAAGAGGTAACTATGGCAGAAAACAAAGACGAACAGCTCACCGACGAGGAGCTGGCACAGCTCCAGCTGGCAGAGGAGAACGAGAACGCCGTCGACCGCCTGGTCCAGGAGCTCGGCTGCCCCACGCGCCGCATCCGTCAGTTTGCCGCCCGCGTGCTGCACCTGCTTGCCGAGCGCGATCCGCAGCGCGTCGTGCCCTGCGTGCCCGCGCTGATCGAGGCGCTCGACCGCCCCGAGGCTCAGACCCGCTGGGAGGCTCTCGATGCCCTGGCGGCGCTCGCCACCACCTGCCCCGAGCAGCTGGGCGATGCCTTTGAGGGCGCCGAGACCGCGCTGTTCGATGAGATTTCGTCCACGCTGCGCTATGCCGCCTTCCGCCTGCTGTGCGTGTGGGGCGCCACGAGCGTCGAGCGTTCGCGCGAGGCTTGGCCCATCCTGGACGAGGCCATCCAGTGCTACCACGGCGACCTCGAGTATCGCGACATGCTCGGTTGCCTGTACGAGTTTGGCCGGGGCGAGATTGACGCCGAGGTCGCCGAGAAGCTCGCGCTGCGCCTTAAGTTCGATGCCGAGAACGGCAAGGGTAGCTATCTCAAGGCCCGTTCGAGCGAGATTTGCGAAATGCTTGTTAAACGTTTTGGCCTGGATCTCTCCAAAAAGAAGAAGCGTGCTAGCGTAAAAAAATCTGACGACGCCGAAGACGAGGAGTAACAGATTATGGCGCACGATGTAGTCCTGATTCCTGGTGACGGTATCGGTCCCGAGATTACGCAGGCTATGCGCCGCGTGGTCGAGGCCACTGGTGTCCAGATCAACTGGAACGTCCAGGAGGCCGGTGCCGGCGTCATGGACGAGTTTGGCACGCCGCTGCCCCAACATGTGCTCGATGCGGTCGCCGAGACCAAGGTTGCTATCAAGGGCCCCATCACCACGCCGGTCGGCACGGGTTTCCGCAGCGTTAACGTCGCCCTGCGCAAGCATTTTGACCTGTACGCCTGCGTGCGCCCCTGCCTGTCGCAGCCGGGCGACGGCTCGCGCTTCCGCGACGTCGACCTGGTTATCGTGCGCGAGAACACCGAGGACCTCTATGCCGGCATCGAGTTCGATGAGGGCGCTGCCGAGGTCGAGGAGCTCTCGCAGCTCGTCGAGCGCTCGGGCCAGAAGACCTTCGCCGCGGATTCCGCCATCTCAATCAAGCCGATTTCCATCGCCAAGAGCCGCCGCATTGTGGAGTACGCTTTTGAGTACGCCCGCCGCTGCGGCCGCAAAAAGGTGACGGCCGTGCATAAGGCCAACATCATGAAGGCGACCGATGGCCTGTTCCTGCGCGTTGCGCGCGAGGTGGCCGCCAACTATCCCGATATCGAGTTCAACGACAAGATTGTCGACGCCACCTGCATGGGCCTGGTCCAGAACCCCAACGACTTCGATGTCCTGGTGCTGCCCAACCTGTACGGTGACATTGTGAGCGACCTGTGCGCCGGTCTGGTAGGTGGACTGGGTATGGCTCCGGGTTCCAACATCGGTGCCGACTGCGCCATCTTCGAGGCGACGCACGGCTCCGCGCCCGATATCGCTGGCCAGGATATCGCTAACCCCACGGCCGAGATTCTGTCCGCGGCTATGATGCTCGATCACCTGGGCGAGAACGACGCGGCCAATCGCATTCGCGCCGCCGTTTCTGCCACGCTCGACGAGGGTGAGCAGGTTACCGGCGACGTTCGTCGTGCCCAGACCGGCTCCGTTGAGGGCGCTGTGGGCACGCAGGCCTTTGCCGATGCCGTTATCGCGCACCTGGCCTAAGGCATGCAGGCTGCAAACGCCTAAATAGTACTTAAGTGTTTGCGTATAACCTGAGAATCAATACGCCCGGCACTCTGTCGGGCGTATTCTATTGAGGACTATGTTTCCTAACAAGGAGTAACCGATATGGGTCTGATTCAAAAGAAGGACGAGAAGGACGAGATCGACGGCATCCAGATCATCGAGCGCGGCGAAGGCCCCGACGGTGATGAGGACGAGAAGATCGACCTGGTCGCCGGCACGTCTGCCGAGCATATTGCCGCCGGCACGACCGCCGAGGAGGAGGACGCTCGCCTGGAGGCAAAGATCGCCGCGGACGCTGCTGACGAGAATCTGATGCCCGAGGAGCAGGATGAGGACAACGACTCCGACTTGGACGACCACGCTTGCAAGCACAAGAAGACGATGATTGCCGCCTTTGTGGTCGCCGTCGTGATCGCTGCCGTGGTCGGCTTCTTTATCGGCAATGGCGGTTTTGGCGGCAAGGGCGTCGGCTCGGCGACCCTGACCGAGGACCAGCTCGATTCGACCGTGGCAAGCTATAGCTACAACGGCAAGAAGAGCGACATCACCGCGCGTGAGGCCATCGAGAGCCAGTATAGCCTCGACACCGTCAAGGACGACGACGGCAACTACACCGCTCCGTCTGCCGACGTTATCCTGTCCTACGTGCGCAACCAGATTCTGCTGGACGCTGCCGAGGACGAGGGCATTACCGTCTCTTCCAAGGAAATGAAGCAGTATGCCGAGGATTCCATCGGCACCTCCGACTACAAGACCATGGCCACGCAGTACGGCGTGTCCAAGGACCAGGCCAAGCAGATCGTCCGCCAGTCCGCGACGCTGCAGAAGCTCTACAAGAAGAAGGTGGGCGATAGCTCCGCAAGCATGCCGACCGCCCCGACCGAGCCTGCTGACGGCAACGAGGAGACCGCGAGCAAGGACTACGCCGATTACATCATCAAACTTGCCGGTGACGAGTGGGATAGCGAGAAGGGCACCTGGAAGGATGCCGACAGCACCTATGCCAAGGCCTTCGCTGACGATGCCTTTACGGCCGATAGCGCTACCTATAAGCAAGCCATGACCGCCTATTACACCGCCTACCAGCAGTATTCCTCGCAGGCTTCGAGCGCCAGCTCCAAGTGGACCGAGTATGCGAACGGCCTCTACGCCAAGGCCAACATCAGCATCTACGGCCTGTTTGCGTAAGGTTTGCCTGCACTACTGCGCGCTAACCGATCTACCTGATTGAGCCCGCTAGAACGGACAACGTTCTAGCGGGCTTTTTGTTGCCGAAATCAATAGGATAGGCCTCGCGCCCGCACAAGCGCTCCATCGGGTTCCCCTAATTCATCTGGGAAAACAACTGCAAACGATTGCAAGTGACCGGTGAACGGTCGAAAACTACCGTTCACCGATAATCTCAAAACTGGTTCTAACTGGTATTAAGTCAAAAAGACCAATTCACATATCTTCACAATGACCTGCAATTTTTCTACACGCTATTTTTAGCCGCCCTGCGTTGTTTAGACACCGGGAAAGATCCGTTCTTTTGCCAAAGCATTTCGAAACGGTTTCAAAACCGCAGGTAGAAGTGTTAACGAGCGGTAAACGGTCGAAATATCACCGTGAGCGGTGCAAAAACGTTTTACTGTTTGAATCAGCGAAAGCGATCTCTTCTGGGGTGATATAGTGACAACAACACGTCACGTGGTTACTACCAGTTTAGAAACCACTGGTCTTCAAAGAACGCTTTCTAAGAAGCTTTAAGGGCAAGTGCCCGCTGGCTTCCGAAAATCATCGGACTCAGATCGTACACACCTTCGGAAGGGAAATTTGAATGGTTGGCTTTATTCTTACCGGTCATGGACAGTTCGCACCCGGCCTTGCAAGCGCTATCGCTATGGTTGCCGGCGACCAGCCTGCTTTTACCGTCGTTCCTTTTGAGGGCGATCAGGCCGCATCCTACGGTGAGGATCTCCGCGCCGCTATTACCGCCATGCGCGAGGAGTGCGATGGCGTGCTCGTCTTTACCGACTTGCTCGGTGGTACCCCGTTCAACCAGTCGATGATGATTGCCCAGGATGTCGACAACGTCGAGGTTCTGACTGGCACCAACCTTCCCATGGTTATTGAGCTCCTGTTCCTCCGCGGCAATGCCACGCTCGCCGAGCTTGGCGAGCAGGCCGTGACCGTTGGCCAGACGGGCATCACCGCCCAGACGGTCGCATCCGTTGCCGGCTCCGAGGAAGAGGATATCTTCGGCGACGAGGACGGCATCTAATGGCCGATTTCGGAGCCAACGTCCTGAGCTCCTCGGTCGCCCTTTTAGGCCTGCTTGTCATCATGGGCTTGATTTACACCATCTGGTCGCAAATCAACATGAAGAAGAAGCAGAAGTACTTCAAGGAGCTGCACACCGAGCTCAAGCCGGGTCAGGAGGTTCTTTTCGCCGGCGGTATCTACGGAACCGTCAAAGGCATCGAAGGCGAGAAGGTCCAGATCAAAGTCCGATCCGGAGCCGTCGTAGATGTTTCGCGTTACGCGATTCAGGAGATCAAGTAACTGTCGTCAGCAAATATCGAAAGGAAGCTGATCAACATGGCAGAACCCAACATTCTTCTTACCCGCATCGATAACCGACTGGTTCATGGTCAGGTTGCCACCCAGTGGAACTCCACTCTGGGCTCCAACCTCATCCTCGTCGCCAACGACGACGTGGCGTCCAACACCATGCGCCAGAACCTCATGAAGATGGCCGCTCCCGCCGGCGTCGCTACGCGTTTCTTCTCCCTGCAGAAGACCATCGACGTCATTGGCAAGGCGAGCCCGCGCCAGAAGATCTTCATCGTGGCCGAAACACCGGAAGACGTGCTTACGCTCGTCAAGGGCGGTGTGCCTATAAAGAAGGTAAACATCGGCAACATGCACATGTCGGAAGGAAAGCGCCAAGTCGCCACCTCCGTCGCAGTTAACGACGAGGATGTCGCTGCGTTTAAAGAGCTGCAGGAATTGGGGGTGGAGTTGGAGATCAGGCGCGTTCCGAGCACGCCTGTTGAGGACACGAGCAAGCTCTTCTCGTAATCCTCGTGATCCACGTTGTCAGGAGTGAAACCCTGACGTTCTGTACGTGATATCCAAAGTGCGTACATTCATTTTGAAAGGAGGAGCAAGATGGAATACTCGATTATCCAGATCGCTCTGGTCTTCGTCGTCACGTTCATCGCGGCAATCGACCAGTTTGACTTCCTCGAGTCTCTCTATCAGCCCATCGTCACCGGCGCCGTCATCGGTCTTATCCTTGGCGACCTCAACACCGGTCTTCTCGTGGGTGGTACCTATCAGCTCATGACGATCGGCAACATGCCGATCGGAGGCGCTCAGCCGCCTAACGCCGTCATCGGCGGCATCATGGCAGCCATTCTCGCTATCGCCACGGGCCTCGAGCCCAACGCGGCAGTCGGCCTCGCCATTCCGTTCGCTCTGCTTGGCCAGCTTGGCGTTACCCTGGTCTTCACGCTTATGTCCCCGCTTATGTCCACGGCCGATAACATGGCTCACAACGCGGACACCAAGGGCATCGAGCGCCTGAACTACTTCGCCATGGCTCTGCTTGGCCTGATCTTCGCTGTCGTCGTCACCCTGTTCTTCATCGCTGGCGCTACCATCGGTCAGACCATCGCTTCTGCCATCCCGACTTGGCTGCAGACCGGTCTGTCCGCTGCAGGCGGCATGATGCGCTTCGTCGGCTTCGCCGTCCTGCTCAAGGTTATGATGAACCGCGATATGTGGGGCTTCTTCCTCATGGGCTTTGGCCTCGCGCTCATCACCGTTGCCAACGATTCGCTGGCAACCCCTGCTCTGCTCATCCTCGCTCTCATCGGCTTCGGCATCGCTTTCTGGGACTTCCAGCAGCAGACCGAGCTGAAGGGTGCAGCTGTTTCTGACGGAGGTGACTTCGAAGATGGCATCTAATGAGTATGTGATCCCGGAGCACTACGAGGATCTCACTCCTGCTCCGCAGCTCGACCAGAAGACCCTCAACAAGATGGCTTGGCGCTCCTGCTTCCTGCAGGCATCGTTCAACTACGAGCGCATGCAGGCCGCTGGCTGGCTTTACTCCATCATCCCCGGTCTGGAGAAGATCCACACCAACAAGAACGACCTCGCGGCTTCCATGAGCCACAACCTGGAGTTCTTCAACACCCACCCGTTCCTCGTCACCTTTGTTATGGGCATCGTGCTTTCGCTCGAGCAGAACAAGGTTGACATCCCCACGATCCGCGCCGTCCGCGTCGCCGCAATGGGCCCGCTCGGTGGTATCGGTGACGCCCTGTTCTGGCTGACGCTCGTGCCTATCACGGCCGGCATCACCTCCAACATGGCCATCAACGGCAACGCCGCTGCGCCGATCATCTTCCTGGTGATCTTCAACGTCGTCCAGTTCGCTCTGCGCTTCTGGCTCATGAACTGGTCCTACAAGCTTGGCACCAGCGCTATTGACGCTCTGACCGCCAACATGCAGGCCTTCACGCGTGCCGCTTCCATCATGGGCGTCTTCGTCGTCGGTTGCCTGGTCGTCACCATGGGTGGCACCCAGATCAACCTCCAGATCCCCAACGGCACCACCCGTGGTCTCTCCGCTACTACCGTGATCGTCTCCGAGAAGGAGGCCGAGAACTTCACCGGTATGGAGGGCATCGATACCGAGACCGCTGAGGCCGGTACCATCGCCATGACCGATAAGGACGGCAACGCCCTTACCGCTTCCGATGCCGACGGCAACGCTGTCGAGTGCGGCGTCACCGATCTGGGTAACGGCATGGAGTCCGTGACCTACGGCACCGTTACCGAGGATCCGGTCAACTTCTCTGTTGCCGACACCCTCAACACCATCGTCCCGAAGCTCGTCCCGCTTATGCTTACGCTGCTGCTTTACTACATGTTCGCTAAGCACAGCTGGACCCCGACCAAGGGCATTCTCCTGCTCTTCGTCCTTGGCATCCTGGGCGCTGGCCCGCTTGGTCTCTGGCCGAGCATCTGGTAAGGCTCTAGCTTGAGGGGTGTGTCCCTACGCGGCTCACACCCCGACCCCTTAAGCCATGTGTATGTTAAAAGCCGCGTGCTCGAAAGAGCGCGCGGCTTTTGTTTTCTTAATGATTCGGGTGTGGCAGACAGATAATGCATAACACCCTAGGTAGTTAGCCGAATTCGAGCAAAAGGGAGGATAGGATGGCGATCGGAGCGCGTAAGCAACCGCTGTACGATCAGCTGGTCGATATTCTGACCGAAAAGATTGACCATGAATATCGCGCCGGTGACATGATTCCTTCCGAGCGCGAACTTTCGGAGCGCTATGGTCTCTCGCGCACTACGGTACGCCTGGCTCTGCAGGAACTGGAGCGTTTAGGACTGGTGGTTCGGCAGCACGGTCGCGGTACCTTTGTGACCGACCGTTCGGCAAAAGCAACCAATCTTATGCAGTCCTACAGCTTTACCGAGCAGATGCGCGCGATGGGTCGAGAACCCGAGACCACGATTCTCGAGTTTTGCGAGATTGAGGCCGATAAGAATCTGGCCGAGCATATGGGATTGCGCATCGGTGATCGCATTTTTAAGCTCAAGCGCCTTCGTTCTGCCGACAACATGCCCATGATGGTCGAACGCAGCTATCTACCGGTTCGTCAATTTCTGTCCCTAAAGCGACCGCTGCTGGAGCGTAAGCCGCTTTACGATGTGATTGAGCAGGACTTTCAGCAAAAGATTCGCGTGGCCGAAGAGGAGTTCTATGCGAGCATAGCCCGTCCCACCGATGCCCACCTTTTGGGAATTGTCGAGGGCTCGCCTGTGCTCGATTTGGTCAGGACTACGTATAACGAGTCAAACGAGGTAGTGGAGTACACACTCTCGGTTGCTCGTGCCGATCAGTTTAAATACAAGGTTTACCACCAGCGCAGTAACTAGTGCTCGCATCGTTTCCATATGGTGATTCTTTGCATTTAACTGGTTACTACCAGATAACCAACCGAAGTGTATAATTGCACGTCAGAGGATTACTTCTAGAGAGAGGTATTAAAAATGTTCGAGAAGAGTGTCGAGGAGCTCACCGAGCTCGGCGCCCAGATCACCACGGCCGAGATTGCTCAGCAGCCCGAGCTTTGGCGTGATACGCTCAACATCTATCGCGAGAACAAGGAGGCCATCGAGGCCTTCCTGGCCGAGGCTCGCGCTATGGGCGAGGGTCGTCTGTCCGTTGTCTTCACCGGTGCCGGTACGTCCGACTACGTTGGCGATACCTGCGCCCCGTACCTGCGTCACGCTGGCAACACTGATCTCTACGACTTTAAGCCCATCGCCACGACCGACATCGTGAGCGCCCCGCGCGACTTCCTGCGCGCCGAGGATCCCACGCTCGTGGTTTCCTTTGCCCGCTCTGGCAACAGCCCCGAGAGCCTTGCCGCCGTTGCCGTTGCCAAGGAGCTCGTCCACAACGTCAAGTTCCTCAACATCACCTGCGCTCCCGAGGGCAAGCTCGCCGTCGAGTCCGCCGATGATCCCAATGCGCTGACGCTGCTCATTCCGCGCGCCAACGACAAGGGCTTCGCCATGACCGGTTCCTACACCTGCATGACCCTGCTCTCCACCCTTATTTTCGACACTGCCTCTGACGAGCAGAAGGCCGAGTGGGTCGAGACGATTGCCAAGATGGGCGAGGAGGTCATCTCCCGTGAGCCTGAGATCGCCGATTACCTGGCTGGCGACTTCAACCGCGTGACCTACTTGGGTTCTGGCTCCTTCGGTGGCCTTGCCCAGGAGAGCCAGCTCAAGATCCTCGAGCTCGCTCACGGTCTGGTTGCTACTTCCTACGACACCTCCATGGGCTATCGTCACGGACCTAAGTCCTTCGTCGACGATAAGACGCTCGTCTTCGTGTTCGTCAACAACGACGCCTACACCCGTCAGTACGACATCGACATCCTCAACGAGATCGGTGGCGACAAGATTGCTCAGCACACCGTTGCCGTTCAGCAGGATGGCGCTACCGTCTACGAGGGCGAGTCCTTCACCTTTAAGGGCTACGAGGCGCTTCCCGAGGGCTACCTTGCCCTGCCGTTCGTGATGTTTGCCCAGGCTATCAGCCTGCTCAACTCCGTGCGCGTGGGCAACACGCCCGATACGCCGAGCCCCACCGGCACGGTCAACCGCGTGGTCAAGGGTGTGACGATTCACCCCTTCACCGCTTAATCGCGTCCCCCTGTAAGGGCGCCCGTCCGCTCATAACGGCGGGCGGGCGCTTTTTGTTTTTACATGGACCGGGTATAAGCATTACCACAGTCAACTGCTTTAGAAGCAAGGAGTGCATATGAGCACGTACGCAATTAAGGCTGACAAGTTCTTCTTGCCGGCAGGCCCGCAACTGGGCGGCTATCTTATGGTCGAGGATGGCGTCTTTGGCGCCTGGCAGGCCGACGAGCCCTCTTGCGAGATTAAGGACTACACGGGATCGTGGATCGCACCGGGTATGGTCGATACTCACATCCATGGCTTCTATAACCACTCGACTACCGATAACGATCCCGAGGGCATTGATATCAGCTCGACCGAGCTCGCCCGTCGCGGTACCACCAGCTGGCTGCCCACGACGTTCACCGATGGCGTCGAGCAGATCAAGGATGCCTGCGCCGCCATCGCCCAGGCGGACGAGGGTCGCGGCCCCGACTTCTGCGGTGCTCGCATTCAGGGCATCTACCTGGAGGGCCCCTTCTTTACCATGAAGCACGTGGGCGCGCAGAACCCCGCTTATCTTATCGATCCCTCCGAGGAGGTCTTCGATCAGTGGCAGGAGGCTGCGGGCGGTCGCATCGTTAAGAGCGCCATGGCGGCCGAGCGCGACGGTGCCGCTGCTTATGCGGCTGCTCTGAACGCCAAGGGTGTGGTGACCAGCATCGGTCACTCCGACGCCACCTACGATGAGTGCATCGCCGCCATCAACGCCGGTGCCAGCTGCTTTACGCATACCTATAACGGCCAGCGCGGGCTGCATCACCGTGAGCCCGGTGTCGTGGGCGCTGCCATGTCCACGCCCGAGACCTACGCCGAGATCATCTGTGACGGTAAGCACGTAAACCCTGCCGCCATCAAGGCGCTGCTGCAGGCAAAGGGCTGGCAGCACACGGTGCTCATCACCGACTGCCTGGGTTGCGGCGGCATGCCCGAGGGCAGCTACACCAGTGGTGGCATGGACGTCATCATGAAGGACAACCTGTGCTGGCTCGCCGACGGCAAGAGCATTGCCGGCTCGGTGCTCACGCTTGCCCAGGGCGTCAAGAACATCGTCGACTGGGGCATCGCCAGCGCCGATATCGCCATTCGCATGGCAACTGAGGTGCCGGCGCGCTCTGCACACATCGAGGATAAGTGCGGCAGCATCATGCCGGGTCGCGACGCCGACTTTGTCGTGTTCGACCACGAGCTCACCCTCGTCGAGACGTATGTTGGCGGCCAGAGCGTCGGCAACGCGTTTGCCGAGTAGCGATAGAAAAAGACGGCGGGCCCGAATCTGCTCGGACCCGCCGTATGGGTTAAACGCTCAAAAGCACCTTTACAGTTACAGCTTGTTAGCGATCTTCTTTGCCGTGCGCTTGACGCCGGCCACCAGACCTCCTGCAGGATGCTCCTTCTCGTAGGCTAGACGCTTCTCGCGCTTGGCATACTCTTCGACGATGATGTCGCCGTACTCGTCTTCGATTTTGTTGAAGAAATCGACGGCTCCCTTAATCTCTTCGGCAGTTGGGTGCCCCTTCTGGACGCCGCCGGCGAGCTTGAACGGTCCCCACGTATCAAAGCCGGGGCAGCCGTAGACACCCATAAAGATGGCCTGCCTCATGCGGCAGATGCCATCGATATCCTTGCCGTACCACTTGTTTTTGCCACCGTAGGTCATAAGGCCAAACACCTTGTCCTGCGGCTGCAGCACGTTCGTGAGCACGCGCGCCATATCTTTGTCGATCTCGGAGTAATAAATGCCCGTGGCGACGCCGATCAGATGGTATTCGTGCAGGTCGGGGTACTCGTTTTTACCGAGTGACTTCACGTCGAGGGTATCGATTTCGGGGTGTGCCTCAACGATGGCGTCCACGAGCTTTTTCGTATTGCCGTGGTGGCGTGAGGCATAAAGGATGATGGTTCGCATAAGAAGGCCTTTCAGCTGTAATTGCATCAATGTCTGTATGGTACCCCGTTGCATGCCTGGGAAACCGGACGCATCGATGAACGTGCGGGTTTGTCCTTTGGTCAGGGCCGAGACGGGTTCTTGCGAGCAAAAAGCAGTTGTTCGAAAGGATGGACAATGGAATACGCTCTCTCCAACGATTCGATTTCTATCAAGGTCTCCACGGCCGGTGGTTCGTTTACCTCGATTGAGGCTGGAGGTCGCGAGTACTTGTGGCAGGGCGATCCCGCCGTGTGGTCCGGCCAGGCACCGATTTGCTTCCCGATTTGCGGAGGTTTGCGCGATAACAGCGCCATGACGTTTGCCGGACATCATGTGAAGCTCGCCCGCCATGGGTTTGCGTGCAAACAGGAGTGGAAGCTGCTGAGCCAGAGCGAGAACGAGCTGGCGATGTGCCTGGCTTCGGAGGATAACGCCGCGCTGCTGAGCGATTATCCGTATCCGTTTAAGCTTGTCGCCCGCTATACGCTCGAGGACGCCGCCGTGCGCGTCTCCTATGAGGTTACCAACGAGGGCACCGAGGACATGCCTTTCTTTATCGGTGGACACCCCGGCTTTAGGTGCCCGCTCGATGAGGGCGAGGCCTATACGGACTACGAGCTGCGCTTTGAGAAGGACGAAGCTGCTGAGCTTTGCACTGCCGTCCCCTCGACTGGCTTGATTGATGTGGACAGGCGCTCCAAGAACCCCATGGTGGGAAAGACGCTGCCTTTGTCGCATGAGCTCTTCGATTTTGCGGAGACCATCTTTGACGTGCTCGAGAGCCGTCAGGTCACGCTTTCCAAAAAGGGCGAGGACAAGGGTGTTCGCCTGAGCTTTGAGGGCTTCCCGTACCTCATTGTGTGGAGCAAGCCCGAGGGTGATTTTGTGGCAGTTGAGCCCTGGGGCGGTCTTTCGACCTGCTCCGATGAGGACGACGTGCTTGAGCACAAGCGCGGCTGCCTTATCGCCAAGCCCAAAGAAACCATCGTGCGCTCGTTCACAATCGAGATTCTGTAGTCGCATGTAGCCAATTCGTTTTGCAAGGCATAAGGAGCCTGCGAGATAAGGAGCTAGAAATGATCCTCACCGTTACGATGAACCCGTCCGTCGATACGCGCTATCAGCTCGATGAGCTCATTATCGACGACGTCAACCGCGTGACGCCCGAAAAGACCGCCGGCGGTAAGGGCCTCAACGTGGCCCGCGTCCTGGGCCAGCTGGGCGACGATGTCGTGGCAACCGGCTTGCTTGGTGGTCATATGGGCGCCTATATGGCCGAGCTCATGGATGCCAACGGCATTAAGAATGATTTTGTGCCCATCAAGGGCGAGACTCGCATCTGTCTCAATATCCTTCATGCTGGCAACCAGACCGAGTTGCTCGAGAGCGGCCCGACGATTGCCCCCGAGGAACTCGATGCCTTTACCGCCAAGCTCGCCGAGCTTGCGAGCAAGGCCGATGTCGTTACCATCTCGGGCTCGCTGCCCCGCGGCGTCGAGGCGGACTACTACGCCAAGATCACGG
Source organism: Collinsella sp. (assembly GCA_048425625.1). Taxonomy (GTDB): domain Bacteria; phylum Actinomycetota; class Coriobacteriia; order Coriobacteriales; family Coriobacteriaceae; genus Collinsella. Next base: position 20,936 of record DBFNYT010000196.1, on the reverse strand, counting down.
GCATTGCAGAGAACGCCGGCGCCAAGGTGCTGCTCGATACCTCGGGCGCCTCGCTCGAGGCTGCGCTCAAGTCCGAGGTCAAGCCTGAGCTGGTTAAGCCTAACCTGACCGAAATTAACGGCCTTCTGGGCACGAGCTTTACCACCGACGATGTGGACGAGCTCCGTTCCGCGCTCGCCTCTGACGCCCGCTTCTCCGATATCCCCTGGGTCGTCGTATCCATGGGCGCTGCCGGCTCCGTTGGTTTCCATAACGGCCGTGCGTTCCGCGCCAAGACCCCCGATATCCCCGCCGTTAACGCTACGGGCTCTGGCGATTCGACCATTGCCGGCTTCGCACATGCGATTGCTGCCGGAGCCGACGACGAGACGGTGCTGCGTACCGCCAACACCTGCGGCAAGCTCAATGCCATGGATCCCATGACTGGCCACTTGGTTATGGATCGTTGGGACGAGGTTTACAACGGCGTTGTCGTGACCGAGCTGTAGGAGCTTGTGCTGCGGCCCCGGCATCGGTTGCCAGCTCATGTCGACGACAAGTGCAGTAGCATTATGCCGGGGCGCGACGCCGACACTGTCGTGTTCAATCCCGACCTTACCCTGGTCGAGACGCATGTGGGTGGCAACAGCGTCGGTAATGCGTTTGCCGAGTAGCCGCCAAAGAAACGATCCGAGAGGGGATTTAGATGATTTACGGTGCATTGGGCGATATCGAGGAGTACCGTGGAATGGTCAAGGGCCTCGACGTGCTGATCGACTGGCTCGAGGAGAACGATCCGGCGAAGCTCGAGGTCGGCAGCCATCCGATTCTGGGCGACAAGGTCTTTGCGAACGTCATGGCTCCCACGACGCGTCCCGAAGCCGAGGCTCACTATGAGACGCATCAGCGCTATCACGACCTGCAGATCGACGTCGAGGGTCGCGAGGCCTTTAAGGTTGCCACGGGCAGCCTGACGCTGGTTCAGGAGTTTGACGAGAAGGACGACTACGATCTGGTCGATTCCGACGCCTCGATCGCCGGCGATCTTGCTGACGACAAGTTTGCGCTGTTTGTTGCCGGCGAGCCTCACATGCCCACGCTCGAGTTCCAGGGCGATGGCGCGCAGCCGGTCAAGAAGATTTGCTTTAAGCTGCTTGCAGATGCTTACTGGGAGGAGTAGCGCGCTGCTCGGCTGAGCTGTTCGTGTTGCGAGCGTTATCCCTTGGGGGAGCTCGCTTGGGCCCCGCTGAACGCGGTTCCTTTGGGGATTGCGGTTGGCGGGGCTTTTGTTGAGTAGGAGAGTTTCCGGCGGCGTTGTGCTTGGATTGGCGGAAGCGCGCCCGAAATCAGCAACAAAAAAGCCGCCCGAAGGCGGCTATCTTGTGCAATGGAGCCAGCGACCGGGCTCGAACCGGTGACCCCCGCTTTACGAGAGCGGTGCTCTACCAACTGAGCTACGCTGGCGGCCATGTGATGGCGCAACTGAGGCGTCAACGGCTGTCTATGATACGGGACATCGCAAATCCGCGCAAGTGTTCTGACGGCTTTTCTCACTTTAAATGCACTAATATTGGAGACGCGATGTCTTGCTCTTACGGGTCTCAAACAGAATGGGGCAGCGATGACTCAACCCAAGATTCTTCTCGCACGCATCGACGACCGTTTCATTTACGGACAAGACGTTGAGCTGTGGAACGAAGCCGTGGGTTCCAACCTTGTCCTAATCGTCAACGATGAGATCGCGGCAGATTCGCGCCAATGGGCACCCATGAGGGTGGCGGCGCCAGAAGGCGTTTGGACGCGGTTTTTCTCGGTGCAAAGGACCATCGACGTCATTCATACCGCAACGCCTCGCCAATTGATTCTGATCATGGTGGCCTCACCCTCCGATGCGCTCGCGCTGGTTAAGGGCGGTGTGCCGATCACCAAGATCAGCATTGGTCATATGCAGGCAGGGGAGGGCAAGCGTCCCGCAACGCCCGCAGTTGCCGTAGACGACACAGACGTCGCTGTTCTCAGAGAGCTGCAAAAGCTCGGCATAGAACTAGAAATCCGCTATCTCCCCAGTTCCGCCCCCGACCCCATCGGCAATCTGTTCAACTGATCCCTTGGGGACGGAGGAAAACGGATCATTTTGCCTTCGTAGGGGATCTGTGTGGCGCTGTCCGCCAAAACTATGCCGGTTTACTACGATGAATTGCTTATCGCCGAGCATGCCAAATTTGCAGAGAATAAAACCGCAGGTAGACGAGTTGCTAATTTTTTATAAACCAGCGCGTGGTCGGACATAGTGGGTTCATCGTAGTAATTCGGCATAGTTTTGTTATGTCACCAATTCGGTGGCATCGAAAAGAAGGATTTAGGCATGAAGCAGCGCCCGTTGGCGGTGGTGCCGGCGGGCGTTGCTGTGCGAGATGTCGCGTTGTGGGCCTAGTGCCTCATAAAGTGGTATTCGATCATATTGCTGTAGGGGTGACCCGGACCCACAATGCCCTGCGGGAACAGCGGCTGGTGCGGCGTGTCGGGGTACATCTCGGCCTCGAGGGCAAAGCCGGCGCCCCAGCCATAGTTGGCATCGTCCTTGGCGTGCTCGTCGCCCAGCCAGTTGCCGGTGTAGAGTTGCACGCCCGGGGCGGTGGTGTAGTAGTCCAGCTCACGACCGGTCCACATCTCCTCGACATGTAGGGCGCGACGCAGGTTGCGGCCGTACTGATAGCCATCGATGCACAGGCAGTGATCGTAGCCACGGGCCTGCTTAATCTGCGGGTCGTCGGCCTCCATGCCGGGTGCGACGGGGCGCAGCTCGCGAAAGTCAAACGGTGTTCCCTCGACCGGAGCGATTTCGCCGGTGGGGATGTTCTGCTCGTTAATGGGCAAGTAGTGGGCAGCGTTGGCGATAAAGAAGTGCTCACAGTCCATGCCGGCGTTATGGCCGGCAAGGTTAAAGTACGTGTGGTTGGTCATGGACACGTAGGTGGCGCGGTCGCTCTCGCAACCATACTCGATGCGGAAGACGCCGGTGCGCGTAACGGTAAACACAGCCGTAAAGATTCGGTTGCCGGGCAGGCTCAGCTCGCCATCCTTAAGCGAGGTGGTCATGCGCACGGCGTTGTGAGTCTCGTCGAGCTCAACGTCCCATACGCGCTTGTGCAGACCATGCTCAAGATCGCTGTGCAGGTTGTTGACGCCTTCGTTGGCCGGCATGTGCCAGTCCGTGCCGTCGATGGTGATCGTGGCGCCCGCGGTGCGGTTTGCCACGGGGCCGATGGTCGCGCCAAAGCAGGCGGGGTTGTCAAAGTAATCCTCGAGCTTATCGAAGCCCAACACCACATCGCGCACGTTGCCGGGAATATCGGGCACATCGATACCCAGCACGGTGGCGCCATAGTCCATAATGCGAACGCAGATCTCGGGCCCGTTGAGGGTATAACGATGAACGGGGGTACCGCACGGCGCGGTGCCGAAAAGCTCGGAAGTGATCATTTGGTTCCTAACATCGAGGTATTTCCGACAAACTGTAGCGCGAACACGCGAGATTATCACTACACCCCACTAAAGCAGGGGGTATTTTTCTCAAAAAAGTGATGATTGGAGCTGTGCGGGCGTTCATTTTTGACGCGCACGGGTCTGATACAATTTGTTCGTTACTGTTTGAATGATATGCACGCATAGAACGGCGAGGATTCATCGTGATTAAGGCAGAGCGACAGGATAGGGTTCGCCAGCTGCTCGATGAGCAGGGCACGGTTTCGGTTAAGGAGATTTCGGATGCGTTAGGTGTCTCGGACATGACGATCCGTCGCGACCTTGAGGAGCTTGCGAGCCTAGGCGAGATCGAGCGCGTGCACGGCGGCGCCCGTAGTGCGCAGAGTCGCCCGCACGCTATGTTGCGCCATGAGTATTCGCACAGTGAAAAGCGCACTAAGCATGCCGAGGAAAAGCTGCAGATCGCGCGCCGCGCCGTTGGGCTCATCGAGGAGGGCTCGACCATCTTTTTGGGGACGGGCACTACAGTTGAGCAGATGGCCTCGATGCTGCCGGCGTGCCGCCTACGCATCGTGACTAATTCGCTTTCGGTGTTTAATCTGCTCGAGGCGCGCGAAGACTGCGACCTGTGTCTCGTGGGCGGTATGTACCGTCGCCGCACCGCCGCTTTTGTGGGACCAACGGCCGAGGATACCCTGCGTGCGCTGGGCATCGACGCGGCGTTTATCGGTGCCAACGGCATTCTGGACGGCGACGTGTCTACGTCTAACATGGAAGAGGGCCGCATCCAGCAGCTCGCCTTTAGCAAGGCCGATTCACGCTACCTCATCGCCGACTCCAGCAAGATCGGCAAGCGCGACTTCTACACCTTCTGCCGCCTGGACAGTTTGGACGCCGTGGTGTGCGAGCCGGGTATCGCCGCCGAGGATCGTGTCGCCATCGAGGAGCACACGCAGGTCATTTGCTAGCTAGCGCTACGGGATTGCCAACAGGCGATGCGGGAGGACTTTTACCTCCTGTCATTGTGGGGAATCAACGCGTGAGCGCTACGCGATATGACGCGTAAATGAGGACTCCACTATCAAATCGTCTCAACCTGTAACAGGTAGGGGTGAAACCACCAACCAGATGTTACAGATTGAGACAATTCGGCGGCGCGTCTACCTTGTTTGTCTCGATCTGTAACGGTTAGGACTTAAAAACTCGGCTACGTGTTACAGATCGAGACAAAAGAAAAAGAACATTAGGACTTGAAAATAAAGTTTTGATAAGGGATTCGCCCAGTTAAGACGGTGCGGCAGACAATTGAGATTAGTTTGCCTCCGGAGTCGTAAGCATAATGAGTCAGTTCGATGACCGGAAGTTTTGCAACACCATAATTACTGGCTTCGGAATCGCTAAGCTGACGTGCTCTATAGCTTTCCCTAACAGATTGGATAGACTTGGACAAGTCGTCCATGATTCTGCTAAATGCCTGAAAATCTAACTGGTTATTCGGAACGCGCGACTTTGAAATGAAGAACGTATCAGCGCCTATGAAGCTGCCTTCAAGTTCGTAGGTCAATTCAAGACGCTGAATTTCATCGCGACTGTGACATCCAAATTGTTGGAGCATCATTACGGAAATTGGACGACCTGATGTGAGGCCGCCGAAATGTTTGGTGATGGCATCCGGATCAACGCCATCGCAATGGCTTGCAAAGTCAAAGTCTAAAAGTGAATTGAGCTCGCTAACGCGTTTCGGTGCAACAAACGACCCCTTACCTTGGATTCGATAGATACTTCCACGACGCTCCAGCTCACTCATGGCAAGTCGGACGGTTGTTCTGCTTACGGCGTATTCGTCGCAGAGTTCCATTTCTGTTGGAAGTTTATCGTCTGCTTGATATTCTTCGACGATCTGCTTGAGCAGCGCGTCGGTGAGCTGTAAATAGAGTGGCCGTTTTTCGTGTGTATCGAGCATTAGAGCCTCAGTTTGCATGTTGGTTATACCTGATGGTTGCCTCAGTCGGGATGTAACGTGGGCAAGGTAACCTTAACGTATCACAGAGCGGCTCAGCATGACGATCTGATGCCTGTATCCACGAAGGGCTTGTCCGAGCGTGAAGATATTCTGGGGCAGGCAAATACCGTTCATGGAGTCCCCGATATGTTGGAGGTCAGCACCGGCTGCTTTTGCTGCAAGGCCTATTTTCTTAATGGTCTCGCTGTCGCAGGAGTCTTGACTCGTCCCGTTCGCCGCCATGACGAGAACCTTCTCTTCAATTGACTTGCCTACGTTGTGGGATCGTACAAAGTCTACGATGGCGCGCAGGTCTGCTTCTTGGAAGCAAGGGACGGTGTAGGGGGCTGGCACGAGAAGGATATCGACGCCGAGGTCAACAAACTTGCGCGCAATTTCGAGCGTCATGACAGGTTCCGCAACGCCCGCTCCATGCATTTTTCCGGCTATGACCAGGCCATTGAAATGCTCTTTGGAGAGTTTAATCGAATGGGCGATTGCATCGTTGGAGACGCCGGTTCCAGGGTTGCCCGTCAGGCAGATAAAATCAAATCCGAGTTCGTTAGCCTTTTCTAAGGTCTTGGGAGAGACGCGACGACCCATGGGGATTTCCGTTCGGGATTCAGACATCTCTGCCTCGTTATCAACTGGCTCCAGATTGACGCCAATGGGCCTTCCGCATGCTCGCTTCACCCAAGTGACCGGGTTTTCATTGAGATCATCTGGAATACCGGCAATAACTGGATCGAACACATCGAGCGCGTTAAACAGAAGCAGGTCGGCACCTGCGGCACGTTCGATTTCTGCATTAGTAACGCCGCCGAGAAATTGGGAAGAGGGTACGTTTTCCGCCATGATGGTACGTCCCTCGGAAGCCAGAATTGCCTGTTTTAGATCCATGGGTGACGTGGCGGCAAAATCGGATGCGGACATGTTCAGTAATCGTTTGGGCATTGTTACTTCCTTTGACTAGAACGACAGGCTTGTGACATTGTCTCTAATATTGTTACAACAATATATTCAATATGTTATATCCAATCGGTGAACGGTGGCAAACTTATTGTACTGCTCGGAAAAAATAGCCTTTAGCTGGGAAAATATTATATTAATCAACTACCGTTCACCGAATAAGTATTTGAATTCTTGACGTATCGACAAAGCGGAAAAAGAATTGGTTATGACGAATCGCGCAAATGATATTACATTTCGCACAAGAACGTATTCACTTACATAAGTGGATACAAACGGGGACGACGACGGTTGAGTCCGGATAAATCGTTGTGTGCCCGGGAATCATGAAAGGATGTGTTATGGACGCTATCGTCAAATTCCTTGAAAAACACCAGCCCCTCTTCGACAAAATCTCGAGGAACATTTATCTGGTGGCGATTAAGGATGGCTTTCTCTCGAATATGCCAATTGTGCTGTTCTCGAGCCTGTTCCTTCTTCTTTCGACGCTCCCTGCCTATGTAGGCATCACGCTTCCGTCTGAGGTGCTGGATTTCTTCAATAAAATCTATGCATATACCATGGGACTTCTTGGCATTATGGTGGCCGGCACCACGGCGAGCTCACTTGCCATGTCGATGAACCGTCGCATGCCTTCGGGTAAATCTCTCAACCCCACCTCGTGCATGGTTTGTGCCATGTGCGGCATGCTCTTGCTATCGGTGACGAACGATGTTGTCTCGATTGGCGGAGCAGATACATCTGTTTTTGAAACCGGCTATATGGGAACCAAGGGTTTTCTCGCTGCGTTCGTAGCCGCATTCTTGACCGTTAATATCTATAAGGTGTGCATTAGCCATAATGTGACGATCAAGCTTCCCAAAGAGGTCCCTGGCTCTATTGCGCAGAGTTTTCGCGATATCTTTGCATTTGGGTTTTCGATCCTTGCGTGCGCTTTTATCGATCTTGCGAGCCGCAAGCTGCTTGCTGTGCCGTTCGCCAATTTGGTATCCGCTCTCATCTCGCCGCTGTTCTCCGCGGTCGACACCTATCCTGGCATGGCGCTTATCGAAGGCGCGGTCGCGCTTTTCCAATTAATGGGTATCCACGGTGCTTCGGTTGTCATGAGTCCGATCAATGCTGCGCTCTACGGCAATACCGTTACCAATCTTGAGGTTTTCCAAGCAGGTGGACACCCGTCAATTGCTCTCACGCAGGACTTTACAAGCTTCATCGGCGGTCTGGGCGGTTCTGGCTGCACGTTCATCGTTCCTATTATCCTGATCATGTTTATGCGCTCCAAGCAGCTTAAAGCTATGGGCAAGGCATCGATTATCCCGGTGATTTTTGGAGTTAACGAGCCCGTTATCTTCGGTATGCCGATTGTTCTCAATCCCTATATGTTCGTGCCCTTCCTAGTGGCTCCTATGGTCAACGCCATTATCGGTAAATTTTTCATTGACGTCATTGGAATGAACGCCCCCATGTATACCATGCCGTGGGCGCTTCCCGGCCCAATCGGTGCATTCCTCACCACGGGTCTCGATCTGCGTTCTCTCGTATTGATGGCAGTGCTGTTGGTCGTTGACTTTGTGATTTACTATCCGTTCTGCAAGGCGTATGACCATCAGCTTTGTTTGGAAGAGTCTGCAAAGGAGACTGCAGGAAACTCGGATGCAGATGCTATTGCCGAACAGGAAAATGTCGCAAAAGCTCTCGAGGCGGTAAAGGACAAGGCGGAGCAGATCCGCGTGCTTGTGCTTTGCCAGGGTGCCGGCACTTCGACTCTCTTGGCAAATGCTCTTCGCGAAGGTGCCGCTGCTAAGGGTATCGATCTGGTTTCTCAGTCCGGTGCGTACGGAAGCCACTATGAGACGATGGATCAGTACAACGTGATTGTTCTGGCGCCCCAGGCACGCATGTACTATGACGCTATGAAGGCCGATACCGATCGCCTTGGAATTAAACTGCTCACCACAAGGGGCAAGGAGTATATCGACCTTACCAACGATCCCGAAGGTGCAATTGACTGGATCGTTCAGGAGCTGGCTAAATAGTGGATGCACTTCGTCGTTGATTCGTCGGTGTATGGTACGGCCCCGCAGCTTATTGAGCTGCGGGGCCGTATTTCGTTGAGTATCTAATTGAGACAATGAGCGCAACCGTCGTGAGATCGCATTGGCGCTCTCCGAGTCACCGACAAGCTGACTTTCATCTATGTGACCAATTCGCTTTCGGCCTTTAGCCTGCTCGAGGCGCGCGAGGATTGCGAGCTGTGCCTGGTGGGCGGCATGTACCGCCGCCGCACCGCCGCCTTTGTGGGGCCCACGGCCGAGGATACCCTGCGCGCGCTGGGCATCGATGCGGCGTTTATCGGCGCCAACGGTATTCTGGACGGCGACGTGTCCACGTCCAACATGGACGAGGGCCGCATCCAGCAGCTCGCCTTTAGCAAGGTCGATACGCGCTATCTGATTGCCGACTCCAGCAGGATCGGCAGGCGCGACTTCTACACCTTCTGCCGCCTGGACAGCCTGGACGCCGTAGTGTGCGAGCCGAGCATCTCCGCCGAAGACCGCGCCGCCATCGAGGAGCACACGCAGGTCATTTGCTAACTAGCGTAGCAGGCGATACTTCTGCCCTCTGCCGGTGCCTTCAACTGTCGCCAGGCCTGTCTCAACGAGTTTTTTGAGGATGCGAAGAAGCTTCGAGCGACTAAAGGTGACTTTGGCCGCAAGCTCGCTTGTCGATTGAGGGTGTACTCCGCTCAGCAGTCCGAATACGATAAGTTCGTCGCCTTTGAGCCCCGGGTTATCCATGAGTAGGGGAAGTGTTACCACAATGGCGTTATCCGAAACTTGAAACCGGGGCTTTCTGACGCTGTCCTTATAGGTATCGCGAATTCGCATGATGCCCGTTCCAAAGGCTTCGATAAGACCCAGGCGCAAAAAGACTTCGGCAAGAATACGATTGCGTCTAACGGATAGCATGTCGGACAGATATTCATCGACGGTCATGCTTGCCGGCAAGCCGCCGGGCGAAGCGACTTCCACACGGTCGTCGAACATCGAGATGCGGATGTGTGCGGGCGCATCCCAAGTCCTATGAACGACTGCATTGGTAATGGCCTCGCGGAATGCTTCGAGCGGAATGAGCTCCTTGCGGATCCGCTCCATCCCCTGGATCTCTTCGTAGCAGTACTGGGCTTCGAAAAGCTCAAGGGCTCCGTCAATTTCCGCTAGAACGGATGCATGTTCAAGAGTCTTGCGCTGCTTAATGAGGTTGATAGTTTCACCAAACACTGCGATGTCGATACCCGGGAAGCCATTCTCGTCCGCGAGCAGTTCTGCCGCGTTGTTGTAGGTTCCGGTTTCATCAAGCAGGCCAAGGGTTTTGAGAGTATCGGTTGTGAATGACTGAAGCGAAAGTTTTGCTGTTAGACGATTCTCTAAAACGGTGAAAGATAAATCTTGTTTGTTTGCCGGGAGCTGCTCAAAGGAGAGGTTTTGACCCTCGAGTACAAGACGCGAAAGGCCTAGGGTATCAACTGGAATGGTCGCGGTGTCATTGCGCTTGTATGCCTTCGAGCGGTATAGGTAAGGCTTCGATCTGCCGGGAAAGACCGTAAGCTCCACGGTTGCATCGGGCTCGTCGATCTTTAGGGAGTAATCGGGCTGGGGGATGATCGAATCGTTAATCTTGTTTTCGATATCCAGGCAGGTCTGCTTGGGGTCATCGAGGCCAACGGCTTCTCCGTCGTCGTTAATTCCAAATAGAACGCGTCCTCCCGTGCCATTTGCATAAGCGGAGACGGTTTTAAGGAACGAATTGGTGACGCATTCCTTGAATTCAAGATCTTTGGATTCTTGCATTGTGATGCTCCGTTTCGCTTCAATTTGACGTGAAAAATAACACGTAAAAATTTTACACGTCATTTTACGCGTCAAAATTATGACACGAAAAAATTTGCGTGTCATTATGCGCGTCAAAGTGACGCGAAATGACGCGCAAACGCGAATGCATTGGCATTCTGAACAATAACGGAGTTTGTAAGCCTGGGGCTTGATTGGGCTAACGCATGGAATTATCCGTATTCTCGAACACGCTTTCGGTATCATTTTGGCATTAAAAGATACCGAAGTGTGTTCGTGATGCCGATAATAATTAAGAAAGAGGAGCGCTTCGTAGCTGCCTGGAAAGTGAGGATTTGACCATCTGATTGTCTCGATCTGTAACAACTAGGCGATCAAATGCTCGTTAGATGTTACAGATTTAGATTTTCTGCCTGGCCGATTCCGTTTGTCTCAATCTGTAACAACTGGGACCGAAAAGCTCGGCTAGATGTTACAGATCGAGATTGAGCGGATTGACCTGTGCGTTTGTCTTGATCTGTAACATCTAGACGGTCGAAAGTGGGCTACGTGTTACAGATTGAGATCTTTCAGCCCTGGTCGCCCGTTCGTCTAAATCTATAACAGTTAGGATTGAAAATCCCTGCTAGATGTTACAGATCGAGACAAACGACAGGCTCAGGCCCGGGCAAAATAAAAAGGCCGCATGCGAACCCATGGAGGGATTCGTATGCGGCCGATAGGGGGTATGCGGCAAAAGTTAGGCCATGAGCAGGCCGGTCTCCGCGACGTTCTTGTACCAGTACGCGCTCGCCTTGGGATAGCGCTTCTGGGTCTCGAAGTCGATGTAGAACAGGCCGTAACGCTTGTTATAGCCGTTGGTCCAGGAGAACTGATCCTGCAGCGACCACACAAAGTAACCGTCGACGTTTACGCCGCCGTCGATTGCCTTGAGGATCCACGCGAGATGCTGACGCATGTAGTCGATGCGAGGGGCGTCGTCGATAAAGCCGTCCTCAAAGTCGTCCTTATAGCCCATACCGTTCTCGGTGATGTAAATCTTCTTGTAGTTGGGGTAATCGTTCTTAATGCGGAGCAGCAGATCGTACAGACCCTCGGGATAGATAATCCAGTCCCAATCGGTGGTGGGTACGCCTTCGCGCACGCATGACTCACCAACGCCCTTGAGGAACCAGCGCGAGGAGCCCTTGTCGCCAGTGCCATTGTGGTTGATGTCGTTTTCGCCCTCGGCGGCACGCAGGAACTGGCACTTGTAGGTGTTGACGCCCAGGCAATCGTTGTAGGGGAGCGCGGCGGTCAGCGCGGCGATGTCCTCGTCACGAACGTCGAGCTCGCCGCCGGCGATATGGGCCAGCTTGGTCGCGGCTTCCATGGTGTCGGCTGCATAGTGGCCGCGGAAGGTGGCGTCGAGTACCCAGCGGTTGTTGATGACGTCGGCCATGCGGGCGGCCTCGCAGTCGGCAGCGCTGTTGGGATCGAGGGGGTACTTGGGCTCCAGATTCTGGACAATGCCGATCTCGCCCTCAAAGCCGCCCTCATGGAAGGCGACGACAGCCTTGGCGTGGGCCACCATCATGTTGTGCATGAGCTGGAAGGCCTTGTCCAGGCGGTACTTCTCGCCGTGCGGCCAGTTGCCGACGATAAAGCTGCCCTCGGCGGTTGCGGGAATCTCGTTAAACGTGAACCAGTGCTTGACCTCGGTGAACTCGGCAAAGCAGAACTTGGCGTACTCGACAAAGGCGTCGATCGTCGTGCGCGTCAGGAAGCCCTCGCCGCCGTTCTGGTAAAAGGCCTCGGGCGTGTCAAAGTGATCGAGCGTGACATAGGGGATAACGCCAGCTTTGTTGCAGGTGGCGAAAAGCTCGTGATAGAAGGCGACACCCTCGGGGTTGATCTCGCCAGTGCCACTGGGGAAGATACGGCTCCAGGCGATGGAGACACGGATGCCGTTGATGCCGAAGCGCTGGCACAGGTCGATATCGACCGGATACTTGTTGTAGAAATCGCTTGCGGGGTCGGGGGAGAAGCGACCCTGAGCCGCCAGGAAATCGTCCCAGGGCACTTTGCCCTTGCCGTGCGTACGGGTCTCGCCCTCAACCTGGTAAGCAGCGGTGGCGCCGCCAAACACAAAGCCGTCGGGGAACTGCATGGGGTTGGTCATGAGTCATCCTTTCTGTGGGATACGAATAGGGAGAGGTGCCCGAGCTGGGGATTCGGGCACCAACAGAGGGAGGTAACTAGTCGAGGTTCTCGCGGAGCCACTTGATGGCGCCGGCGGGGTCGCGGGTAAGGTCGATATATTCCTTGCCGCGCGGGGCGAGCAGCTTAATGCCCAGGCGATCGGTGTCGGCCTTCATGTCGTTGTAGTAGCTACGGACCTGCGGGGCAAGCACGATAACGTCGTACTGATCCATGATGGCAGTGTGCTGGCCATAGGCGCCTGCGGAGGAAGCGATGTTCTCTCCGGTCTGTGCGGCACCTTCCTTGATGGCGTTGGCGAGCATGGCAGAGGTGCCGGCGCCGGCGCACAGGACGAGGACCTTCAGGCCATCGACATCCTTCTTAGCGGATGCGTCGAAGGCGGGCTCGGGCTGATCGACGACAGGCTTGTTGTCGGCGGCGGCAACAGTCGTCTCGACGGAAGCGGTAGCCTGCTCGACAGCGGGCGCAGGGGCGTTGGCGGCGATGGCAGCGGCACCATCGGACTCGAGACCCAGCTCGGCGGCGCGCTCGGCCTCCTGGTCGCAGAGCAGCTTATCGTATGCCTTCAAGAACGGCAGGTAGATGATGGCGTCCAGTAAGATGATGATCGCGACAAATACCAGGGCGATAAGCTGGAAGTTCGTGGTGATGAAGATGCCGATAGGGGCAGGGGTAGCCCAAGGCACCACGAAGGAGAAGCCGTTCATGCCCACGTTATCGATAAAGAACTTGGCAACGCTTACGTTGACGCAGCCGGCGGCAACAAAGGGGATGAGCATGTAGGGGTTAAGGATCATCGGCGCGCCAAAGAGCAGCGGCTCGTTGACAGCAAAGGCAACAGGAACAATTGAGGCCTTACCGACGGCTTTGAGCTGCTTGGACTTCATAAAGAGAATCAGCAGAAGCGGCACGATGAACGTGGCGCCGGTGCCGCCGAACTCACCCACGAGCGACATGTTAAAGGTGAGGGAATGGGCGGGGTGACCACCGGCCAGCAGAACCTGCAGGTTCTCGGCCTGGTTGGCAAGACGGATGGGGTCGATGCCCGGCTGGACGATCGAGGGGCCGTGGACGCCGATGAACCAGAAGAACGCGGTGGCTGCCTGGATAAGGATAAGGCCAGGATAGGTTTCTGCAGCGGTAAAGAGCGGGGAGAGCAGCTTGATAAGCAGCTCGGAGAACGGAACGCCCATGAGGTTACGCACGACGACATCGATGATGCCGCAGATGATGACGGCGCCGCCAAAGGGGATGATGTCGCGGAAGTTCTGAGCGATGGCGCCCGGGACCTCCTTGGGCAGCTTAATGGTCAGATCGCGCGAGACGCAGAATTTGTAGACCCACACGGTGATGAACGCGGCGATATAGGCCGAGAACAGACCGCGCGTGCCCATGCTGGTGCAGTCGAAGACCGAAAGCTCGGAGCCGTTGAACTTGGTGGTGAACTGCGTAACGGCGAGCAAAAGCATGCTGCACTGGGCGGCTACCATGGTGGAGCCGTCGTTGAGCACCTTGCCGGCGGGCATGCGACGGTTCATGGAAGCCGTAAAGTTCTTGGCAGTGGTGCCGGCAACCATGATGCCCATGACGCCCATGGTGAAGTTGTACAGCTTGTTGCACCAGTCGATGAGCGGCTGGGGCAGCGTGATGCCAACTACGCCGGGAAGGGTGGCGATCAGCAGAAAGATCGAAGAGGTAAGGACGATGGGCATGCACCCAAGGAATCCGTCTTTGATGGCCTGGAGGTAGATGTTTCTCGAGATCTTCTCGAAGAACGGTTGATGCTTTTCGAGCATCTTTACGATGGCGTCCATAGAGCTCCTTTGCTACTTGATGCGCGATGCATGTGGATGGAACTGGTCATCGATGGATGGTCAGGACTGCCCGGAAACCTTCCTGCTTAAGGAAGGCATTGTGAAATGACAACGTTGTCATTTCGTTAATGACAACGTAAGACATTTTTGGAAGAGCAACAAGGATATACGGGTGAGCGGTCGATATTGTCCGGTAAACGGTTGATTTATCAGTCAGGCAGGTAGTGTATGCTAGAACGCAAAAAGCAAACGATAGAGAACCGAGTGGAGAAGCAGTGGCAACGATGGACAAGAAAAATGTCTCGATGAACGATGTGGCAGTTGCCGCGGGCGTTTCTCTCAAGACGGTTTCGCGCGTGATCAACGAGCCCGATAGCGTGCGAGAGTCGACACGCGATAAGGTCCATTCCGCAATGGAGGCGCTCGGGTTTCGAGCCAACTTTGCCGCGCGTTCACTCAAGTTGGGCCGTTACGGGTGCATCGGCGTCGTGCTGTTTCACTTGTCGGGCGGTGCCGTGGACATGATTGACGGTATCGCCGATGCCGCCGAGGAACGCGGCTTTGCGCTCACGATGATTAAGAAGCGCGCGGGGGAGAAGATGACCCTTGCCGAAGCGGCGTGCAGGATGTCGCAGCTGCCTGTTGATGGCATGATCTTCAACCTGCGTCAGATGGTCGATGACTTTGATACCTTTGAGGCACCGAAGGACCTCAAGACGGTGATTATCACGCCGATGGAGCATCCTACCTGCTCTACCGTTAGTGACGATCAAGAGGGTGGTGCGCGCATGGCGTGCGAGTACTTCTTAAATCGCGGGCACAAGAACGTGTACTTCGTCTCTGGTAAGAAAGAGGCGCTGTCGAGCCAGTGTCGTATGAAAGGTTGGCGTGCGGCACTCGAGGCGCGTGGCATTGAACCGCCCGAGCCTCTGCAAGGCGATTGGAATGCGGATAGTGGCTATGCCGCGGGCCTTGTGCTTGCCGATAAGCCCGATTGCACGGCGGTCCTCGCCGCTAACGACTGCATGGCAAACGGCGTGATGATGGCTCTACGTGACAAAGGGCTCAGTGTGCCCGACGACGTGTCCGTGATCGGCTTCGACGATGAGCTCTACAAGACGATTCCCAACTCGATTCTGACGTCGGTGAAGTTCCGTCACCGCGAGCTGGGCGTCCGTGCGCTTAACGAGGTCGTCGCAGGTCTGGAAGCCCCGAGCTCCAGAAGCCGTACGCTCGTCTCGGGCGTGTTGGTCGAGCGTTCCAGCGTAAAGGACTTGCGGGCGTAGACGTGCTCGGCCTATTCCGTTTGTCTCAATCTGTAACAGCTAGGACCCAAAAACTCGGCTAGATGTTACAGATCGAGATTTTTGGCCCGGCTTATTCCGTTTGTCTCGATCTGTAACGTCTAAGCGGTCAAAAGTGGTCTACATGTTACAGATTGAGATTTTCGGCTTGGCCTGTGCGTTCATCTCGATCTGTAACAGCTAGGACCGAAAAACTCGGCTAGATGTTACAGATTGAGATGAACAGGAGGACGGGTGCGGTCTAAACAAAATGGCCCGCGCATCACACATCGATGCATGGGCCATTTTTTGTCTGCGAGCGGCAGGTGGCGTCAGCGTCTTATGCCTTGAGGTTTTCCTCGATCCAGGCGACGGCACCCTTGGGATCCTTAGTGAGGTCGATGTACTGTTTGCCCTTGGGCGACAGCAGCGTGATGCCCAGGCGGTCGGTGTCGGCCTTCATCTCGTTGTAATAGGTGCGAACCTGCGGAGCCAGGACGATGACGTTGTACTGGTCCATGATGGCGTAGTGGCTGCCGTAGGCACCGGCGTTGGCGGTAATGTCGATGCCCAGCTCGTCGGCGCCTTCCTTAAGCGCGTTGGCGAGCAGTGCAGAGGTGCCGGCGCCAGCGCACAGAACCAGAACCCTCAGATCCTTGCCCTTAAGGGCGGACGGAGCTGCGGAGGCCTCGGTGGCAGAAGCGGTCTCGACAACAGGAGCCTCAACGGCGGGGGCGGCAGCGGTCTTGACGGCCTTGGTCTCCTCGGCCTCTTCTTCGGCCAGGGTCTCGGCCTCCTGCTTGCACAGGACGTTGTCGTAGGCCTTGCAGAACGGGTAGTAGATCAAGAAGTCAACGACCAGCAGGACGACAACCAGGACCAGAGAGATCGGCTGGAAGTTGGTGTCGATGAAGGTGCCGATCGGTCCGGGGAGTGCCCACGGCATGGCATAGATAAAGCCGTTCATGCCCAAAAAGTCGATGAAGAACTTACCAATGAGGACGTTGGCCACGGGGGCAAACAGGAACGGGATCAGGAAGTACGGGTTGAGGATGATGGGCGCGGCGAACAGCAGCGGCTCGTTGACGGCGAACATCACGGGTACGACAGAGGCTTTGCCGACGGCCTTGAGCTGCTTGGAGCGCATAAAGAGCAGGAAGATGATCGGGACAATGAATGTGGCGCCGGTGCCGCCGAGTTCGCCGATGTAGTTACCGAAGTTCTCGGTCAGGGCGAGGGCGGGGTGACCGCCGGCCTGCAGCGTGGCGAGGTTGGTGGTGATGTTGCCAAACAGCGCGGCGTTGAGGGCAGGCTTAACGACCGAGGGGCCGTGGATGCCCATGAACCAGAACAGCGGGATCATGAACCAGATGAGGGCGAGGCCGGCGTAGGAATCGGCAGCGGCGAACAGCGGGCTCACCAGCGTGGAGATGACGTTGGCAAACGGGACGGCCAAGCAGGTGCGGCAGATAACGTCGATGACGGCGACAAACAGGATGGAGAAGCTGAAGGCGAAGATGTCGCGGAAGTTCTGGGCGATGGCGCCGGGGACTTCTTTGGGCAGCTTGATGGTGATGTCTCGCTTAATGCAGAAGGCATAGATGTTGACCGTGGCAAATGCGGCGACAAAGGAGCTCAGCAGGCCCTTGGTGCCCATGTTGTCGGTAAAGAACACCGAGACATCGGCGCCGTCGATCTTGGCACTCGTCTGGGTAACGGCCAAGATGAGCATAGCGCACATGGCGGCGACCATGGTGCTCGTGGCGTTGATGGCCTTGCCGGCAGGCATGCGGCGGTTCTTGGAGCCGGTCAGCGCGCTTGCGGTGGTGCCGGCGACCATGATGCCCACGACGCCCATCGTGAAGTTGTAAACCTTGTTGCAGAAGTTCACGACGTCGACGTTCCACCAGTCGGGCAGCGTAAAGCCGCCGACCGTGGCGACAACGCCCGGCAGGGTCGAAATAAGCAGGAAGACAGAAGAAGACAGGATGATGGGCATTGCTGCCAAAAAGCCGTCTTTAATGGCCTGAAGGTAGATGTTCTTAGAGACCTTGTCGAAGTACGGCTGACCTTTCTCCAAGAACTTAACGATCGATTCCATAGTTCACGCTCCTCTTTGCATGAAATCTTAATGGCATGGACGTTGAAAACCTATATGGTCTCCCGCTTGCTAAAAGCCCGGGTGCAGGCGGGGTCGGTCCCAGGGGGAGAGAGGGGAGCGGCTGGGTTTGTATCGCATAGGGCCGCTCCCTTCTCGGGGGAAAGCGAGGCGATGCGCTACTGCGCGTCCGCCATAGTGTCGGCGAGCTCCTTGTACCAGAGTGCCGACTGCTTGATGTAGCGTTTTTGCGTGTCGAAGTCGATGTAGAACAGGCCGTAGCGCTTGTTATAGCCGTTGGCCCACGAGAACTGGTCCTGCAGGCTCCAGATAAAGTAGCCCTGGACGTCGACGCCCTCGGCGCGCGCCTGGAGCACCTTCTCCATGTGCTGGTCGACAAAGTCGATGCGCTCGGGATCGGCGACGATGCCGTTTGCGTCGGGCTCGGGGTCCTTGTGGCCCAGGCCGTTTTCGGTGATATAGATGACGGGGAGGTTGGGATAGGTGGCGCTGATGTGCTTGAGCGTGTCGTAGAGGCCTTGCGGGTAGATGAGCCAATCCCAGTCGGTGGTGGGGATACCCGGCATATCGACCTGCTGCCCGACGCCCTTAAACTTAAAGCACGAGGTGCCCTTGTCTCCGGTGCCGTTAAAGCTGTTGGTGGACTCGCCATCGTAGGCGGCGATAAACGCCGACTGATAGTAGTTGAGGCCGAACATATCGTTGCGGGGCGCCGCCTTGGCGAGCTCCTCCATGTCGCTGTCCTCAACCGTAAGCGTGGCGTTGTTGGCACGCAGAATCTCGTTGATGAGTGAGAGGGTGCGCGCGGAGTAGTGGCCCAGGAAGGCGCCGTCCATGATGAAGTCGGTGTAGAAGGCGTTGTACAGGTCGGCGGCGTGCTGGTCGGCGGGCGAGTCGGTGGCAGGATATGCCGGCGTCAGGACGTTGACCATGCCAATGCGGCCGCCCAGGTGCTCGGTCTCGTCAAGATCCTTATACAGGTTGACGGCGCGGGCGTGGGCAACGAGCTCGTTGTGCTGGCTCTGGATGCCGCTCGTCACATCAAAGTGATGGTTGGGCGGGAAGTTGCCTTGGATGTATTGGGAGTGCGAGAGGCTGATGAGCTCGTTGATGGTGAACCAATTCTTGACCTCGCGGAACTCGCGGAAGCAGAACTCGGCATAGCGCACATAGGCGTCGACGGTCTTGCGGTTGAGCCAGTCGCCCTGGTTGAACAGGGCGGCGGGGGAGTCAAAGTGATGCAGGGACACATAGGGCTCGACGCCATACTTTTTGCAGCAGGCGAACAGCTCGTGGTAGTGCTTAACGCCCTCGGCGAGGGGTTCGGCATCGTCGCCGTTGGGGAAGATGCGGGTCCAGGCGATGGACACACGAATGGCGTTGAGTCCATGCTCGGCAGAAAGGCGGATATCCTCCTCGTAGCGGTTGTAGAAATCACTGGCCGGGTCGGGCAAAAAGCGACCCTGGGCGACAAGGTAATCGTCCCACATGGTCTTACCCTTGCCTGCCACCTTCGTGGAACCTTCCGTTTGGTACGCGGCGGTTGCGGCGCCCCAAACAAAGCCCTTCGGCAGCTGCTGTACGCGGTTTAGCAAAGACATATGCATACATCCTCTCGTCTCGCTGTTCGATATTGTGCGTTTGCGCTCAGGAGGCTCCCTGGTTAGCGTTCAGCGGTGAAAAAGCCCGATAAACACTATCTTAAAATGATTAGAACCAAAATGAGCACGTGAACATTTGACAATGAGCACGTTAACATCCGGCTGGGATGTATAGAAACAAAACAACTTCAAACAGATGCGAACGGTTGTATTTGTTCGGTAAGCGGTTTTGATTGACAGAAGTTTTCATGTTGTGGTATATGGCTCGGGTATCATGAGCACGTTATCAATGTATGTACGATGCGCCATGGGCGCGGGGAATAGTTGGGAAGCAGGTTAGCGTGGAAGGCATGGATCAGCAGACAAGGAATGGTCGTTCGGCGAGCGCGGCAGAGGTTGCGGCGCTCGCTGGCGTGAGCCGCCAGACTGTGTCTCGCGTGGTCAACGGTATGCCCAACGTGACGGAAAAGACGCGCAAGCGTGTGCTGGCCGCCATGGAAGAGCTGGGCTTTCGTCCCAATTTTGCTGGAGCGGCGTTGCGCGGCGGGTCGTATCGTTCTATTGGCCTGTGCATGTACAACATCACACGTGTCGGTAACCTGGCGACGCTCGAGGGTATCATGCAAGCGGCGCGCGAGCATGATTTTGCCGTCACTATGATCGAGATGGGCGGCGACAAGCCCTATGCACTTGCCGATGCCTCGCGCCGCATGGTCGAGCGACCCGTCGACGGCATGATTCTCAACATGAACCGCATGGCTCCCGATTTTGAGGAGTTTGTTCCCCAGCCGGGAGTGCGAACGGTCATCCTGTCCATGTATGCGCATCCGCGCTGCACGACGATCGACTCCGACCAGTATGGTTCGTGCGAGCTGTTGACCAATTATCTGCTGGAACATGGTCACTCGAATATGCGGTTTGTGGCGGGTCCGGAAAACTCGATTTCCTCGCGTTTTCGTGAGGCCGGTTGGCGCGATACGCTGGGTCGTGCTCATGTCGATGCCGCTCCGATGCTGCGTGGCGATTGGAGTGCGGACAGTGGGTACGCCATGGGCGAGCGGATTGCGGCCGAGGTGCTTGCCGGCGGGTCGCAGACGCCGACTGCCGTGCTTGCGGCAAATGACCAGATGGCGCTGGGCGTTATCGCCGCGCTCGAGAACGCGGGCCTGTCCGTGCCCGACGACGTGAGCGTGGTTGGTATCGACGACGCACTCGAGGGACTTGTTCCTCACAATCGGCTGACGACGCTGCGATTTGATTTGCGCGGTGTCGGTAAGCTTGCGTTTGAGGCGGCGATTGGAGAGAGCTCGTCTATCGAGGCGATTCATGTGCCGAGCACGCTGGTCGAACGCTCGACTGTTAGGGACATACGGGGTTAGGTCCTACTCCGTCTGTCTCGATTTGTAACAGGTAGACGGTCAAAAGCGGGCTACGTGTTACAGATTTAGATTCTTCGGAAAGAGCAATCCTGTTTGTCTCAATCTGTAACAGCTAGGACCCAAAAACTCGACTAGGTGTTACAGATCGAGACAAACGTGCGACACGGTCCGCCCAAAAAAGGCCGGGGGCGGCGCGCCGTGTGACGTGCCGCCCCCGGCTGAGAAATGGGGACAGGTTATGTGAGCGGGCA
>DBFNYT010000195.1:0-9205 GCA_048425625.1 Collinsella sp. | reverse complement strand
GGAGCGCTCGCGACGCGGACGCTCACGGCGCTGGAAGTGCTCGCCGTCGCCCTCGGAAGCACCCTCGGCGCGAGCCGGGGCCTCGGGCTTGTCAAGACGATCGAGCGAGATCTTGCCGCGATCGTCAACCTCGATGACGACGACCTTGACCTCGTCGCCCACGTTGAGGACGTCCTCGACCTTCTCCACGCGGCCCTTGGCGACGCGAGAGATGTGCAGCAGGCCGTCCTTACCGGGCAGCAGGTTGACGAAGGCGCCGAAGGGCTGGATGGAGACCACGCGACCGGTGTACTCCTCGCCCGGCTCGGGAACCTTGATGATGAGCTTGATGCGCTCGACAGCCTGGTCCACGGACTCGCCGGTGCCGCCGACAAAGACGGTGCCGTCCTCCTGGATGTCGACCGAAGCGCCGGTCTCATCCTGGATACCGCGGATGACCTTACCGCCGGAACCGATGACGTCGCGGATCTTGTCGGTCGGGACCTGGATGGAGACGATGCGCGGAGCGGTGCTGCGCGTGGTGTGGCGCGGCTCGGGGATCACATCGAGCATCTTCTGCAGGATGAAGGCGCGACCCTCCTTGGCCTGCTGCAGAGCGCGGGCCAAGATGTCGAAGGTGAGGCCGGTGGCCTTGTTGTCCATCTGCAGGGCGGTGATGCCCTCGGTGGTGCCGGTGACCTTAAAGTCCATGTCGCCCAGGAAGTCCTCGAGACCCTGGATGTCGGACAGGACCACGGTCTTGCCCTCCTCCTGGATCAGGCCCATGGCGATACCGGAGACCGGGCGCTTAATGGGCACGCCGCCGTCCATAAGGGCGAGCGTGGAGCCGCAGGTCGAAGCCATCGAAGAGGAGCCGTTGGACTCCATGACCTCGGAGACGACGCGGATGGCGTAGGGGAACTCGTTCTCGTCGGGAAGCACCGGAAGCAGAGCGCGCTCGGCCAGATTGCCATGGCCGATCTCGCGGCGCTTGGGGCTGCCCATGCGGCCGGTCTCGCCGGTGCAGAAAGGCGGGAAGTTGTAGTGGTGCATGTAGCGCTTGCCCTCGGTGGGCTCGATGGTATCCAGACGCTGGCCCTCGTTGAGCATGCCGAGCGACAGGACGGAGAGCACCTGGGTCTGGCCACGCTGGAACAGGCCGGAGCCGTGAACGAGCGGCAGGTAGTTGTCCTTCACCATGATGGGACGGATCTCGTCGGCGGCACGGCCGTCGACGCGCTCACCGGTCTCGACGACCATGGTGCGCATGGCCTTCTTCTCGAGCTTCTTGAGCGCCACGGGGATCTCGCGCTCCCAAGCGGCCTGCTCCTCGTCGGTGAACTCGGCACGGATGGACTCCTTCAGAGCCTCGACCTTGCCGATACGGGAGAGCTTGTCGGCGTCGCGAAGGGCGGCTGCCATCTCGTCGTAGTGGGCGAAGATGCGCTCCTGGACCTCCTCGACGGGCTGGTCGAGCGGGTACTCCTTCTTGACGATGGGGCCGTTGACCTGCTCCCACTCGGCAACGAACTCGTCCTGAGCCTGGCAGAAAGCAGCAAGGGCCTCCTGGCCAAACTTCATGGCGGCGAGCATGTCGTCCTCGGAGATCTCCTCGGCGCCGGCCTCGACCATCGAGATGAAGTCGGCAGAGCCGCCCAGCTCCAGGTCCAGATCGGAGTTCTCGCGCTCCTCGTAGGTGGGGTTGACGATAAACTCGCCGGTCTCCACGTTACGGCCGATGCGCACGCAGGCAAGCGGACCCTCGAAGGGCACGCCGCCGAGCGTCATGGCCAGAGAAGCACCCATGACGTTGATGACGTCGAAGGGGTTGACCTGGTCGGCGACGAGCGAGGTGGCGACGATGTGCACCTCGTTGCGGAAGCCATCCGGGAAGCTCGGGCGAATCGGACGGTCGATCATGCGCGCGGTGAGCGTGGCCTTCTCACTGGGACGGCCCTCACGCTTGAGGTAGCCACCCGGGATGCGGCCGGCGGCGTACATCTTCTCGTTGAAGTCGACGGTCAGCGGGAAGAAGTCGTAGTTCTTACGCTCCTTGGAGACGACCACGGTGTCGAGCATCGTGGTGTCACCCTGCTTGACCAGGCAGGCGCCGGTGGCCTGCTTGGCAAGCTCGCCCGACTCAAAGGTGTAGGTCTTGCCGTACAGCTCAAAGGTCTTGGATACGAGTGTCATTGTTCTCCTTTACCCCGCAGACCCCTTGCCTGCGGGCTTCTCATGTGACGCGGGCCCCCTGCCCCCGCCACGCTTCAGAGCGTGATTGTTCGCGCCCTTACACAAAAAGAGCGCCCCGCTGCGCAGGACGCTCTTAGCATGTACAAATCCTACTGGATGTTGTCGCGGATGCCCAGAGCCTTGATGAGCTCACGGTACTCGACGATGTCGTTCTTCTTGATGTAGGAGAGAAGACGACGACGACGGCCGACGAGCATGAGCAGGCCACGACGGGTGTGGAAGTCCTTCTGGTGGGACTTCATGTGCTCGGTCAGCTCCTTGATGCGCTCGGACAGGATGGCGACCTGAACCTTGGGGTTGCCGGTGTCGACCGGGGTGTTACCGAACTGGGCAGTCAGCTCCGCCTTGCGCTCTTTGGAAACAGTCATTGTTTCACCTTTCGTTTTACGTCGCCCGCGGGCGACTCGATTCGCCTCGGACTGGGAAGCCGCCGGTGGAGCGAGCAACCAAGGTCGAGGTACCAACAGGTCGGCATGATACCACAAGCAGCCCGCGCCTGCGCATCATCACCGACCCAACATGAATTCCATCGCACGGAGGCGTTGATCGGTGTGCGTCGCAGCCCACACATGCGAAAGCCCGAGCAGGAATGCCGCCGTATGCGGGTCGATTCGCTCGGCCATGAGCGCATCGAAGGTCATGGACATGAGGGCGCGCAGCCATGCGGTCTCACCGGTCGACACCAGTTCGGCACCTGGAACGCTCGACGCGCACGACCCGCACATGAGACCGCCCGCCTGGGGTGAAAAATACGACAGCATGGGGTCTCCGCACAGCACGCAGGCCGAAAAATCGGGACGATAGCCAACGTGCGACAGCAGCTTAAAGACATATGCCGCCACAAGTAGGTCCATATGCGCCGTGTCAAGCCCGCTGCCCACCAGGGCAAGCGCTCGCTGCGTGATGGCAAAGGTAAACGGGTCCTCGGCGTCCTCGAACGAGCACACGCGCGCAACCTCGGCGATCGCGCTTGCGGCGCAGGTCGTCTCGTAATCGGGCGCAGCGCCGAGCGGCGCCTCCATAAGCTCGGCCTGGGAAACCACGTCGAGTGACCGTCCATGTGCGAGCAGCATATCGACCGTACAGAACAGCTCGCAGCGCGCAGCCAGGCGTCCGCCGGGTTTGCGGGCGCCCTTTGCCACGGCACGAACCTGCCGCCCCCGCTCGTCAAGCATCGTCAAGATCAGGTCGGTCTCTTTGAGCTTCGTCTTGTCGAGGACGAGCACCTTGGTGCGATATGTCCGGGAGCCTGCCATGCGCGCCGCGCGTCCTTAGTCCTCGGCGGAGTAGTAGATAAGTGTTCTATAGGTCTCCATAGCGCTCCATAGTGCAGTTATACGTTTCCATAGGTCTCCATAGTAGTGCATATTTCAGAACTTATGGACTGAGTTAGGACGCGGATAGACCCGTAGACAAAAATAGCCCCCGTCTCCTATCACTGGGAAACGGGGGCTAATAACCTCAAACGAGGTTTGTATTGCGCCTTTAATTTAATCGTCTCGGAACGCGCCGACGAGGCATAGGGCCAAGAAGAAAATCATGCTGCCGAAGGTGGAGCCGAGAATAAAGGCGATTACCAAACCCATCATCGGCGTGTGCCGTCAGACACGTAGCACTGGAGACGATCAAGCGCGTATCCGTAGATGCCAGCATAGTCATCGCCGCCGTAGGTGGAACCGTCATCGCAGACCTCATCGTGCCAGTTTGCGTGTGCAACGTCCTGAGCACGGTAGTAGACCTGCTTGTACTCGCCAGACGGTGTGATGTAGTACATCATCACGCCATCGATGGTCTGGCCCCAGATGCCCGCCATGCCATTTACGGAATCGTTGTAGTTGGCGGTCTGCACCCAATCCAGCCATCCACTCTCCTTGGTGTGGACACGGTAGCGCAGCGTGCCGCTATCCACCCACGCGATCAGCATGTCATGGGAGCCGTAGGGCATACCAGCGAAGCCCTCGCTGTTGGAATCATTGAAGTTGGTTACGGCATCATTCCACGCACCGTAGCGGTTGTGCAGCGCATAGTGGATGTTGACGCTTTTGCCCGTGGACTTCGGGAAGCTCGTGCGAGCAACAGAAGTGGAGGGCTGATAGGTGCCGCCGTTAGCATCGGTCGGTGCGGTCGGCGCGATGTAGCCGCTTCCGAGGTAAGCTGCCACGGCCTGCTTGAACTCGGCCCACGTCTTGCCGTACTGACGGAAATAGCCGTTAGGATCGGTATGGTCGGAGCCGCCCCAGATTCGGGCCGCCTGATAGTGGCTCAAAAGGCGGGACGTATCCCAACCATGAGCGCGGAGCTCATCGCCCGCCCACTTCACGGCTTCGTTCCACTGCTTGGCAAAGTCGCTGGCGTTGGTGGCGTGGGCAAGCTCGATACCGACCGTGGCGTAGTTTCCATTGCCCACGTGCCAGCACAAGCGGTTCTCGGGCACCGTGTTGTACACGGTGGAACCGTCAAGCTCCATAACATGGTGGACAGCATAGGTATCATTACCGCGCCAATACAGAACATGGTTCCACGCGGACGCACCGGGGTTCGCCGTTTCGTGGATAACCAAGTACTGGGCGTTGAGGTAGCCGTGTCCATTGCTCACGTAGGCATCTTGGCTTTGGTAGGCTTCGGCGCTGAGTGGAGCGGCAAGCGCTGCCACAAGGGCGAGGACAACAGCAAAGGCGCTACGGAGAGGGAGCTTGCGCTTAGGCTCGGTCTCAGTCTCGGTCATGCTCTCCACCTGCTTTCAGGCGAGCTGCATCGACCGCTTGCTCAGCTGCTGCGTAGATCGCGGCGCTCACCACTCCACAGACCGTGCCGATAATGGCTACAGTCTCGTTACTTGTAGTGATGCCTGCGATGCTAGCCGCCACGCTGCCGAGAAAAGCAGCAGCGCAAAGCCGGAACTTACGGCTGGTCAGTTTCTTGACAATATCTTCGGTAGTCATAATTCCTCCTATCTACCTTTTTCTTTGTCGTAGAGCAGGTCAACCCGGTCACAGATGTGGTCGACCTTCTCGGCCATTCCTTGGCTTCTCGCCTGACTGTGCGCGAGGTCGTTGTGCAAGACCTCGTTAGACGTGACGACCGATTCCATGAGGGTCTTCATGGCTTCCATCAGTGAGTTCGAGCGCTCCATCTGGGCGGCGATTCGCCCCTCCATCTCAGACCGCTCACGATCGCGCTGGGCACGCTCCTTGACTTCATCCTGCTTGCGCTCTTCGCGCTTCAGGTCAATCTCGCCCTTGCGCTCGTTCTGGCGCTTGTACTCTTCGAGAAATTGCTTTCCGAAGTAAAAGGCGATGAGCGCCAGTGCTGCGCCACCTAGCCAGCCTGGGCCATAAGGCGCGAAGAGTTTGAGCACTTCCATCCACTCACCTCCCCTCTCCTACGCTTGGAATTAATTGCGAGTATCAAGCCGCCGTCCCCCGCGTTTTAAAGCCAAAAATCCCAGACGAAATGCGGAGGTCTACCATGCAAAACGTCTGGGATTTTTTAGAGATTGGATAGCCAAAAATGCTGTTTTCAGATGCCACCGCCGAGTACATGGCCGACAAGGGCAAGCGTCTCCGCGCCACCACTCTTGAGGGCTATCGCAGCGCCATCCGCTGCCACCTGATGCCGATGT
Source organism: Collinsella sp. (assembly GCA_048425625.1). Classification (GTDB taxonomy): domain Bacteria; phylum Actinomycetota; class Coriobacteriia; order Coriobacteriales; family Coriobacteriaceae; genus Collinsella. Next base: position 3,351 of record DBFNYT010000195.1, on the reverse strand, counting down.
GGGGTGAGCGCGAGATCGAGACGATCAGCTTTGAAGAGGTTCAAGATTGGGTCGATTCGTTCGACCTCCCCGGTGCCGCCGAGAAGGCATACAAAACTTTCCGTCAGATCTACCGCTGGGTGCTGCGCCGCCACCAGCTCAGAATCTGGGACGTGACGCAGGGCGTAGAGCTGCCGAAAAAGCCCACAGTGCGCCGCCCCACGTTGACCGCCGAGCAGGAGCGCGTGACGCTTAAAGCCATCGTCGGGCAACCATTCGAGGTCGCAGTGCTCTTGGGTGCCGCGCTCGGGCTGCGCCGCTGCGAGGCGTGCGCGGTGAGAATCGAGGATGTGGACTGGCGTAGCGGATGGGTTCACGTACAGCGCGGACTACATGTCGTAGGCGGAGAGGTCGTGGAGACGGGATGCAAGACCAAACTGTCAGACCGCAAACTCAAGCTGCCGCGATTCGCGCTTGAGCGCCTGCGAGCGATACGAGGTGCCCGCAGGTCTGGTCGCCTATGCCTGCTTGACCCCAACGCCGTGGCCCGCAAGTTCCGCGCGTTCTGCAAGCGATTCGACCTGCCCCACGTACCGATGACATGCCTGCGCCACAGCTGGGCGACCATATCGCTGGAGCATGGTGCCGCCATCGAGGACATAGCCGTGGCGTTGGGGCATTCCACGGTCAATACCGCCATGTCGCACTACCTGCAAAGTTTCAGGACGGTCGTTGCTAGGGCGAGCGATTCATACACGGCAGCTATGGAGTGGTGATTCCGTATCCAAGCTATATGCCACAGAAGTTACGGACATGGATAACCCACCGAATTGCATAATGTTTGCAACGACTGTCAACCCAAAAGGACTTCCCAGCGATTTTGGAAGCAATGCGGCGCTAGTTATACAGCAGAACCCCGGAGCGACATACTCTGCGCAGTTCGCCTTCTCGTTCGGTGGAAAAGTCGCGATGCGAATGCGACGCAACTCAACGAGTTGGGATAACTGGAAGTATCTAACACCGCAGTAGCATTCCGTATCCCGTGTTCAGTTCGCGCAGGAGGGAACGGTCTTCCGAGTCTCATACTCCGATGACGGAGTGCTACAGCTTTCGATTATGGGCACGCCGTTGGCTGTCTGGTTTGACAAAAAGCGCGGAATCGGAATCTGGGATTCAAACGAAAAGAAGAACTATGTATGCGGGTTTGTAGAATAGCATTCCGTATCCCAAGTTCCGAGCTTCTGGGGAGACGTTACCGCCATTACCTACGGTTCGTGGGGGTCAGACGAGGACACTTATATCCAAATGCAATTCTGTTTAAAGGACGGCAAATCGCTTTACGTCACCATATCGAAAGCAGAAGGCATCCAATTACAGTACGGAACTACAGGCAATATCAAAACACTGTGGACTAAGTAGCATTCCGTATCCCTGCTTTCCCATGACATGTCAAGAGAAAACGGTACGGTCAGCATCGCATTCAGCTCTGCCACCCGAGCGGTCGCACTAGTCATGATGGACTGCAACGGCAAGGGCAAGGCGTGCCTGTATTTCGTCTCGGGAATATCGAAATCCGCGATATTGCTCGCAGGGAACAGCAACGAGCCGTCATGGAGCGATGACGGGGCAACCATCACCCTCAATTCGACCGATTGGAACAACGTTACCGTTATTTCTGCTGGAGAGCCGACCATCTCGTTTGCTTAGTTTTCCGTATCCCGTATCAATTTCATTGAATCCGACACAAAGCTAAACATCTCATACACTGAGGACGGCGGATTACAGATTGGTGTTCTGGGCACACCTTTTTATGTGTGGTTCAACAAGAATAAGGGCATTGGAATCTGGGACTCTTCAGAGCGCCTGAACTACACGTGTAGCTTTGACACCACCAAGTAGTATTCCGTATCCCTACACAGAACCGCTTTAATCAATGGCAGAATCAGATTTGAGTGGAAGGCAAAAGACGGCAGCTATGGGCTACATGTTTATGTCGACAAAACGCTTGTCGCATTCATCCGACAGAATACTGGCCTATAGCATTCCGTATGCCAGCTCGACTCGGACGGTAGTACAACCGAGTGTACGGTCAGTCTCACCAGTGGCAGAGAGATTATCATCACCGTCAAAAACGGTATTGGGCAATGCGTGTCGCTGAATTGCTATGCCAGCGAGATTGTCTTGTATGACGAGGTGACGAAGGAACGAATCGGCACCTATGTCAAGACGAGATAGCATTCCGTATCCTCGATGGTCACAAAAGGTGACGCAGAGGTAATTCAGCTCAGTTGGGAAAACCTAGACGGAGAGAACTACCTTTGCGTCCGCGTCAACTACGTACTGGCTGTAAAAATCAAGGCGAACGTGTAAGAGCATTCCGTATCCCCGTTTAAAACGTTTGCTACAAATGACAAAAGCAGCGTGACGCTGTCGTTTGAATCCGCCAACCATTCGACAGCGTTTCTGATTATCGACAATAACGGCAACCCGAGCGCCATTTTCCTGAATTGCATAACCTCGACGAGTGAGATTCTTGCAGGTCAGAGTCTTAACATCACATTCCAGAACAAAACGACGGCCGTGATAAAAACCCCAAACTGGTCTTTCGGAGTGGTCATGACGCCGATGGGCTATGACTGCTCCATTTCGGTTGCATAGCATTCCGTATTCCAGACTTCCGACGGCATTGCAGCGGAAGTGGAACTTAATAGCCAAAATTTGCCAACCCTCGGTTTTCGATGCGGAGCAACCAGGATTACGGTGAACTTCTTAAATGACAGGATTCTCGTCTTTAACGAGACCGAGAGTAAACATGTCGCCGTATTTAAAAAGGACGAATAGCATTCCGTATCCCAGCGCCTGTCTATAAACATAAGCCAAGGCGAAAGCAAGATTTCGCTGAATGATTTGACAGAAACCGGACTATACACGGCCTTCAACCCAGATAACGCCCCGTCAGAGATCAAAGGCGCGTGGATAACCGTCATCAACGTCATCATAGCCAATAACGTTAAATACAGGTCACAGATTCTCTGGAGCAACAACGCATCCTACGGCATTTACCTGCGCAACTGCACAAACGGCTCATGGGATGATTGGGTGAAATCGTAGAGCGCGGGATGCTTCTATTTTGGCGCTGTAATATGCCAGATTACCTTTTCTTCCGCATCGTTATACAGGTAGATGCCATCCATCTGAACGCAGAGCGCATAGTCTGATGTCGCGGTTTGCACCGCGACCTGAATAGGCTGAGGTTTGGCGAGCGACATATTACCGCCGACTCTGGCACGTACCGCCTCATTGCAGATCGTTGTGCTTTGGGATACGGAATGCTATTCTACAACCCCGCATACATAGTTCTTCTTTTCGTTT
>DBFNYT010000194.1:0-3055 GCA_048425625.1 Collinsella sp. | reverse complement strand
TAAAAGGGTCAAAACAGTCCGTATTCCACCGCAACTTATGGGGTCGGGGGGGGGATTATTGGTGCCCTGCATCTCCATAAACTCAACGCTTACGAAGCGCGCGCCGTTCGTGTTAGGGTAGTTCCACCACATAAGTAGTCGCAGACGCACGTACCACGGGCGGGCGAGATGAAGTCCCAACAGCTCCATCTTGCCCGCCCGTTTTTGTTGCGTGGTGCCGCGGCGTAACACAGAAAGGACAATGCCCTTTATGCCTATCAACAAACGAGAGAGCCTGCTGTTCACCTTTATCATGTGCTTTTGCATGGTGCTCTGGATGAGCATCTACAACGTTGCCCTGCAGCATGGGGCCATCAACGGCGAGGTTGTTGCCGCCGCGTGGCTCGGCTTCCCCGTTGCCTACATTTTTGCCATGTGCTGCGACTGGTTTGTTGCCAGCCCCCTTGCCAAGGGTTTCGCCTTTAAATTCCTGGTCACGCCGGGCAAGAGTTCGCCGCTTGCCATGACGCTTGCCGTCAGCTCCTGCATGGTCGTTCCCATGGTCATCATCATGTCGCTGTACGGTGCCTGTGAGGGTCTGACGCACATGCCCGGCGGCATCCTTGCGAACCTGTATTCCGTGCCCGCGATCTGGATGATCAACATCCCGCATAATTTTGTGATGGCGCTGCCGTGGAACCTTTTGGTAGCCGGTCCGATTTCCCGCTTCGTCTTCCGTCGCGCCTTCCCTGTGGGGACGGTTTTCGAGGAGGAGCATGCCGAGCTCTTGGAGCAGGCTATGGCTCCTGAGTGCGAGTAGCTCGCTTAGGGATCTGCTGAGCGCGGGCGACTTGCTTGGTTGGAGCCCAAAGCGTGGATAGCTCTCTCGGCGACATCGCGGGCGTGAGCGGTGCGCATGACCGGAGGGCCCGTGCTGCTCCGTTGCCCGACGTGCTAGCGCACAGAACAATCTGTTGGTGCATTCGGCGGCTGCTGAAGCGTTTCGGCAGCCGCTTTTTATACGGAGTTTAAATACAACAGTCTGTTGTATTACGTAGAGTGGTATATCTCTAGCGGGAAAAATGCGAGAGACGGAGCATTATGGCGTTGCTAGTAGGACTGGACGTAGGGTCGACGACGACCAAAGTTTACGCGATGCACGAGGATATGACCGAGGCGTGGTGGGGATATCGCCGCCACGGGGCGTGTCAGACAGCGAGCGTGCGCGCCATGCTCGGCGAGCTCGCCGAGCGCTTTCCCCATGAGTCACTGCGCGTTGCGGTGACCGGCTCGGGTGCGCGCGATATCGCGACCGCGCTGGGCGCCTCGTACGTTCAGGAGGTGGTCGCCAACGCGCTCGCGATCAGCAGGTTCTATCCGCAGACGCGCTGCGCCATCGAGCTGGGCGGCCAAGACGCCAAGATGATCTTCTTCCGCACCAACGATAAGGGAGACATCGAGGTTGCCGACATGCGCATGAACGGCTCGTGCGCAGGCGGTACCGGTGCATTTATCGACGAGATGGCAAAGCTCATGGGGGTCGGCACCGAATCGGGCGAGTTCGAGCAGCTCGCAAGCCGGGGAACGACCGTCCACGAGGTCTCGGGCCGCTGCGGCGTGTACGCAAAGACCGATATCCAGCCGCTGCTCAACGAGGGCATTCCTACCACCGACCTGGCGCTTTCGGCGCTTCACGCGGTCGCCCGCCAAACGATCGGCGGTCTGGCCCAGGGTATCGACATCGAGCCGCCGGTAATCTTCGAGGGCGGTACGCTCGCCTACAACCCCACACTGGTCCGCGTGTTCCGGGAGCAACTGAATCTATCGGACGATCAGGTTATCGTCCCGCGCGATCCGCAGATCATGGTCGCGCGCGGTGCCGCCCTGTCGCTGACCGACATGTTCGCATCGTCCCAACCGATCGACCTTCCCGACGCTTTTGTCCGGCTGGATAAGCTCGAGACGGTCGCGCCCGCAAGCGGGGAGGGACGTCTTGCCCAGCCCTTTTTTGCCACACCTGCCGAGCAGGCGGATTTTACGGCACGCCATGGCAAAGAGACGCCGGCAAAGGGTCCGGATGCGTATGCGCCCGGAGAGACGGTGCGTGTGGCGCTCGGTATCGATTCGGGGAGCACGACGACCAAGTTCGCCCTGGTCGATGAGGCGGGTGAGCTTGTCGATTCGTTCTACGCGTCTAATAACGGCAGACCGCTCGACGTCGCCCAACAGGGTCTTGTCAGCTTGAAGAACCGCTGGGAGACAGCGGGAGTCACGCTTGCGATCGATGCCGTGGGCACCACGGGATACGGCGAGGAGCTTTTCGCGCGCGCGTTCCACGCCGACTACCATACGGTCGAGACGGTCGCGCACGCCCGCGCCGCGTGCGCATGCGTTCCCGATGCGACCTTCGTGCTCGACATCGGCGGACAGGATATGAAGGCCATCTGGCTCAACCACGGCGTGCTGACCGATATCGTCGTCAACGAGGCGTGCTCTGCGGGCTGCGGCTCGTTCCTCGAGGGTTTTGCCAAAAACCTCGGAATAGCCGTTGAGGATATCGCGACCGAGGCATTTTCGTCCAAAGCCCCCGCCGTTCTCGGCAGCCGCTGCACGGTGTTCATGAACAGCAGCGTCGTTTCCGAGCAGCGGCGCGGTAAGGGTCCGGGCGACATCATGGCCGGTCTCTGCCGTTCGATTATCGAGAACGTGTTCACCAAGGTCATTCGCGTTTCAAATCTCAACCGTCTGGGCGACAAAGTCGTCGTCCAGGGCGGCACGTTCCGAAACGACGCGGTGCTGCGCGCATTCGAGCAGTATCTGGGCAAACCCGTTACGCGTGCGCCCCACCCGGGGCTGATGGGCGCTATCGGTATCGCCCTGCTCGCGCGCGAGGAATGCCGCAAGGGCGACGCCGGCACGTCGTTTATCGGGCTCGATGCCGTGGAGCGCTTCGAGCATCGCGAGTTCGGCGGCGTTACCTGCCGTCGGTGCAACAACCGCTGCCAGCGCGCGGTCGTGGCATTTGGCGACGGCTCGCTTTACGTCACGGGCAATCGCTGCCCGCGCGGCGGCGCCA
>DBFNYT010000193.1:0-28222 GCA_048425625.1 Collinsella sp. | reverse complement strand
ACCTCACAATCAGTCTGCTTTCCAAACCGATTGTAAGCCTCCTGAGAGATTCGCGACGCGCGCGCAGCAGCATTTACCGTTCGCAGGCCGAGCCAGCGCGTTTGCCGTCCGAGCGGGTTCACAAACGATGCAGTGGGTACGTACACTTCATGGACGACATACTGTGCGACATATCTGCCTTTCGGTATCACCGGATACCCCCACAGGTCTTGGCGATAATGCCGGACCTGCCCGATTCTGCGGACGATCAGCGCAGGGAGCATCTTTGTGAGCATCCGCTCGTCAAGCATTTCCTGGGCACCCCGTTACACGTGTTGTCGCAGGGCGGCTGCGGGCGTAAGGGCGATCGCATTGTCAGGCATGTTTGGAACGGGGAGAGGCCGTTTGATTCCGTGCGGCAGACGGAGTTTGGCCTCGATGTTGCGTCCCCACTCTTTACCCTGCTGACCCTGGCTTCCTCGGTTTCAAACGAGCGTCTGATCATGTGCATGTATGAGATGTGCGGCACCTTTGCCGTGTGCAAGATTGCGCCTCAGGTAAAGTCGGCACTTGAGCAGGCATATGGGAGCCGATGGAGTGATGCACGGTCGGGCTGGGAAAACGTAAAGGATGCCTCGGGGAATCCAACGGACTTGTGGAAACGACCTCCCTTGATCGAGCTCTCTGAGCTTGCAGAGTACGTCGATAAGGTCCGGGGGCTTCGCGGTGCTAAATCGTTCACGCGTGCCGCGAAATGCACTACGGGGGTGGCGGCATCGCCGCTCGAGGTCCAGGCTTCGATGCTGTTTGGTCTTTCGAGGTTGCGCGGCGGTGAAGGGGTGCGCCTTACCAATAACGTTGAGATACGTATGACGCGCGGCGCCCGCCTGATTTCGGGGCTTGATAGGCGCTATGCCGATATCCTGCTGGCAAATAAGGACGGCAGCCGAGAGTGTCTGGTTGAATGCCAAGGTAAAGCCATTCACGGATCCATTGAATCCAAGATTTCGGACTCCGATCGAACGACGGCCTTGCAAGCCATGGGATATCCCGTCGTTCTGATGACCTATGGTCAGCTGGCCGACTCCGATGCCTTCCGCGTGGTGATGGAGCTCATCATGTCCTATCTCGATGTGCCGCTGAAAGACAAGACACCGCGGCAGCAGGAGCTCGAACGGCGGCTTCGTGAAGAGATTTTTATCGATTGGGCGGGAATGTAGTCGCGCGGTGGGTAAACGGTAGCGCGAGCTAGAGTTTTGGGCGCGAAAAAGGCTTCAGTTTCGCCTTGGAGGGGCCTTAAAAATGCTATCTAGAATAAGTTGTTTCGGAAAATGGACAGTCAACTTACATTCGGCACATAGAGATCGATTTTTACCTACTAAAGTCCCTGATAAAGCTGTTTATCAAAGCGGGTGTGCTTAGCGACTTGAGCCTCACTATCGATTATCTGAAAAAACTTGTTCTGGGTATCATTTTAAAGTCGTCCGGAGCAACAAAATCGGCCCCCGTTTCGTGAAAACGGGGGCCGAATGGGCTTCGTGGCCTGTCTGACTGGCTTGGCGTCGGCGCTATTTAATCACGCGCACGCGATACATCGACGGAATCTGCTTGAGCGCCTCGATGGTGCTGCTGTCCAGGTGCTCGTCGGTGTCGAACATGGTGTAGGCGTTCTCGCCACAGGACTCGTTGGTCATACGCTGCACGTTGGCGTTGTCCTTGGCAAGGATTGCCGTGATCTGGCCGATCATGTTGGGCACGTTGGCATGCAGGCAGGCAATGCGGCTTGCGGCGCGCGCCTTGCCCATGCTGCAGGCGGGGTAGTTGACGCTGTGCGCGATGTTGCCGTTCTCCAGGTAATCCTTGAGCTCGCTGATGGCCATGTCGGCGCAATTGGCCTCGGCCTCGCCGGTGCCTGCGCCCGAGTGCGTGGTGATAAACGTGTTGGGCATCTTGACGGTCTTGGGCGTGGCGAAGTCGCAGCTAAACCAGCTGAGCTTGCCTACACGCAGGGCGGCGTCGATGGCGTCCTCGTCGACGATGGTCTCGCGCGCGTAGTTGATGAGCACGGCGCCCGGGGCCAGCAGGTTGATCTGCTCGGTGCTAATCATACCGATGGTGTCGGCCTTGCTGGGCACGTGCACCGTGAGGTAATCGCAGCCGCGGCACAGGTCCTCGAGCGTGCCCACGCGCTGCACCTCGCGACTCAGCACCCACGCGTGCTCAACGGAAATGAACGGGTCGTAGCCGTAGACATCCATACCCAGGTCGACACAGGCGTTGGCGACCTTGGAGCCTACGTTGCCCAGACCGATGACGCCGATGCGCTTGCCCTTGAGCTCGCGGCCCACAAAGGCCTTCTTGGCCTTCTCGGCATCGACCTGAATCTCGGGATCATCGGCGTTGTCGCGCACCCAGTTCATCGACTGCACCACGCCGCGGCTCGAAAGCACCAGCATGCCCAGGACGAGCTCCTTGACGGCGTTGCTGTTGGCGCCGGGGGAGTTAAAGACGACGACGCCCTTCTTGGCGTACTCCTCGACGGGGATGTTGTTGACGCCGGCGCCGCAGCGGGCGATGGCGCGGATGCCCTCGGGCAGCTCGTAGCCGCGCAGGTCGGTCGAGCGCATCAGGATGGCGTCGGCCTCTTCGGCGGTGCTCACAAATTCGTAGCCCTCGCCAAACTCGACTTTGCCGTCCTTGGTGATGTCGTCGATGGTTTTAATCTTGCGCATGGAAAACTCCTTAGCAGGTTTGTCTAAAACAAGTGGTTTGAAGTGGCTGGTCGGCCCGCGCGTTGCGGGCTAGTTAGATCGCGGACTCAAACTATGCTGTGCTTCGAAGTCCTTCATGTACGAGGCCAGCGCCTGCACATCTTCCATGGTCACGGCGTTGTAGACGCTGGCGCGCATGCCGCCCACGAGGCGATGGCCCTTGACGTTTTGAATCTGGTGCTCGGCCGCGCCTGCGACAAAGGCCGCGTCGAGTTCGGCGTCGTCGGTGCGGAAGGTGACGTTGGCGATGGAGCGACTGTCTTTCTGCGTGGTGCCATGGAACAGCTCGTTGTGCTCGAGCAGGTCATAGAGCAGGTTGGCCTTGGCCCAGTTGCGCTCGGCCATGGCGGCAAGTCCGCCGGTCTGATCGACCCAACGGAACACCTTGCCGCACACGTAGATGCCAAAGGTGTTGGGCGTGTTGAGCATGGAGCCCTTGGCGGCTTGGGTCTTAAGGTCCAGGTACTGCGGCGTCTGCGCAAAGGCGGAGCCATCTGCGATGAGGTCGTCGCGCACGATGACCACGGTCACGCCCGCGGCGCCGGCGTTTTTCTGCGCGCCGGCGTAAATGAGCCCGTAGCGCTCAACGTCGAGCGGCTGCGACAGAAAGCAGCTCGAGACATCGGCGACCAGCGGCACATCGCCGCAGTTGGGCAGCTCGTGGTACATGGTGCCAAAGATGGTGTTGTTCTGGCAGATGTAGACGTAGTCGAGCCCGTCGCCTGCGGCCTCGGCGGCAATGCGCGCGTTGATGTCGGCCATGGTGGGTATGCGGTCGAAATTGGTGTCCTCGGAGCTCGCGAGCAGCACGGCCTCGCCGTACTTGGCGGCCTCCTTGTACGCCTTGTTGGCAAAGTTGCCGGTCACGACGTAGCCGGCGCGGCCGCGGCGCATGAGGTTCATGGGGATGCCCGCAAACTGCAACGTGGCGCCGCCCTGCAAAAACAGGACACGGTAGTTGTCGGGGATGCTCAGCAGGCGGCGCAGGGTTGCCTCGGCGTCGTCGATGATCTGCTGGTACATGCTAGATCGATGGCTCATCTCGAGCACGGACATGCCGCAACCGCGGTAGTCCATCATCTCGTCGGCGATCTCGGCGAGTACGCTTGTAGGCAGTGCGGCCGGGCCAGCTGAGAAGTTGTGCACACGTGCCATCTTCTAGTCCCCCTCGTAGTCGTTTGAACGTTCGGGATACTTTAGCACAGTGGAGCGTCGGGCGCGACCGAATCACAGCAAAACCCGAGTGCGCCGCTATGATTTACAGGATGGTTACATGGGGGGAGGGCTTATCTCGAGGCTCGCATCCGATCCGCCTCGGCCTTCGCTTGTTTCCAGGGGCGCACACGACCGTTGGTGAGGTCGTCGTAACCATGAGCGATGGTACGTTGAATGTGATCTTCGCGTTCCTGAATGGTAGTTAGCGCGCGCGTCTGATCAGAAATAGGCTTTACGACAGGCATATGAAACTCCTTACATAGAATCATATGTAGAACTCTATGTTGAGTGTAGCGGAGGGTGGCGTTGGGTGTGTGCGTGCCTGCATTCGTAAGCGCGGTTGTCTGGCAAGTGTGATTTGGGGCGACCTCGTTAAAGTTTCTAAGCTGCGAAAATGACCGTTAACCGGATTAAATTTTGTTGCTCAACATTTGACACTCTGGGTGTGGTAACTTTTTTACCAACAGGTATGATTATTGTCATGTGCGCCGCGCCTGCCTGCCGGGTTGCGGCGCACTTGTGACAGCCTTTGACACCCTTGGAGCGTGTACTGTGGATGTAACCACAAAAAGCGTTCGGGGGGGGGGTGCTCACCCGCGAGCAATTCCTCCCGCATGAGATGCGCATCGTCGCTGCCCTTCGTATGCAGGGCGCAAGCGACGAGCAGGTCATTGTACGCGTAAAGAGCGAGAACCTCTTTCAATATCCCACGGAGCGCATGGTCGCCAACCGCGCAACCGTGTGCCTTCGCCGCCTTGACGCCATGGTGCCCACGGACGCCGTATGCGCCGCGCGCGGCATCGACCCCAAAACCGCCGTCGAGGCTGCGTCATCCCTAACCAGGCTCATGGCATCCGGCACTCCCACGCAGGCGGACCAGGCCATCTTCTACAGCATGATCTGCCGCTACGATATCGTGCGCGAGCTCGTGCTCATCGAGGTAGGGGAGCGCCTGCAAAACTTCGATTATGCCTTTACGGCGGTTGACCTCAACGCCTTTATGACACGCTTTACCACGGAGTATCCGGACGCGGCCCGCTGGACTGAGGCCACGGTCAAGCGCATTAAGGGCTCGCTCCGCCAGACGCTCCGCCATGCCGGCCTTATCGGCGAGGGCCAGGGCCCGGAGTCCGAGCGCCTGTCACCACTCTTCCTCGATTCCGATGTCGAGCGAGCCTTGGTTCAGCTGGGCGAGCAGTCGCTTATCGCGGCCCTTACCGGCAGGGCGGTGATGTAGCGTGGCTCCCGTCAAAAGCGCCGTCGACCCTGTTATCACCCCGGCGACCGATCTCACCACCAATATCGGCATCCATTCCCGCAAGAGCGTCGTGGCGGCGCATGCCCGCTCCGAGCGCGCCTGTCAGGAATTTGAGCGCCGTGCGCAGCTTCTGCGCGAGTGTCTGTGCAGCGAGGACTTTTTGGCCAACAAGGGCATAGGCAATGAGATCGGCTTCCACACTTTTTGCTATGACCCCGCGCTGGAGTTTGAGGCGCGTGCATTATTTGACGCCCTTTCACGCGATGCCGAGGCCGACAAGCTTCCGTGCACGCTCAAGGTCGTGAACCTTTACGACGCCGTGCTGGCAATTCTCGAAAAGCGCCGTGTCCTCAAGGCTATCCCGCACCAAGAGGAGCGCCGCGGTACCCAGCGCGTGCTCGAGGACGTGGCCAAGTTCGCCTCGCCCGAGAAAGTCGCTGCGTACATCCTTGAGCAGACCGAGCCGCACGCGCCTGGAGACGTCGTTTTCCTCACCGGCGCGGGCGAGGTTTTCCCGTTCTTTCGCATACATACGCTTCTCCACTGCATGCTTGCGGATTTTGATGAGGTGCCTGTGGTCGCCGCCTATCCGGGCAGTTTCAACGGCTCTTCTTTCCAGCTCTTTAACCGTCTGCCGGCCGACAACTACTACCGCGCCATCGATATCTCGTAAGCACGGCTCCCCGCAGGCAAGTCCCTGCCGCCGGTAACAACCCTTTGCCATAACGTTCCCAAACCCAAAGGAGCACCCATGGACAACACGATCATTCGCGACCTCTTTGCTAAAGACATCAACCGCTCCATCAACGGCGTGGTCAAGGTCCAGGATTCAAAAGATGGGTCCATCCGCCAGGAGCTTGACGAGTACGTGGTGACGCGCGAGTTGCAGAGGCACTTTGCCACGTTCTTCAAGGCCTACGGCGATGCCATCGATGTGCCCACCGACAAGATCGGCGTGTGGGTCAGTGGTTTCTTCGGTTCAGGTAAATCGCACTTCCTCAAGATGCTGAGCTACCTGCTCGAGAATCGCCAGATCGGCGGTAAGAGCGCCATCCGCTACTTTGACGGCAAGATCGTCGACCCCATGGTCGAGGCTGCCATGGAGCGCGCCTGCTCGGTGTCCACGCAGGCCATCCTCTTTAACATCGATAGCAAGGCGGGCCAGTGGAAGCAGGGCGATACGGCTCCCACGGCGCTGCTTCGCGGCTTTGAGCGCATGTTCTACGAGGCGCGCGGCTTCTATGGCGAGGACCTAAAGCTTGCAAAGCTCGAGGAACACATCGATTCCCTGGGCAAGACCCAGGAGTTCCGCGAGGCCTTTGAGCGCGTCAACGGCGAGTCCTGGCTCCAGACCCGCGACACCTACAGCTACTTTGAGGACGACGTCGTCGAGGTGCTGCAGAGCGTGCTCGGCATGAGCGAAAAGGCCGCATGGAACTGGCTTGAGGGTTCTGAGGACGAGGTTTTGGCCCCCGATGTCTTTGCCAAAAAGGTCAAGGACTACGTAGACGCTCAGGCAGCGGCCCACGGCGGCAACTTCCGTTTGCTCTTTATGGTCGACGAGGTGGGTCAGTTTATTACAAACGACAAGGACCCAAGCCTTATGCTGAGCCTTCAGACCATCGTCGAGGAGCTGGGCGCCGCCTGCGGTGGCCGCGTGTGGGTGATGGTCACGAGCCAGGAGGCCATCGACAACCTGAGCCTGCCCGTGGGCAACGACTTTTCTAAGATCCAAGGCCGCTTCAATACCCGCCTTTCGCTCTCCAGCTCCAGCGTGGACGAGGTTATCCAGCGCCGTGTGCTCGAGAAAACCGCGCCGGCGGCCGATATGCTTGCACAGGTCTACGAGCAAGACGCCGCCGTCCTCAAAAACAACTTTACCTTTGAGGGTGGCTCGCGCTCCGACCTTGCCGGTTTCGCCAACTCCAAGGATTTTGTGGCCAGCTACCCGTTTGTGGGCTACCAGTTTAAGCTTCTGCCCGACGTGATGACCGAGGTACGCAAGCACGGTGTTAAGGCCAAGCACATGTCCACGGGCGAGCGCTCCATGCTGAGCGCGTTTCAGGAGAGCGCTCAGGCCATCCAGCATGACCAGACTGGTGCACTCGTGCCGTTCTGGCGCTTCTTCGACACAATCTCCAAGGATTTGGAGCACGGCATCATTCAGGTCGTCGTCTGTGCGGAGCGCGCGGCTGAAAACGCAGAGGGTCTTGAGAGCTACGATGTCCGGGTGCTTAAGCTCCTGTACTTGATCCGCTACATCGGCTACGTCAAGGCCACGGTCGAGAACATCTCCATCCTTATGATCGATAGCCTGGACGTGGACAAGCGCGCCCTTAAGGACCGCGTCAAGGAATCTCTCGCCCGCTTGGAGCGCGAGAGCTACGTGGCACGCCAGGGCGATACCTATAGCTTCCTCACCGACGAGGAGCAGGAGGTAGCGCAGGAGATCGCACGCACCCCGATCGACAACGCGAAGGTGATTGAGTACATCAAGAAGCGCCTGTTTGAAAGCATCTACACTGCGCGCAAACTCAACCGCGGGGCCAACGACTTTCCGTTTGACCGCTATGTGGACGGCTCAATCCACGGTACCAGCATGGGCGGCATGGAACTTTCCGTGGTGACCATGGCCAGCGATCTGGGCCGTTCGGACGATGCCGAGCTGGCATTGAAATCCGTGGATAAGGCCATCGTGGCCTTGAGCGACGAGGTGGATTATTGGGCCCCACTCGTCAACGCCGCTAAGATTCGCATGTACGCCCAGACGCGCAATCTGCAGGAGCTACCGCCGAGTACCCGCCAGATTGTCGAGGCCAAAATGCGCGAGAAGGACTTTAACGAGAAAGAGGCTGACGCCCTTTTGGCTGAGGCGGTGCTCCATGCACGATGCGCCGTCAACGGGCGCATGATTGAGATCCGTGCTGCCAAACCCGCTCAGGTCTTTGAGCAGGTGCTGGCGCAGCTGTGCGATGTGGTCTTTGAAAAGGCCGACTATATCGGCGCGCCGGTCACGAGCGATTCCGATATTCGCTCTACTCTGGTGGGCAACGTTCAAGTGGGGCTCGCTGGCATGGACGCGGGCAATACGCGTGCGCTCAAAGAGGTCGAGGACTACCTCAAAGTGCAGCACCAGCGCCACCTGGATACCGCTATGGGCGATATCCAGCGCCAGTACCAGCAAAGGCCCTTTGGCTGGCGCGAGGTCGACATCGCAAATGTGGTGGCGCAGCTTGTGGTGGAGCAGCGCGCGCAGGTGCTGTTTGGCGGTCAGACGGTTCAAGCTAACGACAGCCGCATGGTGGCGCTCCTGCGCAAGGATGCCGATAAGGCCCAGGTGCGCTTGCGCATGCGCATGAGCGACCGGTTGCTACGCGCCACGGGCGAACTCATGTGTGACCTGTTTGATCTCAAGACCGTGCCCTCCAACGAGGATAAGCTCGTGGCCGAGCTCAAGGAGCGCCTTGAGGGCTTGCGCGAGGCGTGCCTCGCCATGGCACGCGACTACTACACGGGCATCAAGCCGGCCTACCCGTATCCCGGTGAGGACGAGTGCGAGAAGATGCGCTCGGAGGTGGCCGACGTCCTTAAGGACCAGAACGAGGCCGAGGCGTTCTTGACCACGTTCACCAAGCATGAGGAGCGTTTGCTCGATGCCAAGGAAGACTTTGACAAGGTGGTTGAGTTCTTCGAGTCCAATCAACGAACAGCGTTTGACCACGCCAGGGATTTCTTGAACCGCACCGAGGGTATCGAGTATGCCTCCGATGACATTCCCGGTGCGGTGGAGAACGTGGCAACGGTTCGTGAGATCCTCAAAGATCCCAAGCCCTACGGCCGTATTAAAGACCTGCAGCCGCTTATGGATCCCGTCGAGGATGACATGAAAAAGCTGTTGGGCATCCGCCGCAATGAGTTTTTGTGTCGCATCGAGAGCGATCTGCAAGACCTGCGGGCGCAGGCCGAGAGTCAAAAGGGCTTTGTCAATCAGGCCAAGGACGCCATAGCAGACGCCGGCACTAAATACGAGTCGTTCAAAAACCGTGCCCACAGCGCTCAAAGTCTCAACGAACTGAGCGTTGTTGCAACTAACTGGGGCGACTGGCTCAGTGCGGCGGCCAACGAGATGTACGACGCTGTGGATGAGGCCCGCGTGCGTATGGACAACGAGCGCCGCACCACCGAGGTCATGAGTACGGGCGAGGTGGTCAAGAAGGTCTCCAACAAGGGCGTCGCATCGTCTGCTCCCGTGCCCGCGCCCAAGCCCCAGCGCAAGATCAAGACTGTGCGCCGCGCCGATCTGGTCAAGCCGAGTCGTCTCTTGTCCGCAGAGGACGTGGAGCGCTACGTGGACGACCTGCGCTCCCGCCTTATGCAGGCGCTCGCTGCAAACGACGAGATCCGTATCAACTAACCCGCGGAGCCACCGGTGCCAAAGCGCGCACCGGTGGCTTATGGCGTTTAGAAAGGCTCATCAACCATGAACGATTCTGCTCTTAAGAGCTTCTGCACCTGGGCCCGTACGGAGCTCATCAAAGGCGTGGAGGCGCAGATGGTGCGCTACGGCATCACCGAACCTGCACCCGCGCCCGTTGGGTCCGAGACCGTCAACGGCCTGCCCCTAAGTCCGGCTGAGATTGAGCAACGCGACGAACTGCTGCGCATGCAGGCAGAGGTGGGTCACGAGGCGCTGCACGACCGTGCGGCCTACACCTGGTTCAACCGCATCGTGGCCATTCGCTTCATGGATGCATGCGGATGGCTTCCCAGCCGTATGCGCATGCTAAGTCGCGCGGACGGCAGCCATGGCAGCGAGGCCGTGGAGAACGCACTGGACGTGGAAATAACGACGGCCGATACCGATCGCATAGCCGAGCTCAAGATGGCGGGCTTGGATGAACCGTTGTGGCGCTACCTGTTTGTTGCTCAGTGCGAGGAGCTTGCCGATTGCCTGCCGGGCGTCTTTGAACGCGTGGGCGGAGCCATGGAGCTGCTGTTGCCCCAGGGCCTCATGATGGCTGACAGTGTGGTGGGCAAACTCAATGCCGTCCTCACTGACGAGGACTGGCGCGAGGGCGTAACCGTTCTGGGCTGGATGTATCAGTACTACAATGCCGACGTTAAAGACGAGTTCTTCAAGTCCAAGCGCAAGGCAGCAGCGGCGGACATCGCGACCGCCACGCAGCTCTTCACCCCCGAGTGGATCGTGCGCTATATGGTCGAGAACTCGCTCGGCCGTCTGTGGATGCTCAACAATCCGGGGAGTTTGCTACGCGAGCGCATGGAGTATTACATCGAGCCCGATGCTGAGCACGAGGACTTCATTCGCATTTCGAGTCCCGAGGAGATAACCCTCTGCGACCCCGCATGCGGCTCGGGCCATATCTTGGTCTATGCGTTTGAGCTGCTCTTCCATATGTACGAGGAGCGCGGCTATCGTGAGCGCGAGATTCCCGAGCTCATTCTTACTAAAAACCTTGCAGGTATGGAAATCGATTCCCGCGCGGCACAGATCGCGGAGCTGGCGCTTGCCATGTGCGCCCGCGAGCACGACCGTCGCTTCTTTAGGCGTGGCATTCGCGCCGACGTTACCGTGCTCTCGAGCATCCCGCTAGGGGAGGACGAGCTGCCGGGTAACAAGAAGCTCGCCGAGGAGCTGAGTCATTTGGGCGAGATCGGTTCGCTGCTCAATCCCTCAGAGGACGAGATCGACGAGCTCAAGGCTGCCGCCGCGAGTTGTTCCGATGACCTTTTTGCCGCTACGGCCAAAACTAAGCTCGAAAGCGCTGCCGCCATCTGCGAGAAGCTGTCCCGTCGTTTTACCTGCACCGTTGCGAATCCTCCGTATATGGGCAGCAGCAGCTTTAATCCATTCATGAGCAAGTGGATCAAGAAGAACTACCCCGACGTGAAGAGCGACCTCTGCACGTGCTTTATCGAGCGCGGTTTTAACCTTGTCGAGGATAAGGGCTACGCCGCAATGGTTACCATGCAGAGTTGGATGTTCCTGGGCAGCTTTGAGAAGATGCGCGCCAAGGTTATCGACAACAAGACAATCGTTTCCATGGCCCATCTGGGACCTCGCGCGTTCGATGCCATCGGTGGTGAGGTCGTCAATGTGACTGCCGATGTCATCTACAATGGCCGCGCGGCATGCGAGGGTGCCTATGTTCGCCTCGTCGACATCAACGGCAGCGAGGCGAAGCGTCTCAAGTTGCTCGAGGCGATCCGAAACCCCGACTGCGGCTGGTTCTATCGCCGCGACGCCGACACCTTCAAGCAAATCCCCGGCACCCCCATAGCCTACTGGGCCAGTGACGCTCTTCTGGATGCGTTTGGAAACGCAAAACAGCTCAGTGAGTATGGCAAGCCGCGCCAAGGGCTTGCTACTGGCGAGAACGCTCGTTTCGTTCGCGAGTGGTGGGAAGTCGATGATTGCAAGAGCGTCTATTCCTGTGGATCTATTCAAGAGTCGATTGAAAGCGCTTGCAAGTGGTTCCCCTACAACAAGGGCGGCGATTTCCGCAAATGGTACGGAAATAATAGCTCAGTTGTTAACTGGGAGAATGACGGACAGGAGATCCGTAATTACAAAGACCAGAATGGTAGATTGCTTTCCAGGCCACAGAATACAAACTGCTTCTTTAGCCCATCGATTACCTGGTCGAAGATTTCAAGCGGGTCCATTGCGTTTCGTTTTAAGCCTGCTGGGCATATCTTTGATGTGGCGGGCACGAGCGTTTTTAGCGACGAGGAGTCACTCAAGTATCTCCAGGGAGCTTGTAACAGCTCCGCGATCATGCGTGTCGCAAGCATGCTCTCGCCGACGCTTAATTTCGAGGTAGGCCAAATCGCAACCTACCCGATCATTCAGAACGAGGAACAGGAGCCGTTGGTCAACGACATGGTCGACTCGTGCCGCGAACTATCAAAAACCGATTGGGATTCGTTTGAAACCTCTTGGGATTTCAAACATAACCCTTTGGTGTAGGTGCTGGTTATGGACAAAGCCTGTATATCTTCATTTCATATGTCTCTGCATGAATCTAGCTATTGGACTCCGGATGAGATTTCTTCTATTTGGGATTTCTTTGTGACTAAATCTGTAGCTAACTCTGCCTCTCAAAGAAGAACCGCCTCTGATTATGGATTGAAACAATTGCCATTCGATACTCTTCTTGAGTATGAAGGGGTGCCTTCCGGGAAGCGTGAATTACTTATGGCTGATAATCTTGGAGATGTGATTGAGGAATATGGATTTAAAACAACTGTAAATCAAAAGTCGGCTGATGGAGTTAAACAAGAGATTGAAGCTCCGATTGATATCGTTAGTCCGAGGGTCCTCTGTATTCAACCTTATACAATCTCTGGTCGCAAGGGTCCCGAACCTAAAGACTCAGGTAAAGGAATGACTTTACTAACTCATATCCGCAATTCACTTGCACATGGGTGTACGTATTACTTCCCTAATGGAATGATGCTTCTCGAGGATAAAGCTGGTGGTTCAAGTGGAAAAACGACTGCCATGATGCTTCTGCCTCAAAAGGCGTTTACCGACTGGATAAAGGCGATTGATATTGACGCTCGTTTTTATTTTAAGGACGCTAGCAGAGGCGAATTTGAAAAGCTCATTCATAGAAAGAGCAACAAACACTAGGGAATTAATAAACGACGCGCTTTAATCCGTAAAGAATTTAAATCTGATAATTGTTTAGCTGGCTAGCGCAAATTTTAAATTTGCATAGCCGCACTTTTCAACAAAGAAAGGGCGGTCTGTCATGGCCACTCTACTTCAAGATAAATACGAGGCTCGTAAGGCCGAGGTCAATGCTCGCTTCGAGCAGCTTCGCACTAACGAGGAAGAGCTCAACCGAATCTTTGCCAAGATCTACAACATGGAGGGTGAGGTGCCCATCGAGGTCGAGGATAAGTTCGTTTCGGTGGCGCGCATCTTCGATACCGCAGATGAGATTCCCGAGAGCTATAAAGGCAACAAATACGTGCGTACCAAGCGCGACGAGATCACCTCGCTCATAAGCTATGCCGTGGGCTGCATGTTTGGTCGCTATTCGCTGGATGTGGACGGACTGGTCCTGGCCGATCAGGGCGCCACGGTCGACGACTATCTGTCAAAGATGTCTGATCCCGCGCACGTGACCTTTATGCCCGATAGCGATAACGTGCTGCCCATCACCGACGATGAGTACTTTGACGACGACATCGTGCGCTACTTTATCGACTTTGTGCGTACCGTGTACGGCGAGGAGACGCTCGAGCAGAACCTGGCCTTTATTGCCGAGGCGCTCGGCGGCAAGGGCACCTCGCGCGAGGTAGTCCGCACCTACTTTTTGAAGGACTTCTTTAAGGACCACTGCCAGACCTATAAGAAGCGTCCCATCTACTGGCTGTTCGACAGTGGAAAAAAGAACGGCTTCAAGTGCCTTGTTTACATGCATCGCTATCAGCCCGACCTGTTGGCTCGCATCCGCACCGACTATGTGCATGAGCAGCAGGAGCGCTATCGCTCGCAGATCGGCTATGCCAACGATGCCCTTGCCAGTGCCGAGCGCGGCGAGCGCGTGCGCTTGGATAAGCGCGTCAAAAAGCTCAACGACCAGCTCAAAGAGATCATTGGCTACGAGGAGAAGCTGCATCACTTGGCAGACCAGATGATTAAGATCGACCTGGATGACGGCGTCAAGGTCAACTACGCCAAGTTTCAGGATGTGCTGGCAAAGATCAAGTAACTGCAGATACGGTAAGGATATTCATGCCCAAGATCGATGTAGAAGAACAGCTCAAACTGCGGTTTTTGCAACCGTTGCCTGCATGTATGCCCCGCCGTGTGGTGGTTTGGCACGATGCGGACGGCGAGTTTGCCCCTGAGTTTGAGCGATTGGCCGCCGAGGGTTTCGACGGCGCGGGGGCCGATGCTGGCGTTATGCCCGCTCACGGTGACTTTGAGCGCCCGGTGCGGTTTGTTGAGGCCTGCGAGGGCCGCATGTTTGCCGTTAAGAAGCTTATCAACCGCGATGACCTTGCGAGCGATATCTTGCTGTATCGCCGTTGCCCGCGCGGCAGGCTTGAGGGCGATTGGCTTGCCGATGTCGAGCTGTATGCCGATCGGTTCCAGGCTGACTATCTTTCGCTTTTGGCCGATCAGCTTGGTATCGAGAACATCGATGCCGTGCGCGAGAGTCTGCGCGAGCACAAGGCGTTCTTTGATGCCAAGACCCGCTGCGCTAAGTTTGCCGCGTGTGTTCCGCATGCCTCGGGCGCATCCGATATCGAACTCGGCATCCTTACGGTGATTTTTGGCGGTAAAGAGCTTGGTGACGCGCGCCCCGCGTTTGTGCTGCGTGGCTGTATGACCATGCTGCTGCACGAGGGTCCCGAGGCACTGGCCGAGTTGATGGACAAGTACTGCGTGCGCGATGTGCTCTCTGCCTTTATGCTTCGCTGCTATGGGTTTGAGGGACCGCTGTATGAGCGCGACTCATTGCTTATGCTTTCATCCCATGTGCTCCTTACGGCGGCGTCTACCGCGCTTCCCGAGGGGGCGCTCAAGGGGCTTGAGAGCCATGTGGCTCCCGCCTATGGGCCCTATTGCCTTGAGGCGGTGCGTACGTGGGACCAGGCCGCCGATACCCAGGCATCGAGCGAGGACCTATTTGAGATTTGCCGTTTGGTTGAGGACGCCCGCGGACTCTTTGCACGGTTCGAGACCTTGCCGATCGATGTGCTGACCTCGCTTGATGTGTTTCCGTGCGTCAATGAGGCTGTGCTCTCGCAGCTGTTCTGCTCGTTTGCGCAAGGTGCAGACCGTGTTGAGGATGCGCGTGCCTTTGCTGCGCGCCGTTGCGACCTAAGCTGGTACCGTCGTGTCGAGAGCTACTTTGACCTGCTTGCCGCTGTGGCCGATATGTGTGCGTTTAGGCAGGCGCACGCGGGCGGGTTCCATCTGGCGCAGCCCCAGCAGGTGTGGGATGCCTACACGTCCGATTGGTATGCCATGGATGCCGCCTATCGTCATATGTGCACCGCGTATCTGCGGGCGCGCTCCGTCGAGTGCGATGTGCTCGAGGAGCCCACCCGCGCTGTGGCGGACTGGGCGGAGAATCTCTACAGCAACTGGTTCTTGGCGGATGCCAATGCCTGCTGGACATCCGCTGCGCAAGGGGAGTGGGCCGATTGCGGCTACATCGAGGGTCCCGAACGGCAGGATGAGTTCTACTGGCATGTGCTGCCCACCTTTGTGGGCTCTGCTAAAACGACGGTCGTTATCGTGAGCGACGCGCTGCGCTATGAGGTGGCCTGCGACGTCGCGGCGCTGCTCGAGCGCGAGCGCGGCG
This sequence comes from Collinsella sp., assembly GCA_048425625.1. Classification (GTDB taxonomy): domain Bacteria; phylum Actinomycetota; class Coriobacteriia; order Coriobacteriales; family Coriobacteriaceae; genus Collinsella. The sequence continues at coordinate 12,647 of DBFNYT010000193.1, read as the reverse complement.
GCAACGTCAAGGTTTCTAGCATGCAGGCGGTCTTTCCCTCCATTACAGAGGTGGGCATGCCCGCGCTGCTGCCGCATCAGGCGCTTGGGCTTGCAGCGGATGGTTCGTTTGTGCTGGCTGACGGCAAGCCCACCGCAACGACTCCGCAACGCGAGGCCGTGCTTACCCATGTTGAGCCTACGGCCCGCGCTTTGCGCTCGAGCGCATACCTCAACATGGCGGGAACCGAGCGTAAGGCGCTGCTCAAGGACTCAAGACTTGTTTACCTCTACCACAACAAGATCGATGCCACGGGCGAGAAGGCCGCTACGCAGGATGACGTCTTCGGTGCCTGTGCGGACACCGTGGAGGAACTTGCTGCGTTGGCGCGCCGCGTGTGCACCGACGCCCCGGGCGCGCGTGTTGTTATGACGGCGGATCACGGCTTCATCTACACGCGTCGTGAGCTCAACGAGTGCCAGATGCTCGGCAAGCCAGATCTTCCCTTCCTTGACGCTCCTGTCATGCACGGCAAGCGTCATCTGGTGGTGCCCAACGAGGCCGTGGCCAAGCTTTCGGAAGAAGCATGCGGGGTGTTTGTTAATGTTGGCATGGGACGTTTAGGTGCCGGTTTTGAGGGATTTGCCCCGCGCGAGAACGTGCACTTCAAGCGTCCCGGCGGCACTAACAACTACGTCCACGGCGGCATGAGCCTGCAGGAGCTCTGCGTGCCCGTTATCGGATTTTGGCGTGCGCGCTCGGGTTCCAAGGACTTTGTCGATACGCGCGTGGCGACGCTGCGCGTGCTAAGCGAGGGACGCCGAGTGACAAACTCGCTCTTCTCGGTCAACTTGATCCAGGAAGAACCCGCCCAAGGCAAGGTCTTGCCGTGCGAGTATGAGCTGGTGTTTACCGACGCAAGCGGCAACGAGGTGAGCGATACAGTCAAGGCGCATGCCAACAAGACTTCTGCTAACTCGCAGGAGCGCGTGGTGCATGCCAAGTTTGCGCTGCGTGCAGCGGATGGATTCTCGGCCAAGGGTCCGTACTATCTGGTCTGCCGCGAGCGCGAGACGGGTAAGATCGTTTGGCGCGAGACGTACACCATCGCTGTTTCATTTGCCCCCGTTGCTGATTTTGGTTTTTAGGAGTGTGCCCTATGTTTGATAGCCGTGACGAAGATTTGTGGGAAGTTCCCTCGATTGATGTGGATGTGCCCGAGCAGGCTGCGGTGCCTGCAGGGGTGGCCGTGCCTGCTGCGGAGGCTGAGACTGCCGCGCCCGTTGAGGCTGCTGTGCCCGCCGAGGACGAATCCTCGACCGACGGCTATGACCAGGCCGTGGACGAGGCCCCCGAGGACGACGGCTACGACATGGATGGGCTGGACGGCAAACTGCTCGAGCACTTTGCTGGCAAGATCGTGCGCAAGGACCTGACGGCCCTTATGAAGCGCGGCGCCAACGTGCCCACCTTTGTACTGGAGTATCTGCTGGGCATGTACTGCTCAACTGATGACGAGGATGCCGTGGCAGAGGGTTTGGAGCGCATCCGCAGGATCCTCACCGATAACTACGTGCGTCCCGATGAGTCCGAGCGCATTAAGTCCAAGATTCGCGAGCTGGGTCGTTTTACCATCATCGATAAGGTGACGGCCAAGCTCGACGAGTACAAAGATATCTACGTGGCGTCGTTTGCCAACTTGACCATCGAGCCGTTTGTGATGCCGGCTGAGTACGTGCGCGACTATTCCAAGATTCTGCAGGGCGGCATTTGGTGCATCATGAGCATCGAGTATCGTCACCCCTTGGATGAGGAAGACGAGTTTGGCATGGAGGTCTTTGGCGACGATGCACCGCGCCGCTCCAAGGCCAAGCGCAAAAAGCGCGGACCCGAGGACTCTCCGTTTAGCGTGGCGTCGCTCACGCCCATCCAGATGCCCAATCTGGACCTGGATGCCATGGTCGACGAGCGCCAGTACTTTACGCGCGACGAGTGGCTCAACATGCTGCTGCGCTCCGCTGGCTATGAGCCTAGCGAGCTTTCCGAGAAAGAGCGCCTGCACTTTATCGAGCGTATGGTGCCGCTTATCGAGCGCAACTACAACCTGTGCGAGCTGGGTCCCCGCGGTACCGGTAAGAGCCACATCTACAAAGAGGTCTCGCCCTACGCCATTTTGCTTTCGGGCGGCCAGACCACCACGGCCAACCTGTTCGGCCGTATGAACTCCATGCGAGCCGACCGCGTGGGCCTGGTGGGACACTGGGATTGCGTGACGTTTGACGAGGTCGCCGGCATGCGTTTTAAGGATACCAATGCCGTGCAGATCATGAAGGACTACATGGCGAGTGGTAGCTACGCGCGCGGCCGCGACCAGATCAACGCCGATGCCTCCATGGTCTTTGAGGGCAACATCAACGACACCGTGCAAAATGTCCTTAAGACCACGCACCTGTTTGATCCGTTCCCGCCGGAGTTTAACAACGATTCGGCCTTCTTCGACCGTATCCACTATTACCTGCCGGGCTGGGAGATTCCCAAGATGCGCTCGAGCCTGCTGACCGGGCATTACGGCCTGATCACCGACTGCCTGTCGGAGTTTTGCAAAGAGATGCGCCGAAAGGACTTTACGCACCATATCGACCGGTATTTCCGCTTTAACAGCGACTTTAACAAGCGTGACGAGATCGCCGTGCGCAAGACCTTTAGCGGCCTTGCAAAGCTGCTGTTCCCCGACGAGGCCATGGACAAGGACGACGTGCGCTGGCTGCTGGACTACGCCATCGAGGGCCGTCGCCGCGTAAAGGAGCAGCTCAAGATTATGGCGGGCGTTGAGTTTATCGACGTTAACCTGGGCTATATGGATGCCGACAACCCGCAGGACGTGCATGTGGTGCGCGTGCCCGAGCAGAGCGAGGACACACTGATTCCCGACGGGCCGCTGCTGTCCGGTCACGTGTTTGGCGTGGGCAGGTCGCAGGGCGGTGAGGTTGCCGTGTACAAGCTGGAGAACAAGGCCGTTGCCGGCGAGTGCAAGTTTAAGCACGAGGGCGTGGCCTTTAACAAGCCGGTGCGCGATACGCTGGAGGCCGCGTTCGACAACTTTGTGAACCTGGCGAACCGCGTGGCGCCGGGCATGCACATTGGCTCCAAGGATTACCTGCTGTTCTATAACGACCTGCAGAGCAAGGGGCTGTCCGAGGAAGTTTCGCTCGCCGAGTTTGTGGGCCTCTGCTCTGCGGCATGCAACCGTCCGGTGATGCCCGCGCTGGCGATTCCGGGAATCTTGCGCATGTCGGGTTCTATGGACGAGATCCGCGGGCTCGAGGACATTATGCGCGTGGCCAAAAACGCCGGCGCCAAGCGCGTGATTTTGCCGCTGAGCGCCATCGCGGGCTTGCAGAGCGTGTCGTCCGAGATTATCTCGGGCTTGAGCCCGGTGTTCTACATGGATGGCGACCCGGTCGACGCCGCGAAGAAGGCACTGGATCTGTAGGAGTGCGGGCGAGCGGGCTTGCGTGCGCGTAGACCCGCGGGCGTGTTGGTGCGTAGTGCGTGAGGGGGTCTGCCATGGCGGGCGAGCGTTCTGTTGGCGAGTTGCTCGACGAGCTGTCTGGCTTTGAGTTGGTGGCCAAGCGCCAGGCGGCGCTTGAGCAGTACGATCGCGGGGAGTTGGTGCGCGAGGCGCGCTCCCGCGAGCTGTTGGGCGTGCTTAGGGGCGTCGAGGCTGCCGAGCGCGCTGCGCGCGACTCTGCCGTGCAAGCTGTTGATACGTACGTGCGCCGTGTTGAGGGTGCGGCCCTTGCGCGCGCTCGCAAACAGGCGGGCATTGTTGGTCCACTGCGGATGGAGTGTCGCTATGCTGCCTTTTTGCGCATGGAGGACAAGGCCGAGCTGCTGGCCCGTTTGGAGCAGACGCTTGCGTTTATCGAGGTAAAGCTGCGCGCCAATACGGCGGACAGGGTTCGTGCGGCGTACGATGCTGCGGGGGCTATGGTGCTGCTGGACGTGGCGCGTCTGAGTGACGTGCGCATTGTGGATGCCGTGCCCCTAGATGCCGATCTGCTGTGCACGCAGCTAGAGCAGTTGCGTTGTGCCGCCGACGCAACGGACCTTGCGGGTATGATCACGGCGACGTTTGAGTCCGAGCTGAGTGCGACAGGGTCGCAGGACGCTGACGGGCTTACGGGCGATTTGGCTGGCGATGTGGCTGGTGACGTGGCGTTGGAGCGTGAACTTACGAACGTGCGCGGCGCTGCGCAGCGAGCGCGCTTGGCGGCGCAGGCGTATCGGGCCCAGCGCGCTGCCCGCGTTGCGGGGAGCACGGTTGAGCTTTCGGGGCTGCCGCAGCCTGCTTGCGTTGCGTGCGAGACGGCGTGCGATGCCGGTTTGCTTTCCGAGCTGTTCGTTCAGGTTAAGAAGGCGTTTGAGACCTACCGTCGCGTTGTTGCCGACGGCGGGTTGTTCTGTGCGTTTGGCACGGGCTCCCCGCACGGCATTTGTTGTGGCACCAGCTATTTGGACTATGATTCTCGGCTTGATGAGGACGTGCTGGTGGGCGAGTACGATGGTGCAACCAGGCATACTGTTCGGCGTGAGGTTCCGATTCCCGAGCTTGTGGATGAGGCTTCGGCCGAGGGAGGCGACTCGCTCGAGGTTGCCGTGGTACGCATGCGTGAGTTTAACGGACGCCGTTATGATGGAGTGCTGGATGAGGATCCCGCGCGTCATGTGAATGCGTTTTGGTATGGACTCAAAAAGCTCAGCCAGTATTGCGAGGCCGCCGTGCGTGTGGACGAGCGTGCTTGGGACTGCTTTATCGATAAGGTTCAGTATGCCTACGACGAGCCAGTGGGGCGTTTGGCTGCGCAGATGGACGACAAGCAGGTTGCGGCTTTTGTTACTGCTGTGGACGCGCTCGGTGCTAGTGAGTAGGGGCTTGGCTCGATAGGAGGTTGCACCATGAAAATCGAAGTCGATGTAGATCAGCTGCGTGAGAGCCTGATCGACCATGCGGGGAGTGCCTCCGGCGTGGGCTTTCCGGCCGCTATGCTCGACGTAGTGGATATCGAGGATGAGTCGCCCCAAGAGCTCCTAGCCCGAGCCGAACGCGAAGGCCTCGACCTCCGCGACTTTGCCGTCGATGACGACTGCGGAGCGTCTGACGACTGGTGACCCCGGGTCAGTTCATCCTTTTCTTCCTGAGATATAAGAGAAATCCCTTTTTGAACGTCCTTCGGGTTCCAAAAAATAGCCGATCAGTCTTTGTATCTTCCTTGCTGTCAAACTTGATAGCCGTTAGCTCGATCGTACAGATGTAGTCAGCAACTTGGAATAGCCGGTAGGCTCGTGGTGTGGCTTCTCGGTATACGATGACATCCCTTGCTAGAACGTACTCAAGTGCAGAATGAATGACCTCCGTTACAATCGGTTGGCCGTTGTCGTAGTAAATCTTAACGGTGTCGTATCGCTGGAAGAATTCCAGATGGTCGAAAAGTTCAACTGTGAGGTCTCGCCTCATTCTCTCCGCGAGACCGTTTTGATTGCCGGCGAATTCGCTCATTCGGTATTGCAGGCAGAGATAGCGTATGGGGAGATGCTGAATGAACGCGCGAAATGCGCTCAACATGTGCCTTCGCTGCTCCTTGGGAAGATCTTTGTAGTCGCCGTTTCCATTCAGTAGGGGTCCTGCATGAAAAGGCGTATTGGGAAGCGAGGACTGCGACAGGGCGCGCTCGTAGCGGTCAATGCGTTCAACGATTGCATCGTTTTGATCGTGAAAAACGAGGGTGACGAGGTAGTAGTTGGAGACGCCTCCGAGGTCGCCAGATTCGTCAACAAAGACGGAGAGTTCGCTCATGATGGGCCTCCATTTTTGCAAAAAAATGCCGGGGGTAAGACCCCGGCTCTTGGAGGCCCCTCTTTTGGAGGGAACCGTATTCTTTATACCATGAGATAAGGGGTGCTTTCAAGTAATATTATAATAAGCAAACATATGTTCGTCAAACTACCTGCGAAAAGTCCTTAGCCGTCCAGAGATGGGTAGAGCGGCTCGTAAATTGCTGACGCAATGGGCCGGCGTTTTCCCGAGAAGTATTTAGTCTTGACTCGCATAAAAAATGCCGGGGGACATCCCCCGGCTCTTGGAGGTCCCTTTATTCGAGGGTACCGATTTCTTTATAGCATGAGATCGGACGGCTTTCAAATGGCGCCATGTGGATGGGATGGCGCGCCTGATAAAGCCCTCAATGAATGGCATCTAGCTAGCGTTCGTGATATAAAGAAATCGGTCATCTCAAAAGAGAGGGCTTCCAAGTGCCGGGGACGTTTTCCCCGGCTTTTTTCATTTCGGTGTCAATTCAAATGTTTTTCAACCCATCCCCTCAATAACTCGCGGTGAAATAGGGACTGAAATGGCTGTTCAGAAGCCTATTCAATCCCTATTTCACCGCAACTTATGGGTGGGGATGGCTACGATGCTAGTGTGGCGATGACGGCTTCGTCGCCGGCGTATATTAGGGTGTTGCCATCGGGAATGATCGTCTGGCCTTCGCGTTTGAGCATCACCACAATAAACGGATGTTTGCCTTGCGGCACATCGCGCAGGCGCTGGCCGGCCAGGCGACCGTGGGGCGTCACGGTGACCTCGCGCAGCGTAACCTCGGCACGCTCTTCGAACGTTGGGGCGGCCATTACCAGCAAATCGCCTTCCTGGATCACGGTGTCGCCGTTGGGCAGCACCGGGTGCGCACCGTCGCGCAGCACTAGGACTACGAGCATGTCCGTTGCGCTGTCAATATCGGCGAGCGAGCGTCCGGTAAACGGATGTCCGGCCCCCACCTTGAGCTTGACAAACGACATGCCGTCTTCGTCGCGGTAGTCGTTAAAGGTGCGGCGCACGTCGCCGGTCGCATCGATCATATCGAGCTTCTTCGCCACCGCCGGCAGCAGCGAGCCCTGCACCACAATGCTCGACACGGCAATCACAAATACCAGGTCAAACAGGTCGTGACCGCCAGGAACGCCGGCCACCACGGCAAAGAGACTAAAGACGACCGAAGCCGCGCCGCGCAGGCCCGCCCAGCTTACGAGCGCAACCTGGCGAGGGTTGGTCTTAAAGGGCGCCAGCAGCAGGCCGACGGCGATGGGGCGGCTCACGAAGAGCATGAACGCCATGAGCGCCAGGCCCGGCAGCAGCATCTGCGGCAGGCGCGCGGGCGTCACGAGCAGGCCGAGCAAGAAGAAGATCGTCATCTCCGCCATTTCGGTGAGGGTGTCAAAGAAGTGCGCCATCTCGACTTTGCCGGTGATGTCGCTGGCACCCAGCACAATGCCGGCCAGGTATACAGCCAAAAAGCCGTTGCCGCCCAGATAGCTTGGTAGTGCGTAGGCGACGATCGCCACGGCGAACAAAAAGATGGTCTGCGCGCCCTCGGCCGTTGCGTGCGCGCGTTCAATCAGGCGGCCCGCCGCCCAGCCGATGGCAAGGCCCAGGCCCGCGCCCAGGATAATCTGCTTGGCCAGCAGTGCGGGAATGTTGATGTCGCCGCCGGCCGCGAGTGTGGCGAGCACGGCGGTGAGCATGTAGGCGACGGGGTCGTTGGAGCCCGATTCGACCTCGAGTAGCGAGTCGGTGCCGCCCCTCAGCGACAGGTTGTGCTCGCGCAGCACGCTAAAGACGCTGGCCGCGTCGGTGGATGCCACGACCGATCCCAACAGCAGGCCGTCAATCCAGTTGAACCCCAGCGCGAAGCGGGCGAACACGCCGGTGATGCCGGCAGTGATGACGACGCCGAGCGTGCTCAGCAGCACCGCCGGCACAGCGACGGGTTTGGCACGGTCGATATTGGTGTTAAAGCCGCCGTAGAACATGATGAACAGCAGCGCCGTGCTGCAGACGGTCTCGGTGAGCGCGTAGTCGCTAAAGTCGATGTGCGCCGGGCCGTTGACGCCCAGCAGCATGCCGAGCGCGATAAAGATGAGCAGGGTGGGGAAGGGGAGCTTTTTGCCGACGGGTTTGATGGTCAGGCACAAAATGATGACGAGGCCGATAAAGAGAAGTATCTGGTTCATGGATGGTGTCCGCTCCTGGGTGGTTGGCGTGGCACGGTCAGTTATTTGCGGTTATTTGTACCCAAAGACGGTGGGTTTATGGGGCTGGATTGCGGGCGTGCGCGATATCGTCACAGGAGACCGTTGGAATGACTGTCGTTTGTAAACCCTTCCCAGCTTTATTACGACGGAGTACAATGGGTAACGTTTAAGTTCAACTTGAAGTTTTAGTTGCGGCGTTGGGCTTCGGTCGCAATGCAAGGAGAGGCGTTCCATGGCGATCTATGTGACATCTGATGCTCACGGGCACGTGCGTGCGCTTGACGAGGCCCTGTCCAAGATCTCGCTGACGTCCGACGATACGCTGTACGTACTGGGCGACATGATCGATCGCGGGCCCGATCCGCTTGGCGTTATTAATCTGGTGCGTTCGCTGCCCAACGCCCATGTGCTCAAGGGCAACCACGAGCAGATCATGCTCGATGCCATCATTGGCCAGGATCCGCTCGATGCCGAGACCTGGGATATCAACGGCGGCTGGACGACGCGCGAGCAGCTCAACGACATGGAATTTGAGGCATACGAGGAGCTCGTGCGATGGATGGCCGCGCTGCCGCTCTACGCGGTGGTCGAGACCGAGGAGCGCCCGTATCTGCTGGTACATGCTGGAATCGAGATGAAGGCGGCGTGCGCGTTTTTGCTTGAGCATGGTGTCGATTGTGCCAATGGCGTCGGTGCGGTGAGTGCCGATCGCGAGCTGCTGCAGCAGATGCTCGCGGTGCAGTCGTCCGATGACCTGCTGTGGATTCGTCACGGCTATTGGGATGTGCCGACCGGGCTGCTTTCTGCCGAGGGCAAGGGTCCGGTCGTGGTGAGCGGCCACACGCCCACGGTATCGCTTGGGCGCTATTGCGAGGTCGGTGGTCTGGCGGGGCTCGATGAGGAATCGGGACGCGGGCAGATCGTGCGCTTGGGCGGCGAGGACACTGCCGGTGTGCCCGATCGCATCGACATCGACTGCGCCGCCGCCACCGGCTCCGAGTTCGGCCGCGTGGGCATCCTGCGCCTGGACGACGGGGCCGAGTTCTATGCGAATATTCGCCCCGGGGAATAACGGCGCAAGAGGTTGGTGCCAAGACATCGACGTTTCTTTCCCCAATGTACCAAGGTGGACGTTAGACGCCGTATGGGTTGCGGTCGCGTTCGATGCGTTGGCGGATGCGGCGGTACTCGATAATCAACAGTACCAGGAGTAGGGCCATGATGGCTAGGTAGCTCACGACGGCACCCATCAGGCCGAGCAGATTGATCAGAATCACCGGTAGCACCACGCTTACGGCGAAGCAAATCAGGTAGATCTTGGTGACGTCGCCGGCATGGCGCAGCACCGTGATGATGGCGTAGATAAAATCGATGGCCGCGGTGATGCCACCGGCGACAACCATCAGTAGCGCCAGCGTGCGGTAGCGCTCAAAGTTAAGGCCGTACATAAAGCTCATGAGGGGGATTCCGGGGCCTGCCATAAATGCGGCGCACGCTCCGGTAATGACCACGATCAGTGCCATAACGGCAACAATAATCAGGTCAAAGCGGCGACGCTTGCGCGGATTCGCCCAAATGCTCGACAGCCTCAGGAGCTGCGGTTTATAGATAAATCCAATGCTCAACAAAATGGCCTGCGCCGGAAAGAACAGTGCATTAAAGTACAGCTGATACTTGTAGGCCAGCGTGCCTTCCATCACGAACTTGGGCATGCTCTCGATTAGGTTGAACAGGAACAGCGCGCCAAAAAGTGGGGCGCACTGGACAAACAGGTGGCCGACCTAGCGCAGGCTCACGCGGCGCGATTTTTCGGTTTCGAGCAGGGCGAGCGGCGCGGTGACCAGCACGAGCGAGGCAATCGCGGCGATGCCCATGGCCATGGCCGCGATGGGCATACTGCGCGTGAGGAACAGCGCCACGCTGAAGACCGCGATGACGCCGACGGAGCGTAGCGTTTGGCTCATGCCAGCCAGGTAGAGCTTGTCGGCCTGCTGCAGGCGGCCTTCGTACACGTCGGCGACGCCGTCCATGACCTTATACAGGTAGACGCCCAGGCCGATCGTCGCCATCTGCGTGTCATAGCCGCGGGCGCTGCTGTATACCAGGCCGCATGCCAGCGCGAGCGCTCCGCAGAGCCAGCGGTTGAGCTGGTAGGAGGCAAAGGAGGTTTTTTCGTCGATGTCCGAGACCTGAAAGTTGCGCACGCCGTAGTTGCACGCGATCATGATGAGCGTGCCGGTGACAAAGGCGATGGAGAACTTGCCGGCTTCTTCGGCGCCCACGAGCTGAGTAGACACGATAGTGAGCAGCGGAAACGCCAAGCCCCACACGGCGGTGCCGAGGGTGTTCCAAAGGTAATCGCGGCGGGTGGCGTGCTCCTCGTATTCCGCTTCCTGCATGGAGAAGCCGCCGCCGTAGACGGCGCCGAGCAGACGGTTCCACCAAGCGTTGACCATGCGGTGGATGGGGCCGGGCTCCCGATCGCGCTCGCGTCGGCGACGTGTGGCTTGGCCGCCATAGGGACCGCCGGCGTTGCGTTGGCTCAGCTCCTGGATGCGCACGAGCTCCTCAGCGGTGTGCGAGGCGGGGAACAGGCCGTTCTCGATGCGACCGCCCTGGGCCTTCGCGGCGTCATCTTTCGATGCAGCGGGGTTGGAGATGCCGTTGCGGCGGGCGATGGCACGGCGAATGCTATCGATGGGCGTGATGCTCAAAGCGGAGTCCTTTCTATTGCTGCGCTCTAGTATAGACGCGACGGTGTTCGTTCGTGTTTTTGAACGGATTGTTCAATAATTTCGGCGGGCGGCTGTAATTTGTCGGTAAACGTGCGGTATCCTGTTGAAGTTTTGTGACACCCCCGATGCCGCCCACGCGGTACCAAGGAGCTTCTACCTATGGACGTCGCCGCATTCTTACTGGCTCTTGTGCCGATTATTTGGCTGGTCGTGATGCTGCTGTGCTTTAAATGGCCAGCTTGGAAGGCCGCTATCGGATCGTTTGTCCTTTCGTGCTTGCTTGCCTTCGCATGGTGGCACCTGCCGGCAGCGCAGATCGCGACCGCCTCGCTCGAAGGTTTTTTGATGGCTCTGTGGCCCATCGTCCTGGTGATCATCGCCGCGGTGTTCACGTATGACCTGTGCGTTCGTACGGGCGCCATGGACGTGATCGGCAGCATGATCACCTCCATCAGCAGCGACCGCCGTCTGCTGGCGCTGCTCGTGGCTTGGTGCTTCGGTGGCTTTATGGAGGGCATGGCCGGCTTCGGTACCGCTGTCGCCATTCCCGCCGGCATGCTCGCGGGCCTGGGCTTTGAGGCCGTGCCTGCCGTGCTCATCTGCCTGCTGGCCAACGGCGTGCCCACGCCCTACGGCTCCATCGGCATCCCCACGGTGTCCGTTGCCGACCTGGTGGGTTTGGATTCCCTTCACTTAGCGACCGTTCAGCTGGTGCAGCTCGCACCGTTCTTTGTGGTGATGCCGCTATTTATTGTGCTGGTTGCGGGCCGTGTTGCCGATGACCAGGGCAATGCCGCGAGTGTGGGCGAGCGTCTGCACGGTGTTGCCGGCGTGGCGTTGCTCTCCGGCGTGTCGTTTGTCGGCGCGGCTCTGGTCGTTGCCATGTTTGTGGGCCCCGAGCTGGCCGTGGTCGTAGGATCCATCGTTTCGCTCGCGCTGACAGCTGCGCTTGCCATGCGTGCCGAGAAGTCGGGGCATCTGGACGCACGCTTTCACATGAATATCGAGGCGGGGGAGAAGCTCACCGTTAAGTCGGCGCTTTCGGCCTGGTCGTGCTTCATCCTGATCTTTGTGTTGCTGCTGGGCACGTCTAATCTGGTGCCCGCTGTACATGCTGCGCTCGCGCCGTTTGCGAGCCATGTGCAGGTGTATTGCGGTGAGAATCCCGGTATGCTTACGTTTTCGTGGATCAACACGCCAGGCGTCTGGATTTTCCTGGCGGCGTTTGTCGGCGGTGCCATTCAGGGTGCTTCGCCACGCATGATGGGCGAGGTGCTGGCCGCGACTGTGAAGCAGATGATGCCGACGGTGATCACGATGCTTTCGGTGCTGGGCTGTGCCAAGGTGATGGGCTATGCGGGCATGATCTCTTCGATCAGCGCGTTCTGCATCGCCGTCGCCGGTGGGCTGTACCCGATTCTGGCTCCGTGGATCGGCGCAGTCGGTGCGTTCGTGACCGGCTCGGGCACGTCCTCGGGCATGCTGTTTGGTCCCATTCAGAGCCAGGCCGCCACTGCGCTGGGTGTGAGCGACTACTGGATGGTCGCATTGAACGCCCTGGGCGTCGCCGCTGGTAAGATGATCTCGCCGCAGACCCTCGCCATTGGTCTTGCCGCCGTGCACGTGCGCGGTAAGGATGCCGAACTCCTGGGCGCGGTGCTGCCCTACGCTGCCGGCATGCTGGTCCTGATGAGCGCCATAGCCATGCTCGGCCAAGGCCTGCCGCTGTAGTCGGCACTCAGGGACGTTCCTTATGTGCCGGCACTTTGGGAACGTCCCTAAGTGCCGGCATCCGGGGACACTCCTTGGATGTTGCCTGTTCAAGAGTGTCCCCAATGACTA
>DBFNYT010000192.1:0-12760 GCA_048425625.1 Collinsella sp. | reverse complement strand
GTCATTCAAAGAGGACGGCATGACCAGAAGGTCTATGCCGTCCTCTTTTCATGCCAATTTGTTCGCTCTGGTGGGCGCTCGCTGTCGGTACCAAAACATCGGCATCCCCAAGGGATCATTTGCTATGCGTCCGAAAATCCACGCTCGTTTGTTTTCTGCCTACATTTGGAGGAAGAGCTCGTGGAGGCGCGTGTCGTCGTCGAGCTCGGGGTGGAAGGTTACGCCGAGCTGGTTGCCCTGACGGGCGGCGACGATACGGCCGTCGACTTTCGCTAAGGCCTTGGCATTGCCGTGCACTTCGACGATGCGGGGTGCACGGATAAATGTTAATGGCACTTCACCGTCGATGCCGGACACCTGGCCCTTGGTGCGAAAACTGCCGAGCTGTCTGCCATAAGCGTTGCGCTCAACGAGTACGTTCATGGTTGCTAGGCGCGGCGTTCCCTTATCGTCGTGTGCGGCAAGATCGCGCGCCAATAGAATCAAGCCGGCGCAGGTGCCAAGGACGGGCATGCCTTCAACAATGTGGGTGCGAAGCTCCTCGAGCATGTCCAACTCATCAAGCAGCTTCCCTTGAACGGTAGACTCGCCGCCGGGAAGTACCAGACGGTCAAAGTCCTGCTTCAAATCAGCCGCCTGCCTCAGCTCAATACAACGTGCGCCCAGCTCGGATAGTCTTGCCTCGTGCTCGGCAAAAGCACCTTGGACCGCCAGCACGGCGACCGTCTGGTCTGCATAATCGCTCATGTGCGATCCTTTCTGCTGGACTAGCGCCCGCGTTCCTCCATGATAATCTCGATTTCGTCGGCGTTGATGCCCACCATGGCCTCGCCCAGGTCCTCAGAAAGCTCGGCGATGAGCTTGGCATCGGTGAAGTTTGCCACGGCCTTGACGATGGCGGCTGCGCGCTTGGCGGGGTCGCCGCTCTTAAAGATGCCCGAGCCGACAAAGACGCCTTCGGCGCCCAGCTGCATCATCAGCGCGGCGTCGGCGGGGGTCGCTACGCCGCCGGCGGCAAAGTTCACGACGGGAAGCTTTCCCGTGGCATGGACCTCGCGCACCAGCTCGACCGGAACCTGCAGTTGCTTGGCTGCCTCAAAGAGCTCGTCGTCGCGCAGGGCGACAACGTCGCTGATCTGCTTTTGGATCTTGCGCATGTGGCGTACGGCCTGAACGACGTCGCCCGTGCCCGGCTCGCCCTTGGTGCGAATCATCGTGGCGCCCTCGGCAACACGGCGCAGCGCCTCGCCCAGATCGCGGGCGCCGCAGACAAACGGGACGTCAAACTGGGTCTTGTCGATGTGATAGACGTCATCGGCAGGGGAGAGAACCTCGGACTCGTCGATGTAATCGATCTCGATGGCCTGCAGGACCTGCGCCTCGACAATGTGACCGATGCGGCACTTGGCCATAACAGGGATGGAGACGGCCTCCTGGATGCCCTTGATCATCTTGGGGTCGCTCATGCGCGAGACGCCGCCTGCGGCGCGGATGTCGGCCGGAATGCGCTCGAGTGCCATGACGGCGCAGGCGCCCGCCTCCTCGGCGATGCGTGCCTGCTCGGGCGTGGTGACGTCCATGATGACGCCGCCCTTGAGCATCTGCGCGAGTTCGCGATTGAGTTTGACGCGATCGGCCTTGCTGGTCTGTTCTGCCATGGTTGCTCCCTTGGTTGGCATGTGCATTGCTTGACGGAACATCCTATCGGGGAGCTGGGTATGGCAAAATACTCAGTTTTCGAGATAATAATAAGGTCAGACTAATACCAGATTGAATGACGTAATAAGGTCAGGTGATAGGCTCATGCTTGACTACAATTTGGAAAAACGTGGCGAGGCATCGCTCTATGAGTATGTTTACCAGCAAATTCGAGATGATATTGTTGCTGGCCGTATTGCGGCGGGGGAGCATCTGCCGTCTAAGCGCGCCTTTGCCAGTCATCTGGGAATCAGTGTCATTACCATCGAGAATGCATATAGTCAGTTACTCGCTGAGGGCTATATTTGCTCAATGCCGCGTCGTGGCTACTACGCTTGCAAGCTTCCGGACGCACCGGTTTTTCCTTTGGCTTCGGAGGGCATCGACCGAGATGCCGTTTCTGTGGGTCCCAACACGCATGATGTCAACGGACAGGTCGAGCGATTCGATGCGCTTTCTCCTTCTGCTTTGGAGGCGGCGCGGCTTTGGCAAAGCGCGCTACGGGCGACGCTGGCATCTGAAGACGAGCGCGAAATCTTTTCGCCCGCACCGGCGCAGGGCACTGCTCGGCTACGATGCGCAATCGCTCACCACCTGCGTGGGACAAGGGGCATGAATGTCGATTCTAATAACATTGTTATCGGTGCGGGTGCTCAGTTGCTCGATACCATGTTGGTTCAGTTGCTTGGCGCGGACAAGGTGTATGCCGTTGAGGACCCGGGCTATTTGCGCCTGACGCGCATCTATCAGGCTATGGGCTGCAAAGTTCGACATATCCCGTTGGATGATGAGGGCGTGGACTTGAGCGCTCTGCAGAAAACCGGGACCGATGTACTTCACCTGATGCCGTCTCACCAATATCCAACCGGCCTTGTGACGAGCATTGCGCGTCGCTATGCGCTTCTGAGCTGGGCCGCCGAGCGACCAGGTCGGTATCTCATCGAAGATGACTTTGATTGTGAGTTTCGCCTTGCCGGGAAGCCGATTCCCGCGCTCGCGTCGATCGATGCCGCCCAGTCGGTTATATACACCAACACGTTTTCGAAGAGCCTTTCATCGGCGTTGCGTTTGGCGTACATGGTGTTGCCCGATGAGTTAATGGAGCGGTTTAGGCGCAACCTTGGTTTCTACGCCTCGTCGGTGAGCTCTGTTGATCAGGTCGCTTTGGCGCGTTTGCTGGAATCGGGTGATTACGAGCGACATGTGAACCGCGTGCGCGTTCGTGCTCGCGAGGCGCGTGATGGCCTGGCGGCGCTTGTACGGAAGGCATTTCCGGCAGGGGAAGTCTCGATCGAACACGCAGACGCGGGCCTTTACTGCACCGTGGTTGCGGAGCGTGGAACGGGCGGAAGCACTATTGCACGGGCCCTCACGCGCTCGAGCATCCCTTTTATCGATATCGGTGACTGTTTTTGGTGTGCCGATGGCGCATCTGCCCCTGAAAACTCAAGTCAAATTCTTGTTCAGTATGACGATTTGAGTCCAAAAGCGCTAAATACCTTGGAATCGCAGCTAATGGGAGCGCTCTGCAATCTAAGTGAGTAGGCATTTGGAACTTTGGCGACCAGGCAGTTTTGTAACAAGCTATCTACCTGCGGTTTTGAAAAGCAGGATGACCGGGCTGCTCGGAATGTTCAAAAAAGTCTACTCACTTGCCGCGCAAAGCTTCTGCATGAGAAAAAAATGGGGTTTTCAACAGGGCTTCGTCCAGCTCTCGGCAAGCTTTTGGCCAGTTGGGGAGGGCTGTTGAAAACTTGGCAGTCCGTTCGGCACCATTTTTGGCGCGTTCGCGCCAATGCGTGACTGACTGGGTTGAAATTCGTGTTTTCCTGTGCCTATGAAAGATCTACTTTGTGACATATCGGCTTTTAGGTACTGGCGTTTGCCCCCTCAGGTCCGCGCTCTGTGTCCGCCGCTTCCACGACCGGAAGAAGACCGGCAGCGATATGATCTCGCCCGCAACCCGACGGCTGCGGTCGCGCTCGGTTTTCCGTTGTATACATTGGTTCAGACGAGAAACAAACGGACTTGTCCTGCCAGCATTAGGCAGCGGCTGTTTCTTGGTGAGCTTCCCAGGGAATCCGTACTGGAAACGGAGCATGGGTTTTTGATTACGTCTCCTCTACTGACGGTATTCATCATGTCGCGGCATCTGACGGATCTTCAGCTTCTTTTGGTATTGGCGGAGATGTGTGGCTTGTTTGCGGTGTGCGCTCTGCCTGCGGCACTTGAGGCGGAGTTTTCGCGTGCAATTGATTCGGGCGCGATCTCGACAACGTTCGGTTGGGTGCGCTGCCCGTCCGAGGACGGCACCGCCTCAAATTTATGGCGTCGAGACGCTTTGGTTTTGGGCGGAGACCTTGACCGTTTTTGTTCAGATGTTTGCGGGATACGTTACGGCAATAGATTTAGGACGGTGTCGCAACTCGTTCCATTGGGTGCCGCGTCGCCTTTTGAGGTCGAGGCGTATTTGCTACTTGCACTGCCGCGATCCCTGGGAGGCGAAGGTTTTTGCGACATAGAGCTTAATGTTGAAGTGATGCTAAGCACAAGTGCTCGAGCGATTGTGGGAAAGTCCCGTGTATATATCGACATACTTCTGTCTTCGCCGGACGGCAGGCGACAGGTGGCCATTGAATGTCAGGGAAAGGCCTCGCACGGACGCGCAGGGGATGGCTTGCGTGACGCTGACCGCATGACGGCCCTTCAGGCCATGGGCTACGATGTGCTTCTCCTGACACACAGACAGATATCGGATGAGGATAGATTCCGCGCGATCGTTAAGGCCGTATGCAGGATGCTCGATGCTGAATATCGTGATAAAAGCTCAGATGAGCAAAGGGCTGAGACATTACTCAGGTCTGAACTATTCGTTGACTGGACAAAATTGGGAGTAATCGACGGAAAGATGCCCGTTAGACACAAAATGGCTCGATCGTGGACGGCTGCGAATCTAAGTGAGTAGACTTTTGGCACTTTGGCGACTAGGTCGTTTTGCAACAAGGCATTTACCTGCGGCTTTATAAAGTGATATGGATGGTCTGCTCGGCAAGTTCCAAAAAGTCTACTCACTTAGTTTTTGACGAGAAGCCGATGCCGAAGGCGGTCCTATTTCAGGTAGTTAACAAGTTTGTGAGGCACGAAAAAGGCCCGAACCATGCGGTCCGGGCCTCATCGAGCTAGAGGTTATGTCTCAGGTTGCTGGCTTAGCCGAAGTAGCGCTTGAGCAGGCCGGCGAAAGCCTTGCCGTGGCGAGCCTCGTCGCGAGCCATCTCGTGCACGGTGTCGTGGATGGCATCGAGACCAGCGGCCTTGGCGCGCTTAGCAAGATCGGTCTTGCCGGCGGTGGCGCCGTTCTCGGCCTCAACGCGCATCTCGAGGTTCTTCTTGGTGGAGTCGGTTACGACCTCGCCCAGGAGCTCAGCGAACTTGGCAGCGTGCTCGGCCTCCTCGTGGGCAGCCTTCTCCCAGTACAGGCCGATCTCGGGATAGCCCTCGCGATGAGCGACGCGCGCCATGGCCAGGTACATACCGACCTCGGAGCACTCGCCCTCAAAGTTGGCGCGCAGGTCGGCAACGATGTCCTCGGAGACGCCCTCCATCTTGGCGACGCCCACGACGTGCTCGGCAGCCCACTCGAGCTGACCCTCCTCCTGCTTCAGGAAGCGAGAACCGGGAACGCCGCACTGGGGGCACTTGAAGTCCTCGGGCAGCTGGTCGCCGTCGAACTCTTCCACATAACCGCAAACGGGGCAAACAAACTTCATGATTCGATCCTTTCGATCGATGGCGATTGTGCGCTCGTCCGGTCCCGTAAGGGCCCTCTCCGGACGTGCGTCTTGACGAGTTCTATTATCCATAAATGCAACCAAATGTGAAGCCTATTAGGAATGATTTTTAATAAAACAATTTTGAGATATGAAGATGTTGATTGATTAACGATTGGCAGGCCGTCTTTGACCGCCGCTGAGTACAATCGGGCGAGCAAATGTTGACCTATCAACAAATGAAGGAGTTTCCTTTATGCATCTAGCCCGTCGTGCCTGGTGCCGAACATATCAGACGGTTTTTCGCATTGCATTGCCGATCCTGCCCTATACCGAGCCGCGCATTTTAGAGCATGCCGAGGATGTGCCCGCGGTGCTTCAAAAGCGCTCGATCCAGAAGGTCCTTATCGTGACGGATCCCGGCATTGCCCGTCTGGGGCTCACGGCACCGCTCGAGACAGCGCTCGCGTCCAAGGGAATTGGCGTTGCGGTCTATGCCAAAACATCAGCGAACCCCACGGTTTCAAACGTGGAAGAAGCGGCGTCCCTGTATCGAGAGAGCGCCTGCCAGGCCATTATCGGTTTTGGCGGAGGATCAGCCATGGACTGCGCCAAGGGCGTGGGCGCACGCATTGCGCAGCCAAACAAGCCCATCAACAAGATGCGCGGCCTGCTGCGGATTCATCGTCGCCTGCCGCTGCTCATCGCCGTTCCCACTACCGCCGGTACGGGAAGCGAAGTCACGCTTGCGGCGGTAATTACCGATGACGAGACGCACTACAAGTACCCCATTAACGACTTTGTGCTTATTCCGCGCTTTGCGGTGCACGACCCCGAGTTTACGCGCGGTCTGCCCGCCTCCATTACGGGGCAGACGGGTATGGACGCCCTGACGCATGCCGTCGAGGCCTTTATCGGGCGAAGCACCACGCCCTATACGCGCAAGATGGCACGACAGGCGGTGCAGCTCATCCACGACAATTTGCTCGAGGCCTATGAGCATGGCGACGACATGCGTGCGCGTCGCAATATGCTTTCGGCGGCGTATAAGGCGGGAGTTGCCTTTACGCGCTCCTATGTTGGATACGTTCATGCCATCGCGCACAGTCTAGGCGGCCGATACGGAATTCCGCACGGTTTGGCCAACGCGATCATCCTGCCGCACATGCTTCGCGCTTATGGTGACGCCGCCGCCCCCAAGCTTGCCGATCTTGCTCGCATGGCGGGCATTGCGCCGGCTACCGCGCAGGACAGTCTTGCGGCCGAGGCCTTTATCGATTGGGTCGACCGCATGAACGAGGCCCTGGGAATCCCCAAATATGTCTTGGGCATTCGCCGCTCTGACATTCCCGAGATGGCGGTGCATGCCGATGCCGAGGCCAATCCGCTATACCCCGTTCCGCTTCTAATGGACCGCTTGGAGCTCGAGCATATGTACGAGGTCGTTGCAGGTGGTATGTTTGAGGACGAGAATTAGGAGGGTCCATGAACACCGAGGAAATTGCGCGCATCGTCGGCGATCAGCGCGCCTACTTTAAGACGCACGCCACGTTTGATGTCGATGCTCGACGTCGCGCGCTCGTGAGTTTACGCGATGCGGTGCGGGCCCACGAGGCCGATATCGCTCATGCGCTCAAGACCGATTTGGGAAAGTCGCATGACGAGGCCTATATGTGCGAGATTGGCACATCGCTTTCCGAGATTCGACATCAGATCGCTCACGTGGTTCGATGGAGTCGTCCGCGCCTGCGTCCGTGCGACCTCGCTAACGCCGTGAGCGTGTGCAAAACGCAAACCGTGCCCTATGGCGTCACGCTCATCATGGCGCCCTGGAACTATCCGTTTTTGCTGACGCTCGAGCCGCTCGCTGGCGCCCTTGCCGCGGGCAATACCGTGGTCATCAAGCCGAGCGCCTATGCTCCGGCATCGAGCGCGGTGCTCAGGCAAATCTGTGAAGAGGCATTTGATCCGCGCCTGGTGACGGTTGTCGAGGGCGGGCGCGCCGAGAACGAAGCGCTGCTCGATGAGCACTGGGACAAGATCTTCTTTACCGGTAGCGTTCCGGTCGGCAAACTCGTTATGGAGCGCGCAAGTAAAAACCTTACGCCTGTGACGCTTGAGCTGGGCGGAAAGAGTCCCTGCATCGTGGATGCGACGGCAAACCTGAAGGTCGCGGCACGGCGTATCGCCTTTGGTAAATGGCTCAACGTGGGGCAAACCTGTGTAGCGCCCGACTACCTGCTGGTCGATGCGCGCGTGCACGACGAGCTGCTGGACCTTATCAAGGAGGAGGCCCGCCGTATGTTTGGCGAGCATCCGCTCGATAACGAGGATTACGGGCATATCGTCAACGCCAGGCATTTTGCGCGCGTGCGCGGGCTGATCGATTCCGATAAGGTCGTGCTTGGAGGTGCCGTGCGCGAGGCTTCGCTCAAGATCGAGCCGACGATTTTGGACGGCGTGTCCCCCGATGACGCCGTGATGCAGGAGGAGATTTTCGGCCCCATTTTGCCGGTGCTGACGTTTGAGAGCCTAGACGAGGCCGAGACGTTTATTACGGATCGTCCGACGCCGCTGGCCCTGTATATCTTTAGCCAGGACCGTGCGGTTCAGCAGCGCTTTGTGCGTTACGTGCCCTTTGGTGGTGGCTGTGTTAATGACACCATTATGCATTTGGCCACGAGCCATATGGGCTTTGGCGGCATGGGTGCGAGCGGTATGGGTCAGTACCATGGCCGCGAGAGCTTCGATACGTTTAGCCACAAGAAGAGCATCGTGAACAAGGCAACGTGGCTGGACGTGCCATTCCGCTATGCTCCTTACGCAAGCTGGAAGCACAAGTTCGTGCGCATGTTTGTGCATTAGATTCAGATGGTGTAGCGACAAACGGTCGAAAAGGCGCGGGTGGGGCGAATTTGTGTCCGCACGGGCCCGTAAGCTTCTCAGTACGGTTAAGCGCCGATTTATCCGGCTGTTAGAGGAGCTGCTATGTACGAGCCTTCACGTGTTCTTCTGTCATTTCACATTGCAGGATTTCAGTATGCCGATGGCGCCTTGGTCCTGGGCGATCTTAAAGCGGGCGATAAGCTGACGCTGTGTGCCGAGCGCGATAATCCCCATGACCCCGAGGCGGTTGCGATCTACTACGGCAACACCAAGCTTGGCTATGTTCCGGGAAACGAGGTCGGCCCGCTGTCCTTGATGATGTATTACGGCCACGAGGACGTATTTGAGGCCCGCGTGCAACAGGTTGCCCCCGAGCGCAGCCCGTGGCATCAGGTGCGTGTTGGTCTTTATGTGGTGGATGCTCGCTAATCGACAATGGAGGCGGTCATGTTTGATGACGATGACCTGTTCGATCTGACAGATGATCCGTTTGAGTGGGATATGCTACTCGATGACGATGAGTTGGAGCAGGACCGTAGGAAACGGCAGGACAAGAAAACTCAGAGTGACACTTCGAAAAAGCAAGACAAGCGCCGCCGCGGACTGTTCGGCGGGCTCTTTGGATAACCGCCGCATCGCTACGTCTGTATACTTAGCACGAGTTGAACACGTTGCGAAATGAGGGCATAGACGATGATGTGGTTTACCGCCGACCTGCACCTGGGCGATACGAATATCTTGCACGACATGGATCGACCGTTTGATTCAGTCGAGGAGATGAACCGCAAGGTCATCGATGCCATCAATGAGTGCGTGGATGTGGACGACCGCCTCTACATCCTGGGAGACTTTACCTATCGTTTGCCCCTGGCGGAGGCGGTGCGCCTGCGCGAGCGCATCGAATGCCAGAACGTGACGCTCATCCGTGGCAACCATGACGGCGATTGGGAAGATCCCGACGTGCCGCAAATTTGGGAAGACGTGCGTGATTATCTGGAGATTGCCCCCGGCTATGCCAAGGGCCATCGTCTGGTTATGAGCCACTACCCCATGCTTAGCTGGAATGGCAAGGCACGTGGCGCCATCATGCTGCACGGGCATATCCACAGCAGGGGAGACCGCACCAACGCGCGCAACCGCGATCGCGAGCGCCCTATCTTTCGCTACGATGTCGGTCTCGACGCCAACGACTACAAGCCCGTAAGCCGAGACCAAATCCTCGGCTTCTTTGGACTGTAATTCTCGAACCACCGCACAAACCGCGACAAAGGGGGACAGGCACCTTTGTGGTGGTTCTGGCGCCGTTGCCATTATGGCAGCGGCGCCTTTTTTGTCCGTGCGGCGCGGTAGAGTGTAGGCGGTTGAAATTTGCGTCCATCGAGGAGCTGCTATGAACGAGATCAAGTGCCCGCATTGTGGCGAAGTTTTTAAGGTCGATGCGTCCGGCTATGCGGAGATCGTCAAACAAGTGCGCAATGCCGAGTTTTCGCGCGACCTGGATGAGCGCGTGAAGGCAGTCCAGCGCGAGGGCGAGCAGGCACTGGAGCTTGAGCGCTCGCGCTCGACGGCTGCCTTGCAAAAGGCAGAGTCTCAGCGCAACGCTCAACTTGTCGAGCAGAAGAACGCCGCGGCTCAGGAGCTGGCACAAGAGGTTGCCAAGCGCGATGCCGAGCTTTCCGAGCTGCGCGCCAAGCTCGAGGGCGCTGCCGCAGAGCGCGAGAGCGCAAGCCAGCGCGCGGCGGTTGAGGCCCGTGCCGACGCTCAAAAGGAGAATGCCGAGCTTCAGCGCGAGATCGACAATTTGCGTGCGCAGCTGGGACGCAAAGATGACGAAGCCAAGCTTGCCGAATCGGCGATGCGCAACGCCGCTCAAAATGATTTAGCTGCACGAGATGCCCAGATTGCCGAGCTGCAGGCCAGGCTTGCCGCGGCGGACAAGGCCCAGGAGATGGCGCTTGCCGCCGCGGCGGCTGAGTCGCAGCGCGAGCTCGATGCCACTCGCAGCGAGGCCGAGCGCGCGCTTGCTGACTACCGTGCGAAGGTACAAGAGAAGTTTTCCGCTGCAAAGGCTCAGTCCGAGCAAGAGGCCGAGGGTCTGCGTGCGCAGCTGCGCGAACAGGAGCTGACGGCCAAAATGAACCTGTCAGAGGCGGTCGCCGCGGCGGAGCGTGAGCGTGATGAGGCCCGCGCAAAGCTCACGAGTGAGCTGGCGGTGCGCGATTCGCGTGAGGAACAGGCCAAGGCAGCCCACGAGCTTGCGCTTGCGCAGGCCAAGCGCGTGAGCGACGAGTTGATTCGCTACAAGGATGAAGAAATCGAGCGTCTTAAGGACATGAAGGTCCGCCTGTCTACCAAGATGGTGGGCGAGTCGCTCGAGCAGCACTGCGAGACCGAGTTTAACCGTCTGCGCATGACGGCGTTTCCCAACGCGTACTTCGAGAAGGATAACGATGCGTCCGAGGGCACCAAGGGCGACTTTATCTTCCGCGAGTGCGACGCAAGTGGCAATGAGGTCATTTCGATTATGTTCGAGATGAAAAACGAGAACGACGAGACCGCGACCAAGCATAAAAACGAGGACTTCTTTAAGAAGCTCGATCACGATCGTCGCCAGAAAGGCTGCGAGTATGCGGTGCTCTGCACCCTGCTGGAGCCCGAGAGCGAGCTCTATAACGCGGGCATCGTCGACGTGAGTTACCGCTATGAGAAGATGTACGTGATCCGCCCGCAGTTCTTCATTCCCATCATTACGCTGCTGCGCAACGCTGCCATGGGTTCGCTTCGCTATAAGCAGGAGCTGGCGGAGTACAAGCAGCAGAATATCGATGTCACGAACTTCGAAGCCAAGATGGAGAAGTTCAAGGATGGATTCTCGCGCAACTACAACCTGGCGAGCAAACAATTCGAGTCGGCGATCAAGGAGATTGATGCCGCCATCAAGCAGCTCGAGAAGACCAAGGACGATTTGCGCCGTAGCACAGAGAACCTGCGCCTGGCTCACAACAAGGCCGATGAGCTTACCATTCGCAAGCTCACGTGGGGCAACAAGACCATGAAGGCGGCGTTTGACGAGGCACGCGGGGCTGCGGCAGAGACAAACGATGAGCCAGCCGAGGCGGATTCGTATGAGGTCGAGGATGCCGAGTAAGGCATAGCGGATAGTGCAAAAACGGGGCCGCTGGCGATAGTGCCAACGGCCCCGTTTTATTCCGTTCCAGTATGTTTGGCTAGTTCTCGAGCAGGTCCTCGATAAAGCCGACGCGGTAGTTTTTGAAGATTACCTCGCCGCCGTCTTGCGTGGCGTCCAGATCGACATCGCCCATGATGCCAAAATCGTGGTCGCCATCCTCGTCGGCAAAGATCTGGTGCACGTGCCATACGTGCGCGGTCTTCTCGTCGGACTCATCGATGGAAAACATTGCGGCACTGCGGGCGTCTCCGTCGGTGAGAATTTCCTCATGCTGCTCATGGTAGGCATCGAGGGCCTTTTGCCAGCGGATCTCGCTCATGCCCCAGTCGTCGTCGAGTTCGCCCAGGTCGCGAATGTGCTCGCGGGCGGCAAGGGTCACGCGGCGGAAGAGTGCGTTGCGCACCAGCAGGGTGCAGCCACGGCGGTCTGCCACGACTTCATCGATGCCCTGCGGCGGTGCGGCGTCGAGTGCAGCGGGGTTGCCGGCGTTCTCCCACTCGTCCACCAGGCTCGAGTCCACCGAGCGCACCACAAAGCCCAGCCACGAGATAATGTCGCGCAGGCGTTCGTCGCGCTTCTCGATGGGCACGGTGCGGTCGAGCGAACGATAGGCCTCTGCCAGGTAGCGCAGCAAAATGCCCTCGGAGCGGGCGATGCCGAGCTTTTGAATGTAGCCCTTAAAATCGCTCGCGCTTTCGAGCATATCGCGCAGAACGCTCTTGGGAGAGAGCTGATAGTCGTTGGCCCAGGGCACTTCCTGGCAGTACTTGTCAAAGGCGGCGTCGAGCAAATCCTCGAGCGGCTTTTCATACGTGACGTCTTGAATGCGCTCCAGACGCTCCTCATATTCAATGCCGTCGGCTTTCATCTCGGCCATAGCGCGATCGCGTGCTGCGCGCTCCTGTGCGCGCAGCACCTGCTTGGGATCCTCGAGCGTTGCCTCGACCATTGAGATCAGATCCATAGTATAGGTCTCGCTCTCGGGATCGAGCAGCTCCAATGCGGCAAGTAAGAACGGCGAGAGCGGCTGATCGAGCGCGAAGTCCTCGGGCAGATCGACCGTCAGTGCGTAGTCGATGTCCGGCGCGGCGTCAGCCGGAGCGTCGGGTGCGGGCGGCACTTCGGTGTGAACGACGACGCCGGAATCGATGAGCGTGGCGAAGATCTCGTCGGCACGCTCATCGAGCTTTGCCTTTTCCTCGGGTGTTTGCAGGCTTGT
>DBFNYT010000191.1:0-5399 GCA_048425625.1 Collinsella sp. | reverse complement strand
GCGGCACCGGCCATGATATCGCCTGGGTTGCCAATCCAGTGCACACTGCCCAGGCGCACGACGGCGCCCTGGGACCAGCGCTCAACCAAAGGCTCGCAGCCCTCGTACCAATCGCATTCGAAACCGTAGATAAAGGTGAGTTCTGGCGCAATCTGAGCGGCAAGATTGCGAGCGTCCTCAAAAGCCAGACGATGCGCCGGGAGGTCGCCCTCAGTAACCTGCACCTCGCAGTTAGCATCCATGCTGGCGGGCAGGGTGAGATGGTCGGTCGAGACCATGACGCGGCAGCCGGCCGCAGCAGCGGCGCGAACGTTGTCCTCAAACGAGGCATGTCCGTCCGAAAACGAGGTGTGGGTATGGCAATCGACCATCGGGCAAGCAGACATGGCAGCTCCTTTGCGTCAAGCGAATCCGCTCCATTGTAATGGTGTAGCTTTTAACACGCCGGGCACGCCGGAGCTCGAAATCGATTGGAAAGGCTGTGCGGTGCGCGGCGCGGCCTCGCTTGCGCTCTCAAAACATGTACATCAGCCTCCAAAAGCTGCAGAAAATGACATGTTTGGAGGCTGATGTACATGTTTGGATAGGGGCGAGGGCGGCGACGGACGAAAGTCACGCTTGTGCCACGTCCGATGTGCTAGCGTTTGGATGAACAAAACGAGCCCGCGCGGAAAGGAGCCGGACCGTATGCCATGCGATAGCACATCCCCGCTGTCCCGCGAGACCGATGCGCCCGAAACTATCGTCAAGCTGGAATGCGACATCGACGATGCATCGCCCGAGGTGCTCGCCTACGCCGCCGGCCGTCTGCGCGGGGCAGGCGCCCGCGAGGTGCACTGGCTGCCGCTCTATTGCAAAAAAGGACGCCCCGGCTGGCAGCTGCAGGTGATCTGCACCCACGAGGATATCGAGCGCCTGCAGACGATCATCTTCTTGGAAACCACGACCAACGGCATTCGTCGCCAGGTTATGGAGCGCGTTTGCCTACCACGCCGCTTTGAGCGCGTAACGACGCCATGGGGCGAGGTGTTCGTCAAGGTGGCCACCCTGCCCGACGGCAGCGAGCGTGCAGCGCCCGAGTACGAGGACTGCGCCCGCCTTGCCCGCGAGCACGGTGTGCCGCTCCAGCGCGTGATACAGACAGCACAAGCCGCGGCTCTGCAATTTGAGTGACACGGTCGGCGACGCGCCACACCCACCCCATCAACCTCACCGAAAGGACCACCATGAAATACCTCATCGCCTCCGACATCCACGGCTCGGCATACTGGGCTGAGCGCCTCTGTGCCGCCATCGAGTCCGAGCAGCCCGACCGCATCGTCCTGCTGGGCGACCTGCTCTATCACGGTCCGCGCAACGACCTGCCGCGCGACTACGCCCCCAAGCGCGTGATTCCGCTGCTCAACGCCCTGGCCGACCGCATCATCGCGGTGCGCGGCAACTGCGACGCCGAGGTCGACCAGATGGTCCTCGACTTTCCCGTCATGGCCGACTACGCCACGCTGTTCGACGAGACCGGCCGCGAGCTGTTCCTGACGCACGGCCACGTCTTTGGCGCCGGCATGCACAACAGCGTCGACCACACGCCCGCGCTGCCCGAGGGCTCCGCGCTCGTCTACGGCCATACGCACATCAAGATCAACGAGGAGAGCGCCGCGCACCCGGGCCTGTGGCTTTTCAACCCCGGCAGCGTGAGCATTCCCAAGGACGGTACGCACAGCTACGGCATCTACGAGGGCGGCACGTTCCGCCACGTGGTCATGGAGGAGGAGTAGCCATGGTGCAGCACATGGCTCAGCAAAATGCCGAGGGCTCGCGCGATCTGTCCACGCTGGTAGACGCGTCGACCGAGCTGCAGCATCTGGTGCAGACCATCTGGCGTCTGCGTCAGCCCGATGGCTGCCCGTGGGACCGTGAGCAGACGCACCGCAGCATTGGCAAGAACATGATCGAGGAGGCCTACGAGGCACTCGACTGCATCGAGGCGGACGACGCGGTTCACCTACGCGAGGAGCTGGGCGACGTGCTCATGCAGGTCGTGCTGCATGCGCAGATTGCGGCGGACGCCGGCGAGTTTACGCTGGCCGACGTGGCGCGTGATATCGATGCCAAGCTCATCCGCCGTCATCCGCACGTGTTTGGCGATGTAGATGCCGACAGTTCCGACGAGGTACTCAAGATTTGGGACGAGGTTAAGCTTGCCGAGAGGGCTGCCAAGGACAAGGCCGTGGCGGCAGGCGAGGCTGCGCCCGAGGGCCTGCTCGACGGCGTGCCCACGCATCTGCCGGCGCTGATGCAGGCTCAGAAGGTGTCGCGCAAGGCGGCTGCCGTGGGCTTTGAGTGGGAGACGGTCCAGGATGTGTGGGACGAGGTCGCCGAGGAGCGTGCCGAGTTTGAGGCCGAGGCCCCTGGCTCGCCCGAGCGCGAAATGGAGTTTGGCGATCTGCTCTTTGCTCTAGTCAACGTGGCACGCAAAGAGGGTATCGACGCCGAGAGCGCCCTGCGCGCGAGCACGGCCAAGTTTCGCCGTCGCTGGGCTGCGATGGAGGCCGCCGTGCACGAGGCGGGCGATGACCTCGCCGCCTGCTCAACCGCTCAACTCAACGACCTGTGGGACCAAGCAAAAGCAAGCGAGTGAGGCCTGCGTCTCTCACGGCATCCATTCGTAGAGAGGTCTCTACAAGCAAAAAGCCATATACAACGGAAGATGTGCCAGCTGCGCTTCGGCATCCCACTCGAGTTGTTTAGGGTGCAACACGTAAGCCATCCCAATCTTCTTGTTAAAGCGCGCGCGGAATCGGTCGAGGGAGATGGTTCCGTATCTGCGTGGCGACTTAACTTCGATGGGGCTGATGCGCGGCTTTCCGGCGGCATTGACATAGGGTCGGGTAACGAGGAAGTCGATTTCCATGCGCTCCTCCCCCTCCTTCTTTCCGCTTTGGGAATAAAAGAAGAGCCTGTGTCCATTGGCCTTTAGAGATTGGGCAACGTAGTTTTCGGTAAGCATTCCTTCGTTCAATCCGATGTCGCCGCGAAGCACGGCTCTGTAAACGTCTTCATCGGTATCGTTGTTGTCAGAGAAGGCAAGCGTTACAAGCAGGCCGGTGTCTGCCATGTAGCACTTGAGGGCCGTTTGCTCCATGCTGAGTGAAAGGCCCACGCTCGGTTCGCTTGCGGCATAGCAGATATTGGCAATTCGCGCGTCTGCCAGCCAAAAGAAGGCTTCTTCGTAGGTGCGCATGCGTGCGTTTTTATCAAGTGAGGAAAGCTTGAATCGTTTTTCGTGCCTAGAGAGCTGACCCGGGATGCCATCGAGTACGGAGACGACTTTGAATTCGTAACCGGTTGCAAAACGAGAGATATCGTTGCGATAGAGCTGGACGATTCGGCGCTTCGAAGCGTCGACGGGCGCAAAAGCGCGCTGTTCAACATAGATGGATACCGGCTCAGGCATGCCACCTACGAGCATGTATTCGCGCATAAGGGAGAGCGCTCTGCGATGTAGGGCATCGGGGAGCGGCTTCATCTTGTTAAAACTCATGCGAATGAGATCGGCCAGTCCCTTTTCGTCCATGCCCCAAAGAAACTCCTCAAAGTCGAGGGGCTCAAGTTCCAGAGACTCTTCCTCGGATGGGATGACGATATCTTTAATGTTCTGCTTGATGCTGAGCAGGGATCCAGTTTCGATGTAGTCGTAACGTCCGTCTGCAACGAGATACTTGATGAGTCCGCGTGCTTGCGGGTACATCTGGACCTCGTCAAAGACGATAAGTGTCTCGTGTTCATAGAGTTTGACGTTATAGAAAACCGAGAGATAGAGGAAGAGCGAGTCGAAGTCAGTGCGATAGTCCTCAAAATATTGCTTAACTTCGGCAGGTGCTTGAAAGAAATCAATGACAAGGCAGGACTTGTATTCGGTTTCTCCAAACGTGCGGGCAAGCGTGCTCTTTCCGACGCGGCGGGCTCCTTCAATAAGAAGTGCTGTTTTACCAGCGCTTTCATGCTTCCATTTTAGTAGTTTGTCATAGGCTTTTCGTTTAAGCATGGCTACCTCGTACACGATATCCAGAACTTTTATAACCTGATTATGCACGATATCCAGAACTTCAGACCCTTAGAATTGCACGATATCCAGAACTTTGCACGATGTAAAAGTACATTATTGGCTCTTTCATTCGCAAGCCAGGTAAAGACGGTATGCCGATAGAAGAATTTAATGGTTGGGGGGCGACCTCTAGAGATGAATGTTCGGTGCAAAAACAAGCGCCCCAAAGAATGATTTCTCCAATTCATATGTATCCCTCGGCTAACTTAGGGCATAATGCAAAAAGTGCGATATGGCTAACTTACGGAGGCGCACCGATGGTGCACAGTCGGCCAGTCGCTTGCATCAACTACGTTTCCAAGTGAGAGGGAGACAACATGAGCGATATTTTGGACGTCTACGGTCGCGAGGTGCTCGACAGCCGCGGCAATCCCACCGTCGAGGTCGAGGTCGTGCTCGAGGACGGCAGCTTCGGTCGCGCGATGGTGCCTTCGGGCGCTTCGACCGGTGCCTTTGAGGCTTGCGAGCTGCGCGATGGCGACAAGGGCCGCTATCTGGGCAAGGGCGTCTCTCAGGCCGTCGAGCACGTCAACAACGAGTGCGCCAATGCCGTCGTCGGCCTCGACGCCTTCGACCAGCGTGCCGTCGATGCCGCGCTGATTGCCGCGGACGGTACCCCCAACAAGACCAAGCTCGGTGCCAACGCCATCCTGGGCGTGTCGCTGGCCGTTGCCCGCGCCGCTGCCGAGTCGGCGGGCCTGTCGCTGTACCAGTACCTGGGCGGCGTCAACGCCCACCTGCTGCCCACGCCCATGATGAACATTCTCAACGGCGGCGTGCATGCCGACAACAACGTCGACTTCCAGGAGTTCATGATCATGCCGGTGGGCGCCCCGAGCTTTGCCGAGGGCCTGCGTTGGTGCGCCGAGGTCTACCACACCCTCAAGGGCGTGCTGCACGAGGCCGGCCTGGGCGGCGGCGTGGGCGACGAGGGCGGCTTTGCCCCCAACCTTAAGACCAATGCCGAGCCGTTCGAGTACATCACCAAGGCCGTGGAGAAGGCCGGCTTTAAGCCCGGCATCGACTTCATGTACGCCATGGACCCGGCCTCGACCGAGTTCTACAACGCCGAGACCGGCATGTACGAGCTCAAGGGCGAGGGCGTGGAGTACACGAGTGCCCAGATGGTTGATTACTGGGAGAAGCTCGTCGACACCTATCCCATCATCTCCATCGAGGACGGCATGGCCGAGGAGGACTGGGACGGCTGGGTTGAGCTCACCCGTCGCATTGGCAACAA
Source organism: Collinsella sp. (assembly GCA_048425625.1). Taxonomy (GTDB): domain Bacteria; phylum Actinomycetota; class Coriobacteriia; order Coriobacteriales; family Coriobacteriaceae; genus Collinsella. The sequence continues at coordinate 54 of DBFNYT010000191.1, read as the reverse complement.
GGTGCAGCTGGTGGGCGACGACCTGTTCGTCACCAACACCGAGCGCCTCAAGAA